>CAKZKR010000108.1 GCA_937124615.1 uncultured bacterium
TAGATTATTATATTATATTTTTAATTTTCTTTCTTTCTATACTTTTTATTTGGTATTGCTATAAAGAAAGAAAAAAAGAACATTACTATTTATTAGTTTCGATAATAATTCCGATAACTTTATTTTTAGTTTTAGAATTTATAGTTATAAGAAAGCCTATTTTCCACCCAATGTATTTTTTTTATATTTTTCCTCTAATGTATATTTCTTTTTCTGTGGTATTACTAAATTTAAGAATGAGAATATTCTCCAACTTTCTAATTGTAACACTCCTCTTTTCTTACGCGATTCAATGTTTTAGTCTAATTTCATACAAAAATAGAACCGATTACAAATATGCAATTAAATATATTGAAGAAAATGCAGGCATAAATGATATCGTTTTAGGGCAAAGAAGCACATCAATGTGGGATGTCGGAAAAATTTACCAAAAAAGAAAAGATTTAGGATATGAAACTTTTTATACTCTCCATGGGCTAACCAAAAAAGTAAAGAACATATTGTTAAGTAAAAGTAATGTATGGATTATAATAGAACCCTACACATTACAAATCTTGTATCAAGATAGTATTATAAAATTATTGGACGAGTTTTTTTTAAAAAGGGGAATAGATGTAAATTGGGAAGTGTTTCCAGGAGAATATAACCTGCTTGTGGGACAGGTATTTAAAGATAATAATGTGCAAACAAATGAGAATAATGAGGATAGTAAAAATATATTAGTAAAAAACGACTTTGTGGATTATGATAAATTAATAGCTAGTATAGAACCTTTATATGATAATGGAAAAAAGAACGAATTGTACATGGATATATTAAAGGAGTATATCCCTATGTGGCCTTTATTGCCATGGGTAAATATTTATATTATTAGTGAGTGGATTGTAAATGGAGAATATAGATTAGCCGAGAGTATGAGTGATTATCTCATCAATAAATATCCTAAGTTTAGTGATATGTATTTTCTTAAAGGTATAGTTTGCCTTAGAACGGATAGAGAAGATATTGGTAAAATGTATATACAAAAGGCAGAAATGAAAAATAAGTTTTTAAAAAGATTTATCAAAAGTAAATGCCGTCCACAAATGGGCAGTGAATTAACAGGAAAGTATGATAGTTGTAAAAAAGAGATTAAAAGGATTAAAAATGAAGGTTTAATGCCTTTGAGTCCTATATTCGAAATATTATTACAAATGGAAAAATAAAGAATAATGTTAGAATTTTTAATTAGTGTGTGTGAAGTAAATAATCAACCTACATGAACTAAGAATGGGGAAGAAGATGTGACTTATCGAGTGTATTTAGGTCATTGTGAGGTCAATCATATCTAAATACAAAAAGCATTATGTTATAATATTAAAAATTAATAATCTTATTGGAAGTGAGTGATGGGAATAAAGATAGTTCTTGTAAATCTTGGTTATAGGAAATTGATGTATCCCGATGCTACTCCCCCTATGGGTATTATGTATTTGGCATCATTTTTAAGAGAGAGAAAAAAGGATGTAGAAGTTAAAATAATCAATCAACGGCTCGAAAATTATACCCCAGAAGAACTTGTGAAAGTTATATACGATATAAAGCCTAATATAGTAGGTATATCTTCATCAACTCTTTTTGCATATATTATACCTATAATTTCGGACACACTGAAACAATTATTGCCTGATACATGGATAGTTTTAGGTGGACCTCATGCTTCTGCAATAAAAAAACAGGCTTTTATAGATTGTGAAAATTTAGATATTGTTGTCCCAGGAGAGGGTGAAATAGCCTTTCATCAAGTTGTTGAGAGTTATCCGCAAAAAAAGGATTTATGTAAAATCCCAGGTATTATTTGGAAAGATGCTAATGGCGAAATAATCGAAAACGCAGGGGGCATACCTATAATTTCTGATTTGGACCACTTACCATTTCCCGCATATGACCTTATCGATTTACCGAGATATTGGAAAATAAGGTCTATGACTTTAGTTCCAAGAAGAAGTTACGCTTCACTTGTAAGTAGTCGGGGTTGTCCGTATCACTGTATATGGTGCCATTCTATTTTTGGGAAGAAAATCCGTTTTACTAGTGCGGAGAGGATTGTTGAGGAGATAAAGTGGTTAAACAAAAAATATGATATTGTGGACTTTGAATTTTTAGATGATAATTTCAATTTCAGGCAACAAAGAGTGTTTGAGTTTGCAGAGTTAGTAAAAAAGAATGACTTAAAACTGAAACTGTCGTTTCCGAATGCTATCCGGGCCGATTTAGTTACAGAAGAAGTAGTAGAATCTTTGTATGAAGCGGGAACATTTACATGTTCTCTTGCATTAGAGACAGGGTCTCCCAGATTACAAAAGTTTACATGCAAGAATTTAGATATACCCAAATTTATAAAAACTACTGAGATGATGGACAAAAAAGGAATATACATACATGGTTTTTGTATGTTAGGTTTCCCAACAGAAACAGAAGAAGAATTACAGCAAACTATTGATGTAGCAGCTAATTCCAAACTACATACTGCAACCTTTTTTACTGTGATACCTTTTCCTGGAACACCTATGTACGAATGGGTTAAGCAGAATAAACCTGAAAAATTTAAGGAAGTAGACTACAGAGATGTTTGTTTTGTTAGCGCAAAAGTTAATTTGACAGATATTCCTGATGATATTTTTTTTGGTTACCAAAGGAAAGCAAATATACAATTTTTCTTTAATCTAAATAGAATCTTTAGAGTGCTTAAAACATATCCCAAACCATTGTCTCTTGTTATTTATGTTCCAACCTATATAGCTCGGCTAACGAAAGGAATTGTTTCTCCTAGTTAAAGTTGACAATTTTTAGATAGATTATAGAATGGTGCAATATTGTTTTTTTTGAAAAATTCGGTTTGGTATTTTTTATATACTTTTCTCTTCTGTGTCTTTAATATAAGAAAATGAATCATAAAAGGCGGTTACTTTTTATAGTGTATAGTAATATGTTATAATATCACTTTCATTGAATTGTTTGATTTTGTATTATATTTTTGGAGAATTCTTTATGAAAAAATTGATGTTTGGTAATGAATCGATAGCGTTGGCCGCTCTGCATTCGGGGGTTACCTTAGGAATAGGGTATCCTGGGACACCCTCAACAGAGATTTTGGAATATTTTTCGGAATTTGGTGGGAGGGCACAGTGGAGTCCGAATGAGAAGGTAGCCCTTGAAGTTGGAATTGGAGTTGCTTTTACGGGTGGAAGTGTATTGGTAACGATGAAGCATGTTGGGCTAAATGTAGCCTCTGACCCCCTTTTTACTGTTGCGTATACAGGAGTGGAGGGCTCTCTTGTTATTATTTCTGCAGATGACCCTGATATGCATTCGAGCCAAAATGAGCAGGATAATAGAAATTATGCCCGTTCTGCTGGTGTAATGATGTTAGAGCCCTGTGATAGTCAGGAATGTTATGACTTTTTCTTAGAAGCAGTTCGATTATCTAAAGAATGGAAATTCCCGGTTTTACTAAGACCCACAACAAGGGTTTGCCATTCTATGTCTATTGTTGAATATGAAGACAAGGAATATATACCTGTCTTGCCAATAAAATATAATCCTGATAAATTGGGGAGAGTAATGATACCTGGGTATGCAAGGCCAGCCCATAGAAGATTACGGGAAAAGTTAGCAAAAATTAAGAAATGGAATGAGACAAGTCATCTGAATAAAGAAATAACGAAATCCGAAGAATTAGGGATTATTACTTCAGGTGTTTCCTATCTTCATGTTCTGGAAGCAGAACCGAATGCTTCGGTTCTAAAAATTGGGATGTGTTATCCTTTCCCTGAAGAAAAAGTCCGAGAATTTGTCCAAAGACACAAAAGATGTATTGTGATTGAAGAAGGAGACCCATTCTTAGTTGAGAATTGTAGATATTATGGTATACCTGTGGAAGAAAAACCGGAGATGTATCGTTTTGGCGAACTCAATGTAAATAGAGTGAGACGCATATTAAAAGGGGATACTTCTCCTGAGCCACCAATTAAACGCGGTAGACCGCCCCGGCTATGTGATGGCTGTCCCCATAGAGCGGTTTTTACCCTGTTATCAAAAACGAATTGTATTGTTACAGGGGATATAGGATGTTATACATTAAGTGTTTTACCACCATTTCAATCCATAGATTCGTGCGTTTGTATGGGGGCAAGTATAACAGTAGGTTTGGGTTTGAGACATTCACTACCACCGGAGGAAGCAAAGCGGGTAGTTAGTGTAATAGGGGACAGTACTTTTATTCATAGTGGTATCCCGGGAATCGTGGAAATGGTTTACAATCCACCACCTACAGGACATATAGTTATAGTACTTGATAATAACACGACAGCAATGACCGGTATGCAGGAACATCCCGGAACAGGTAAAAAATTAAATCACGAGCCAACAAATCAAGTTGTTATTGAAGATGTGGCTCGAGCCATCGGGGTAGAAAATGTTGTGGTTACAGACCGCATTTCTGTTTTTGAAAAAGCATTAGAGGAGTCTCTCGAAAATAATAAGACAAATCTAATTGTTGTAAGAAAAATGTGTGCTTTATTAAGAAAGAAACAACAAAAAAATGTAAAACAGGAAGTTATAGGAGATAAATCCGATGTCTCAACCGGCGGTAGTTAATATTATTTTAGGAGGTATTGGGGGAACAGGCGTTATTTTATCCTCAAATATAGTGGCAGATTCGGCTTTTTTGGCAGGTTATGATGTCCGAAAAAGTGAAATTCATGGGATGAGTCAGAGGGGCGGCTCTGTTTCTAGTGATGTGCGTTTTGGAGAAAAGGTTTATAGTCCTTTAATCCCGGATGGGGAAGGAGACTATTTAGTTTTGCTACATCCTGATGAATTAGAAAATAATTTATATCGATTGAAACCTAATGGAGTAGTCATTGATATTTCTCTTATTGTGGGGGAAAGTAGAAACTTATCCCTTCTTAATGATGAAAAGTATTTACCTGTGAACCAAAAAAATTTTAACATATGTTTATTAGGTGCTTTGAGTAACTATTTGCCTATCCCTTATGAATGTTGGCAAAAGGCTATTTTTTTAAACTTATCAAAAAAGGTACACGAGCAGAACAGAGGGGTATTCGAATATGGGATGAAATTGACAAAGGCGTTTAGTATAAAATAGTACTTATCAGAGTTAACAATCTGTATAAATAATTTGAATGGGTAGATTTATTGGTATTTTAACAAAAAATTGAGGTAGAAATATGAATACAGAAGAATATATTGTGGGTGTAGATATCGGAGGGACAAAAATTTTATCGATTGTAGTAAATGAAAAATTTGAAATTCTATCAAGATGTAGAAAGAAAACAAAAAGTTGGTTAAAAGATGTAGAACCTGAAAATAAAATTATTGAGATTATAGAAGAATCAATAAAGGAGGCTGGTACCTCTAATATAGTAGGTATAGGAGTAGGAGCACCAGGCCCTGTTGACCCTAAAAATGGAATTGTTATAAATACGCCTAATCTTGGGTGGAAAAGTTTCCCTATTGTGGAAATACTATCTAAACATTTTTCAGTGCCTGTAGTGTTAGATAATGATGTAAATTTAGGTACATATGCAGAATGGCTGTTAGGGGATAATAGTGAAGCGAAGCATGTAGTCGGTGTTTTTCCAGGTACGGGTATTGGTGGAGGACTGATTGTGAATCGGAAAATTGTTCACGGTGCAAGTGGGGGAGCAGGCGAAGTAGGACATATGACTTTACAAATAGATGGACCTTTGTGCGGCTGTGGAAAGAGAGGGTGTTTAGAGGCCTTAGCCTCGAGGATAGCAATAACAAGAGAAATTACAGCACTTATTCTTCGTGGAGAATCCCCTTATCTATTTGAAAAAGTGGGAACAGACTTTTCAAAGATAAGAAGCAGTGTCATAGCGGAAGCAATAGCGATTGGCGAAAAGAAGGTTGAAAGCATAGTTAGGAAAGCGGCTTATTTGACAGGTGTGGCTATTGCAAATCTGATAAATATCCTAAGTCCAGAATTGGTTATTTTAGGGGGTGGTTTGATTGAGGCATTAGGAAAAATATATGAAGAAGAAATACAAAAAGCAGTAAAAGAACATGCTATGCCGTTTTTACGAAAAAAAGTAATTATTGAAATTGGAAAATTAGGGGATGATGCGGTTGCATTAGGATCTGCACTTTTGTGTGCAAGGAAAAAGGAAAAAATAAAAGAGACAAAATAAAGGAGAATAAAATGAAAGTAGCATGGATGTCAGTTCAGCCAAAAATTATTCCTCCTATGGATTTAAGATATATCCCCCCAAAGTTAGCAAATGATAAATTTAGAAAGATGGTTGAGGAGGGAAACGATACTACAAGGGTTATTATTGCGTTAGAAAGATTGAATGGTTCTATATCAAGATTCGAGACAAAAATTTTTGGTGAAAGTCATCCTTTATTTGAGACTGGTTTTTATTACATTGAGAGAATCCTTAAATTTTTATTATGGCAAAGGGGTGGGTGGAAAGTATATATATATGCACCTCAACCGCTGATTGAGTTTTTAAAGAAAATATATTCTCCACAGGGAACTAGGTCTTTTGACTTCAAATTTATGGGGGAAGATGTGTATGAAAAAACATTTACAATTGTAGAATGCAAATCAGAGAAGGAAGTCCCGTCAGAAAAAGAAACTTCACAGTGTTTAGGAAGACATTTGGATGGATGCCGTGTAGGATTTGATTTAGGGGCGTCAGACCGTAAAGCCTCTGCTGTTATTGATGGTGAGGTAGTATATAGTGAAGAGGTAATATGGGAACCACGTAAACAATCAAACCCTGACTACCATTATAATGAGATTATAACAGCAATAAAGACAGCCGCATCAAAAATGCCCCGGTTGGATGCCGTAGGAGGAAGTTCTGCGGGCGTTTATGTGAATAATCGGGCAATGGTAGCCTCGCTATTTAGAGGAATCCCTAAAGAAAAATTTGGAGAAGTGCGTGAACTATTTAATCGCATCGGAAAAGAGTTAAATGTTCCCCTCGTGGTAGTAAATGATGGGGAAGTTACTGCCTTGGCGGGTTCTATGTCTATAGGAGACAATGCGGTGTTAGGGATCGCAATGGGTTCGAGTGAGGCGGGAGGGTATGTAACTCCTGCAGGGAATATTACAGATTGGTTGAATGAACTTGCTTTTGCTCCTGTAGATTATAATCCGGAGGCTCCTGTTGAAGAATGGTCTGGAGATAGGGGAGTAGGTGCAAATTACTTTTCTCAACAATGTGTTTTTCGACTTGCTCCAAAAGCAGATATTCAAATTCCAGGGAATATAACGGATGCAGAAAAATTGAAGATAATCCAAGAAGAGTTAGAAAAGGGAAATCCAGAAGTTGTGAAGATTTGGCAAACAATGGGAACCTATTTAGGGTATACACTTGCTCATTATAACGACTTTTATGATATTAAACATGTTCTTATATTAGGAAGATGTACTTCGGGAAGTGGTGGTCCTATTATGATGGAAGAATGCGAAAAAGTTCTTAAAACAGAGTTTCCCGAGATACACGAAAAAATAAATGTGCAATTGCCAGACGAGAAGAATCGCAGAGTAGGTCAATCTATTGCTGCGGCAAGTTTGCCAGAGATTAAAAAGTAGAAGATTATAAATTCTTATTGTTTTTTTCTGCTTCTTTAATTTTATGCCAGGAGTTCCATGCTTCCTCTTCAGTAGTCGCTTTTTTGTCTCCGAATACATGCTCATGTCGCCGTATCATTTTTCTATGAGCAGATAGTAAGGCTTCCAACAAATTCAATTTGCCTTCTGCTTCTCCTGCGACAGCAGAAGCAATCAAAATAAAAAATGTGTCGCCGAACTCCTCATTGATATCTTCAATGGTTCCTTTTTCTAATGCTTCAATAAATTCTTCACATTCTCCTTTAGCATATTTTGCAAAATCGAGAGATGTTTGTTTTTTATCCCAGGGACAACCTTCAGGCCCTCGCAAATAACGAGCAAGATTTATAAGTAATTCAAAGATATCTCCCTCTTTATGAACATTAAAATTAAGTAATTGTTTTTTGTCCATTGAAAAACTCCAATTGTAAACAATAATATCAATAAATAATTTAATTTTGTTAAAGTTTTTATTATAAATGTCGATAAATTATATAGAACAAATAAAGGATTATACAAAGACAAGGAAGTCTGCTATGGTTACTCAATGCTGTGTATGCAAAAAAATATTAAATCGTGAGACAAATGAATGGATTCTTACAACAAAAATTTATACACAAGTTTCACATACATATTGTCCAAAATGTCTTGAAATATCAAGAAAAATCTTAGGATTAAAACCCCGCTCTGCAAATTTATCATCCGCTTCATAAAAAATTAAGATAAAAACATATTTTAGTTTTTAATGTTTACTGGTAATATTTTTCTTCTCTGATTTATACTAATACTTAAAAATACATTTAATTAAGGTATTAGTATAAATGTCAAAAGTCCATTTTTCGGGTATTGGCGGAACAGCAATGATAGGGGGGGCCTATATAGCGAAGGCATTGGGTCATGAAGTGAGAGGAAGTGATAATCCTCTATATCCACCTACATCACTATTGACAAAAATGTTAAATGTGCCGATATATGAGGGATATGATTCAAAAAACTTAGGATGGAATCCAGATTATGTAATTATAGGAAATGCTTTGAGTAGGGGTAATAAAGAAGTAGAGGCTGTTTTGAACAATAACATTCCCTATTACAGTCTACCAGAATGGTTAAAACAAAATGTTCTATTTCATCGGAAGAATATCGTTGTTACAGGGACTCACGGGAAAACTACGACTACTTCCTTAATTGCATGGATACTGAAATATGCAGGTTATGACCCTGGATTTTTAATAGGGGGATTCCCAATAAACTTTGAAATACCTGCCTATTTAGGTCAAAAAGGTTCTTATTTTGTGATAGAAGGTGATGAATACGATACTGCTTTTTTCGATAAACGTGCGAAATTTTTACATTACTTACCTCATATATTGGTTGTAACATCTCTGGAATATGACCACAGTGATATATACAATAATCTTGATGAGATAGAAAAAGCATTTCGAATGCTTCTAAGAATAACTCCATCAAAAGGGTTGGTCGTGTTGTGTCAGGATAATCATGCTAATGTGTTAAAAGAACATTGTTACTGTCCCTATCAACTATATGGAACTTCGGAAGGGTCTCATTGGCGAGTAAAAACAGAGATAAAGTATGAAGATAACAAAATGAGGGTATATATCTATTATAAAAATAAAGAATTATGTGTGATTAATACAAACCTTTTTGGTATGCATAATGCATTAAATATTTTATCTGCTGTTGCAGTAACACATTCAATTGGAGTATCTATAAATGATATTATCCAAGGGATTGAAGGATTTAAGGGTATTAAAAGAAGACAGGAGGTTTTTTTAGAGGTTGACAGTAGAATATTTGTCGATGATTTTGCACACCACCCTACCGCGATATATGAAACAATAAAAGCACTTAAAGCAAAATATCCAGATAAATATTTAGTGGCAATATTTGAACCCCGTTCCAATACAACCGTAACGAATATATTTCAAAATGAAATAGCAGAATCCCTTTTAATAGCGGATGAGATATGGTTGACACCTATTTATAGAGAGGAGAAGATCCCTGAAGAAAGGAGGTTAGATAAGCAAGCAATAATACAATTTCACAATAATAGAGGAAAAGTCAGTAAATGGGCCGAGAATTTTGATGAAATATTCAATTATATAACTACTGATTTAAAGAAAAATGCCGTTGTTGTTTTTATGAGTAATGGAGCATGTGGAAACCTGAGGGAGAGGATAATTAATTATTATAGGTAAAATTTATAAATGTTTTGCTTAGAGATTTTTGATGTGGTTCTCACAGTTTTACATATTAGTTTAATATTATTTTTTATATTTGGCTGGATTTATAGAAAGACAAGAAAAGTTCATTATCTTTTAGTAACTGTAATTGCTATTTCATGGTTTGTTTTGGGGTTATATAACGGTTTTGGATATTGTTTTCTTACCGATTTCCATTGGAGAATAAAAAAAGAACTTGGAGAAGGACAATTACCGGTGTCGTTTATTAAATATATTTTAGATAAAGTTACGGGAAAAAGTTTTAATGATATATTTGTCGACTATCTTACTTTAACATTTTTTATCTTTGTTTTTATTGCCTCAACTTACTTATATTTACAAGATGAAATAAGAAAGAGTAAAAAATAGGTAAAGAAAAACCTTTTAGAAAAATATCTTTCGAGAATAATATAATAAGGATGTCAATCCCCAGAAACAAATAATTTTTAAGAGGATTTTTTATGCCATTAGTTAGAGGTTTTCGGGCATTACGATATAACGCTGATAGGATAAAAGACTTTAGTAATGTAATAACACCTCCTTATGACATTATAACCCCAGAAATAAGGGAATGTCTTGCCAAGAGAAGTGAGTATAACTTTGTACATCTTGATCTGCCAGTTGAGGATGAATATAAAACAAAATATGAAAAAGCCAGTGAGTTGTTTAAGGAATGGCAGGAGAAAAAAATACTTATTCGTGAGGGACAGAAAAGTGCCTATTGGCTTCGTCAGAGGTTTACAGATGTTCGAGGTATTCAAATGGAGAGGATTACACTTTTAGCACTTACAGAAATACCGGATGAGAAAGAGAAAAAATCAAAAATTTTACCTCATGAGAGAACATTTAATAAACCTGTTGAAGATAGAATTTCCTTATTAAAAGCAACAAATGCTCAGTTAAGCCCTGTTTTTTTCATCTTTCCTGATAAAGAAAAAATGCTACATCGGTATTTTGTAAAATATGTTCAAGATAAAGGGAAACTTCCTGATATTAGTGTCGTTACTATTGATGGGGTATTAAATGAACTGTGGCTGATAGAATGGAATGAAGAATTAACATCTTTATTTGAGAATAAAACTTTATATATTGCAGATGGGCATCATAGATTTCAAACCGCAAGGAAAGTTTGGGAGGAGAAGAAAAAAAATATTAATGAAAGTACAGAATGTTCTATTGAACCCTATCGTTATGTTTTAACAGGTTTTGTCGCATTTGAAGACCCCGGACTTGTGATATATGCTCCCCATCGTGTTATTAATAATCTAAAAGATTTAGATTATGATTTATTTTTTGAAAAAATTAAAGAATACTTTTACATAACACAAGTTGAAGAAAATCCAGTTGAATATGTAATGAAGAAACAAAAGGAATGTGAGAATAATAACAATAAAAAATATTCACACTGTTTTGGGTTAGTTATTAAGAATAAGGGAAGATTTTTGATAGAACTAAATGATAAAGGATATGAAAGAATAACTCGTGAGGGGGAAACAAAGGCATTGCATGATGTAAATGTTTATGTTCTTCATAAACTTATAATAGAAGAAATATTAAAATTGGAAACCAACATACAATTAACGTACGAAACAAACCCCTTCCGTTGTATTGAGATGGTAGAAAAGGAAGGAGCCGAGATGACTTTTTTGATTAATCCAATATATCCTGAGGTGATAAAAGAATGTGCTGATTATGGCGAATTTATGCCACAAAAATCTACTTATTTTTTTCCAAAGATACCGAGCGGGTTGGTAATATACGAACTGACAAAAGAAAGTTTATAGGTATCAATTACCCATAAGCATTTTAACAATATTACTAAGAATAGGTATATTCCAGCCGGCCATTGTTGCACCGACGCCTGCCATAATTAGTACAAACAGAACAGCAACGATACCTGCTAATACTTCGCGTAGTTTCGTCATTTTCATAGGGCAACCTCCTAAAATGGGATTAAGCAAAAAACTATAGTTATGGAAGATTACTTAAAACAGTACTTACAATCTCCATTAACTTTTTACCATATCGGATATATGAATTATATAATTGTTCTTCACTTTCTGCTTGTTGTCCAGTATGAATTATAGCGGCCAAATGAGGTTCAATAGAGAAACCTCCATCATAACCTGATTTTAAAAGGTCTGCAATAATCACTGGAACATAACCGTCACCCTCGCCACAAAGACAATATACATCCTCACCATTAATTTTTCTTGCATCCTTTATATGGACATATACAATGTCTTTCTTTACATTTAAGTAGTATTCCCAGGCATTTTGTCCATAAGTAACCGGATTCCCTGTATCAAAAACTACTTTCAAAGCGGGACTATTTACTTCACCTAAAAGAATATTACTATTTTCGGAAGATAACCCTCCCCATCCACTACAATTTTCATGAACCAGTATAACATTGCCATCTTCTGCAATTTTTGATAGAACTTTCATTCGACGAATGGCTTCTTTTCTCCATTCATTTTCATCAAGGGGTGATTTCGGGTCATTAGGATAGCTCATGACGCGGATGAACTTTGTGTTAAGTTGTTGCATTCGAGGGATAGCCCTCTTAAGGTCATCTATATCAATTTTAGGGTCGCATGTAATCGGACGAGACCAATTTGCTATAGCACTAGCAAAACAAGAGACTTTCATTTGATTTTTTTCCAATTCATCTTTAATATATTTAAATACCTCATCAGAAACTTGAGTAAAATTAACTCCTTCCACCATCCTCAATTCCATATATGACCAGCTTAACTCTTTATGTGCCTGAATTTGTTTTTGAATGGTTTTGCCCGCCTCATCACTAATACCTGAGTAAAACATGTTAATCTCCTTTTTTTATTTAATAAATTAAATGATACTTTTAATTATCTGTGCAGAATTTTTTATATAGCCTAATATTTCATTTTCAGATTTTGTTTTATATTCCATGTGAATAGAAATAGGTCCTTCAAAATTACCCTGTTTAATTATCATGTCGAACATTTCTTTCAAAGGGACACATCCTTTCCCTAAAGGAACCCATACCGTTTTATTGTTTTCAATAACAAAATCTTTTACTGCAAGCATTCGTATCCAGGGTAACATGGCTAAAGTATTTACTTTCCACGCACCACCAAACCCTTCTGCTTTAACATGCCCAACATCAAAATTCGAACCTAAATTGGGAGAGTCAATCTCTTCAAACACAGAAATGAGGTCCCAAATGGGACCGCCAAAGTTATTTATTCCGCTATGATTATGATACCCAAGCACTACATTATACTTTTCTGCGAGTTTTGTTAATCCCTGTAAATCCCTTTTTACTTTTAGAATTTGCTCTACAATATCCATTTCAGCATCATATTGATGATAGCCGATACGAATATAAGATATTTTCAATTCACCTGCCGTTTTTAATATCTTTTCTGCATGAGGGTCATCCGCATTAAGTAAACGAGTAGTTAACATTACTACACCGAGGTTATTTTGGCGAAAAATCTCAACTACTTTAGGTAAATCTTCTTCCACTCTTTCAGGAATTACATGTCCCCCTTCACGAACCGTTAAATCAACACCATCAAGACCACAGTTTTTACAAGCAATTGCCAGTTCTTCCCATTTCAGATTTTGTAGATATTTGGAAAAAACAATTATCTTGTTTGAATGTGTTTCATTTTTCTCTGATTTGTTTGGATTTGCAGTATGAGATGAAAAAGGGAACAAAAGGGAACTAACTAAGGAAGATTTTAGGAAATTTCTGCGAGATAAATTTAGCATTATGCGTTCTCCTCAATATTAGGTACAATTTTTGCGTTTTTATTTGACTTTTTAGTACTTACCTTTTTATATGCCTTTCCAGATAGAATAGTTTTCCTTTCTTCTTTGGTTAATGCAGTTCTATTTAGTTCTAATTTGTTCGATTTTAATTTGTTCTCTTTATCATTAGAATGATGCAGATATTTTAAATGTTTTTCCAACCATAACCTGATAGGTTCAAATACTTCTATTTCTCCATTTTCACCAAATGCCAGGTCACAATGATTGTAGTTGTGTTTACAACCCGATTCTGTCCCAAGAATAAGCATTTCCTTATCAGTAGTTTCTAGGGAGTTATAGAACTCTTTTGCCGTCTCTAAATTTACAAATGGGTCATCAGGTGCATAAAAAAGTAAAAGAGGAACATGCAATTCTGATAAATGTTCAAGAATATCTAAATCTCCATTTAACATGACCCATTTTTTTTCGTTGAGCCATTGTGTCATTGTATTTAACATTTTAGTAGGTGGAGGTTCAACCATTTTACACAGGTCCCATGAAGTCATGTTAGGATTCAGGTTTGATGGGTTAACTGGAAAAACTGAATTGCCAATTTTTAAAAGTTTTAGTATGGGTATTAGCATTCTAAATAAAAGAAAAATGGTATGAGGGAATTGCCTTTGAAGTTGAATAAGAGGAGTAGGGATATTCATTTTTGTATTTACAAATCCAATAGGTGCACCTAATGTAATTCCTCCTGCGATTTTGTGAGAACCATGATGAAGAAGAAAGGCATAAAGTAACATCCCACCTAATGAATGTCCAATCCAAAAAAGATTGTTATATCCTGTCATTTTCAAAATGAAATCAATAACCGCAGGTAAATCATATATAAGAATATCATCAAGAGAAGCATCTTTGTGTGTTTTACCAAAAGGCGGTTTTGATGATTTACAACCCCGTAAATCCATAGTCCAACAATCAAAATTATGATTCTTTAGATAGTTAACAATACTGTGCTCTAAAGGTAGTAAAAAGTTATTCTGGTTAGAACCAAATCCATGAACGAACAGAATTGGAATGCTTTTTTCTGAATTATTCCTAAATCTGCATAATCGGATTTCCCACAAATCTTTTGTTCGTACATAATATATTTCATTGGTCATTAATAGTTCCTGGTTTGATATGTTCCAGACAAAGTATCCATAAAAAACAATAGAAAACAAAAATAAAACAATTAAAAAAAACAAAACACCAAGCATAAGTTTTTCCTCTTTATGTTTATTATTTTAAGACAAATACCCTAAAATATAGTAATTTAATTAGTCATTTGTTATGAAAATAGTGAATAATTTTATTCGCTAAAATTTTTCCAATACCGTTTATAGATAACAGTTGTTCTATTGTAGAATTCTTTAAGTTATCAATTGATTTGACTTTAGATAGGATTCTTTCGAGTTTTTTCTTCCCGATACCGGGTATTTTAATATCACTGATTAAATCCGTTTTTAATTTTTTGCTCCTCTGGTATTTTATTGCGAAACGATGGGCCTCATCACGAATTTGCTGGAGCAATAACAGTGCAGGATTGTTTTTTGTATGGATTAAAATCGGATTTGACCTATTAGGTATAAAAAAACGGTCCTGTGTTGGTATCGTCTTGGTTCGGGAAGGTTTATTTCTGGCTTTTGCTATTCCTACACAAGATATGTTTGATAGGTTTAAATCATTAATTGTGGACAGAGCTATATTTAGTTGTCCTTTCCCTCCATCAATAAGTAATAAATCAGGAAAGGGCATATCTGTCAAATCGCTAAATCGTCTTGTTATTGCTTCCTTGAGAGCATAGTAATCGTCATGGATGGTTTGTTTTTTTATTGAAAATTTTCTATAATGAGATTTATAAGGAGTTCCATTTTCGAAAACAACCATACCCACGACAGTACTATCTCCTTGATAAGTTGAGGCATCAAAACATTCTATTCTTTTTGGAATTCTCGGGAGGTGGAGAAATTTTTGTATTTCCTGAAGCACTATTCCTTTATTTGTTTGCAATTCTTTCTCTTCAAGGAATCTGGATTCAGCATTTTTACAGGCTAATTTTATTAATTCCTCTTTGCTCCCTCGTTTTGGGCATGAGATAACCACTTTTTTACCTGTTTTTAATATAAGCAATTCTGTTAAAGATTCAAATTCTTCAATATCTACAGGGATAAGTATCTCTTCAGGTATGGATAGCTTTTGTGTATATGTATCAAGAATTAAAGAACCTAAATACTCATTGAGGGGTATTTCTAAAGGTATGTTTAAACTAAATCTACGAGAGCCTATAAGTTTTCCCCCTTTATAAAACAAAATATAAATAATTAGATGATTATCAGAAATATATATACCCCAAACATCAATACTATGCGACTGATTGAAGAGAAATGTTTTTTGTGGCTCCATTATTTTTCGTAACGCGAGAAGACGGTCTCTAATGATACCAGCCTGTTCAAATTTTAATTCCTCTGATAATCTTTTTATTTGTTGTAATAACTCTTTTTCGAGAATATCTGTTTTACCTTGAAGCAAAAGAATGGCCTGCTGAATAAGTTCAGAATATTCTTTTTTGGATATTAAATTCACACAGGGAGCCAAGCAAGTCCCTAATTCAAAATATAAACAGGGACGGGTTCTGTTCCGAAAATTGTTATCTGAACATCTCCTTAAAGGAACTATGAAATGTAATTGTTTATAGGTCTCACGAATTGTAGATGAAGAGTGGAAAGGACCAAAATAAATTGCATTATCTTTTTTAGGTTTTCGAGTAAAGGTAAGGCGTGGAAATTCTTCAGATGGATTTATTCGAAGTGATAAATAGTTTTTATCATCTTTTAGCCTGATATTATAACGAGGTTTATACTGTTTAATGAGGGTATTCTCTAATAAAAGGGCTTCTCGCTCTGTATTAGTAACAATGTAATCAATATTTTTTGCTTTAGAAATCAAGAAACGTATATGAAACCGTGTATCTGTATTTTGGAGGTAAGAACGAATACGAGCCTTTAAATTGTTTGCTTTACCGACATAGATAACCTTTTTTTTATCATCATAAAAAACATAACAACCGGGTGATGTAGGAATCCCCTCAATATTAATAAGAGAATTACAAATGTTTTCTTCTTTATTGGAATTCATTTTTTTGAGGTTCTTTATCTTTTATGTTATGTTGTAATTCTTCATTTACATCTTTTCTTAATGTATTTAAAAAACTCCGTATGTGGATATCCAATTGGGGATAGGCGATTTCAATATTCTCCTGATTGAAGCGATTAAATATTGAACATAATAACTCGTGTTGAAGTTCCAGATAGTAAGTTGAATGAGTGAAAACACGAAGTTCAAATTCTAATGCATTGGGTCCTAATTTTAGAAAAAATACTTGGGGTGGAGGGTCTGCTTCAGCAAAAGGATGGGACTGTCCTATTTCCGTTAGAAGTTTTATAACTTTATTTATGTCAGATTGATAACTCACGCCGATAGGGATACAAAGTCGAATTTTAGGTTCATTTCTTGTCCAGTTAATTAATCGTTGTGTCAGTAAATCTTTATTGGGAACTATCAATTCTTTGTTATCCCAATTGACAATTGTTGTTGAACGCATATGTAATGATTTTACTTTCCCAGAAACATCCCCGATGGTAACAATATCACCGATACGCAAAGGCCTTTCGAAAAGCAATATTAAACCGGATACGAAGTTGGCAACTATTTCTTGTAGACCAAAACCAAAACCTATCCCTAATCCAGCAACAAGCCATTGGACTTTATTCCATGTAACATTAATTATTCCCAGTGCAATTAAAAAGCCAATTGTGAAGATCACGTATTTAGATATTGTAGTTATGGCATACCTTTCTCCATATTGTATTTGTGTATATTTTGAAAGTAGAAACTCTATATAGAATGAAATATAACGGATTAGCAAAAATGTAATTGTTATGGTTAATATAGCCCCAAAAAGGTCTAATAGACTAACCCATTCTTCAACAACAGATGGTGTCGGTGTTTGTCCTGTATTACTTTGTGACGATTGAATAGTAGCAGTATTGATCACTTCTGTAACAGTAGATGACCGCCATAGATGTACTTTATCTAAATAACTTAATGCAGGAAAAGTATCGGACCAAATATAAATTGTTATTACTAAGCCCACTACGAATAAAGAATATCGAATAAACTGGTCTGTATATGAAAATAAAGTCTCTTCTGTAGTTGTTTTAGGAGGAAACTCTTGAGGTCCTGAGTCTTTTATAGATGAAGATTGTAATAAGGTGGTATGGGATGCAATAGATGTATTTAATACGGATTTCCAATGATAGAATTTTAAAACAATATCGAATATCCGATAGACAATAAAAAGAATTGTAGCAAAGAAAAGTGTGATGAATAATCTTTTTGTTATTTCAAGACTGCCATAATTATAACCTGCTAAATTAATTACTACAAGAAAAAAACAGATAATTGATGTAATAATTAAAAAGTTACTTATGAAATATACGATTTGGTCCTTTTTATCACTACTTACATTTTCACTTTTCTTTTTTAAGAAAAAAGAAAGATAGAGAGACAATATTGCACAAGATAAAAGAAATATTGAAAATAAAATTCTAAATATAAAATCAGCAAACGCAGAATTCGGAATAAAACGACAACTAACAAGAAGTACAAATAAAATAGAACCCAACCATATAAAGGATATTCGAAAAACAATACCTAATTCTTTAAGATTGTGCCTGATATGTTTCAGAATTATATCTGAGAGAGAAGGAATTTTGACGATAGTATATACAACTTCAAAAAATATAATCGGGGGGACCAGCAATAATAGAGCTTCTGATATCGTATTTAGCAGGTAAAAATTTGTTGGAATACTTTTCAGATAAATACTTATTGCAAAAAGCCACAGTGGGATTAAAAAGACCCTTATAAAAAACAAATATACGAAACGAATCAGCCTACCAATACTGAAATTGAGTGGAACTTTTATTTGTGTTGTAGCAGTATCTATTTGTTTTTCTAAAAAATTATTTGTGAAAAATAAAATAATAATCCCTAATAGTGCAATAGAAAAGACAAAAATGATTTTATAAAGTAATTCTGAATAAGAGTATAAGTTAACTTGAAAAAATTTATCATAGAACCCTCTTATTTCGGCTTCTATTAGAGTCAGGCGAGGAAATGGAGAACGAATCCAGATAATATTTTCATCAATAAAATTTTTAAATTCATAAGTATGTTGTAACCATAAATTTAGAATATCAATGGTTTGAGAAAGTAAAGAAATGTAATTTTCGTAATCACTAATTAATGTTGAAAGAATATTTTTTTGAGTTCTTATTAAATCATCAATAGACTTTCTTATATTCTTTTTTTCAAATTCGGATATATTTAATGTATATTGATTAAATGTGTTCCGTAATTGATTTTCAATTTCATATATTTTTAATCTTTTGGATAATAAATCGTTATATTCATCTTCAATTAGTAGCAATTCATTATTGAACTTTTTTCGTAAATTTTCTATATCGTTAGGATTGGGTAATTTTGATTTTTCCTGTCTTAAAGAAAAGGCCCATCCTGATGCTGAAATAGCGGTAGATGATTTTTGCTTTAATAAATCAAGTTGATTTTTTTGTTTTTTGTATTCCTGACTATAATTTTTATATTTATCATTAATAGATACGATTTTATTTTCTATTCCATCAGGTTCTCTGGCTTTTATAGCAAGTCTTAGATTTTCTTGTGCTGATTTAGAAAGTTCTTCTGTGAAGATAGATCCCGTTTTTGTAAGTGATTTCAACAGGTTTAAAGAATTAAGAATATTTTTTTGAACTTCCTCCTGTTTCCTGATATTAAATTCACTATTCCAGATGTTATATTCTTTTTCTTTCTCTCTTAATTCAATGCGAAGTTTTTCAATTCTTGAAGATAGCAAGTTTGTTATTAATTCATAGCTTTCGAATTCCTTATTTAGATACTCAAGTTCCTTTTCCAGGGATAAAACCTGAGCGTTAACAAATAGCTGTTTTAATTTTAGAATTTGTGGAGGATCTTGTGAAGGGGTAGATAAAGAATCTGTTAGTTGAGGAATCTGTTTCTTTAAATCGCCTATTCTTGACAGTAACGATTTTCTATATTCATCCCTATTATCAAATTCTTTATAAAGATTTTCAAAATCAGTTTGTTTCTGTTTATACTCTGCTTCGGATTCTAATAAATGTTGATTGATTTCATCAATAGATAAGTTCTTTGTATTTGGTAAATCTGATTTACGAGGGGATGAAATAAATTCTCCGTTAGATTTAATTTCGTTGGGAGCATTTTTGATTTCCTGATTTAATTCTTCTAACTTTGTATTCCAATTATTTATAGACTGGATAAATAATAAAGTTTCATTTAATATCTTTTCAGCAGAAATTTTAATTTCATCCGATAAAGAGGTGTCTTTTTGTATTTCACCTCTCAAAAATTCAATAGTTTCAGGATTGATTTCTGTTAACTCGGAAAAATTGGGTAGAGAAAAAATAGAGAAAAGGAGGGAAGATAATGTAAATAAAATCATTGTATTTAATAATTTCATAGGATAACCTTTTTTGAACTTAAAATATTATTTTATCATTATTTGAAAATAAAACGATTTGCATGATATAAAGTATTAATTTGTATTACCAAAAAATAGTCATTTCGTTTATAAATAACAAATAAAATGAGGAATTTATGGTACGAGTAGAAAATTGTTTTTTAAAATTAGGTCCGAAAACAAGTTTTTACTGTGAAAAGTTTTATGCCCCACCAAAATCAAAAATAGCACTATGGGGTCCCAGTGGCTGTGGAAAAAGTACATTACTAAATTTAATTTCGGGTTTACTAAAACCTGAAAAGGGGAAAGTTATTGTAAATGGGGTAGAAATAACTTCCCTATCTGAGTCTAAATTAGATCATTTCCGTGGTGAGAATATAGGATTTGTATTCCAGACTTTTAATTTGCTTCCCCCTTTTACAGCGTTACAGAATGTGGTTTTAGGCATGCGTTTCAGTGATACGATTCCGGCGTCAGAATGGAAAAAGAATGCTAAGTATTTGCTAAATTATGTAGGATTGGGAAACAGATTATACAATAAACCTTCACAATTAAGCGTTGGGGAACAGCAACGAGTTGCAATTGCAAGGGCTGTTGCAAACAAACAAAAACTATTAGTAGCCGATGAACCTACCGGTAGTCTTGACCCTAAAACAGCAGATAGTGTTATGGAATTATTATTGAAATTATGTAATGAACAAGGCTTAACATTGTTGTTGGTAACCCATGACCGAAATATTGCAGAAAGACTGCCTCAAATATATGATTGTTCCAATTTAGTTCATGAGGAGGTAGTTGCATGACTTTATGGGGAATTGCCTGGGGATATTTATGGAATAGAAAATTTACGACATTTCTGACTATTTTATCGGTAGCATTAGCCGTTGCACTTATAAGTTCAGTTCTTACACTTCGTGAGGAAACAAGAAAAAGATTTGAAGAAGAAGGACAGGCATTTGATTTAGTGGTAGGAGCAAAAGGTAGTCCTTTGCAACTTGTTTTAAGCAGTGTTTATTTTATGGACAATCCAACAGGTAATATTCCATGGTCTGTATATGAGCAAATAAAAAATGATAAAGAGTATGTTCAATCGGCATATCCAATTGCTCTTGGGGATAATTATCAGGGATTTCGCATCGTAGGGACAGAAGTAACTTTGTTTCAGCATAAATGGGTAAGTCCTATTACAGGGGAGGAACGTTTTCCATTTAAATTGAAAGAAGGAACATTTTTTGAAAAGCCTTTTGATGCGGTATTAGGGGCATTGGTAGCTAGAGAAACAGGACTCAATATCGGAGATACTTTTGTAAGTAGTCATGGATTTATCAAACTCCCTGAAATGTTAGGAGGACATGACCATGAACAACATCCTTATACAGTAGTAGGGATTTTTGATTATTCGAATTCTCCTTTTGATCGAGCTATCTTTACATCTGTAAATTCTGTATGGGATATACATGCAGAACATCATGAAGAGGAACATGGTACACAAGAAGAAGGTGATATTAAGTATGAAGAATGGGGCAAGGATCCGAGTTCTATGATTACTTCGGTATTGGTTCAATTACAAAGTCCTGCATTACGGTTCCAGTATCGTGAGATGATCCGTGAATCTACTGTAGCAATGTCTGCAACACCTGTCGAGGAAATATCAAAACTATTTGAACAGTTTTTAGGGACAGCTAAAACAGTACTTTTAGCCGTAGGATATTTAGTTGTTATAATATCAGCACTATCAATTATGATTGGTTTATATTTGGCCATTATTCAAAGAAGACGGGATTTAGCTATAATGAGAGCTTTGGGTGCATCAAGGATAGAAATTTTTGGTTCTGTCCTCATAGAAGCATTATGGGTAACCGCATTAGGGATTTTATTGGGTTATTTTATAGGTGGTGGAATATCCCGTATTGTAGGATATTATCTATCGCAAAAATATGGACTTAGTATAACTTCACTTATAATAACATCAGAACATATTACATCTTTTGCTACTGTTGCCGTTGTGGGTCTGCTTGCTGGGATAATACCAGCATGGCAAGCGTATAAGCGTAATATTGCAAGAGATTTAATGGAACTATAGTAAGAAAGACTAATTAAGTATATGAGACTAAGAGCAAAAAGAGATTTAACTATTTTTGTGGGTGTAGTTTTTGTCATTTCTGTGGTCGCTTTAACAAATAATTTTTTAGAACGAAGTAATTTGGCCGAAAGAAGTGAAAAATGGAGGCAGATGGTTGAAAAGGAGAGGAAAAACAAAGGCATTGATATTATTTCCTGGAAAATATTACAAAAAACGAAGGGAAATATGAGAACGGGGCCAACTTTTGATGAGGCTTTACTCAAATATGATAAGCAAAAAGTACATATAGTTGGTTTTATGGTCCCTCTGAATGAATTTAGAAATATAAAAGAATTTTTATTATTACCTTTACCTATAGAATGCTATTTTTGTCAGGCTCCTCCTATGCGAGATGTTATCATTGTTCAGATGACTGAAAAAGAAACAACAAACTTATATAGAGAACCAGTTTTAATAAACGGAGTATTAAATCTACAAAAAGGGAAAGGAGTTAAATTCTTCTATATTATCTCAGATGCTCGTTTAGGGCCTGCAAAAGAAGGTGGTTCACTTACTGTAAAAACTGTACAACCTCAACACATGATGCATGTCCAGCAAGCCCCTCAAGAACAATTATTAGAAGGGATAGAAACACCCTCTCCAAAAGAAAAAATGGATAATACAAACAAATAGAGGTGCAGGGTTATTTATTTAGACATTGTTTTAATGCTTGATCTATATCAGCGATAATATCTTCAGGCTCTTCAATTCCAACCGCAAGACGGAAGAGGGTATCTGTTATCCCTAATTCATACCGTTCTTTTCGGTTATAGTCATAATAACTAACAAGTGCAGGATGGGTGATGAGTGTTTCAACACCTCCTAAACTCGGGGCAATATAACACAATTGTAAGGAATCAAGAAACCTTTTTGCCGTGCTTAAATTACCCTTAATATCAAAAGTTACAACTCCACCAAAACCTTTCATTTGCTCTTTTGCTATCTTATGGTGAGGATGGGTTTCTAATCCTGGGTAATATACCCTTTTAATCTGAGGATGGCTTTCTAAAAACTTTGCAATTGTCATTGCAGAGCTGTTTTGTCTTTCTATTCGCAAGGAAAAAGTCTTAAGCCCCCTTAGGAGGAGATAACAGCAATGAGGGTCTATAACACCTCCCATTGCTTTATGGAGTTTTCTTACTTCTTCGACCAATTCACTACGGCCCAATACAGCACCTGCCAAAATATCATTATGCCCAGCAAGATATTTTGTGCAACTGTGTAAGACAAGATCTACTCCAAATTCTAAAGGCCTTTGGTTATATGGGGTACTAAATGTGGAATCAATAAGGGTTAAAACACCATGCTTTTTTGCAATCTTGTTAAGTTTTTCTAAGTCAAATATGTTTAAATAAGGGTTAGTCGGTGATTCTGAGAAAATAAATTTTGTATTGGGTTGTATGGCTCTTTCAAGAGCCTCGTAATCTCCAAATGGCACAATTGTGCATTCAACTCCGAACCGTTGAAGATAAGAACTACAAAATTCTAAAGTTTTTTTATAAGCATCGTCAGTAATAACAATATGATCGTTGCTATGTACAAGGGCAAGAATGGTAGTTGTGATAGCACTCATACCTGAGCCAAAAACAAGGCAGTCTTCAGCTCCTTCTAAAGCAGATAATCTCCTTTCTGCTACCAACTCAGTAGGATTTCCATATCTTCCATATTCGAATCTCGCTTTACCATGTTTCGTATAGTCTTCAATGTCTTTTGAATTTTTGAACACAAAGGTGCTTGTCTGGACAATAGGTGTTGTAATAGAGTCTGCATAACGGGAACGGTCTTCTCCCGCATGGACAGATTGTGTTGACACACCCAGAATTGAGGAATAAAACCTTTTATTATTATTTAAAGTCTTTGCCTTTTTCTTGCTCATAGATATACTCCACTACGATATAGTAAATGTAAATATTTTAAAAAACTCCCTTCAATAATAAAAAGTAAAGAATTTAATTAACGATATTTATTTTGTTAGAACCTTTTGAATTAACTTTAACGATTTATTTGCATCTTTTATGTTATCAAAGGAAATCCATATATTGCAGTTTTTACCGAGTGAAGATGCAGAAATACCACGAATATTAATCCCAGAAGAACTAAGAGTATTTAGTATTAGTAAACCTAAACCTGCCTTATCCGGTCCACATATCTTTAAAACTGCGATATCTTTATTTTTCTGAAAACCTAATGATTTTGCTTTTTTTATTACAGTATTTCCTTCCAATGGAGATAGAAATGCAATCCCTTTGCCAGAAGAGGTTCTTCGGGCTAGTAAAAAATTAAGATTGGCACCGGATTCAACTAAGGGTTGAAGGACAGAACTTAAACCACCGGGTTGGTCTAATATCTCTACAGACCACACATCTACTTTCTTTATTTCATATCCCATATAATATCTCCTTTATGGTTAGAGTGTTTTTTAGCGTATAATCATATAATAAAGTTAATAATATAATAACAAAAAACAAATAAAAGATATCATGGAAAAAAAAGTTCCTTTTCATGTAATGGCAAAACCAGCGGGTCCTCTATGTAATTTAAATTGTATTTATTGTTTTTATTTAGAAAAAAAATCTATATATAAAAAACAACAAATAATGTCTTATGAAGTATTATGCAGGTATGTAGAAGATTATATAAAAAGTAATCCATCCGAAGAGATTGTTTTTGGATGGCAGGGTGGAGAACCGACATTATCTGGTATACAATTTTTTGAAAAGGTTATTGAGTTACAGAATAAGTATAAGGGTAATAAAAAAATTTTAAATACCCTGCAGACTAATGGAATTTTGATAAATGAAAATTGGGCAAAATTTTTAAAAGAAAATCATTTTTTAGTAGGCTTATCGATAGATGGACCGGAAGAAATACACAACCAATTCAGGTTAAAGATTCATGGAGAAGGAACATTTAGTGATGTAATGAAAACTACCCAATTATTGATAGAAGAAGGTGTCGAATTTAATACACTTACATGTATACATAGATATAATTGGATAAAAGGAAAAGAGATATATAAGTTTCTGAAATCAATAGGAAGCCGATTTTTACAATTTATTCCCATTGTAGAAAGAGCAAGTACTTGTAGGCTTGATGGGTTAAAATTAGTTCACCCCGGAGATGAAAATGCTGAAATTACTGATTGGACATTATTACCGGAACAATGGGGATATTTCTTAAATGCTGTCTTTGATGAATGGGTTAAGCAAGATGTAGGAAAAATATTTGTTCAAATGTTTGACATGACGCTTGCCGGCTGGATGGGTATAGACCCTCCTTTATGTGTTCACAGTAGAAATTGTGGGAAAGCCATTATTCTGGAAAGTGATGGCAGTGTTTATTCCTGTGACCATTTTGTTTATCCAGAGTATTATCTCGGAAATATATTAGAAACTTCATTATCTGAAATGGTTAACTCTGAGTTTCAGAACAATTTTGCACAAGAAAAATCCCGTTTAACGCAAAAATGCAAGAAATGTAAATATATTTTTGTTTGTAATGGTGGATGTCCAAAACATCGTTTTGTTTATACCCCAAATGAAGAAGTTAAACAAAACTATTTGTGCAAAGGATATTTTACGTTTTATAAATATACAGAACCTTATATGAAGTATATGGCTAAACAACTTCAACAAGGTCAAGCACCTGCTAATATAATGAAAGAAATACAGAATCGACAAAAAATAGAATTATTAAACAAAGTCAATCCCAATGACTTATGTCCTTGTGGAAGTGGGAAAAAAATTAAGAAATGCTGTGGTATACGTTCATTCAGTTAGAGTCTTATCTTTCGTGATGAATTCATTCCACCGTTTATGAATATACTCTTGCAATTCGTCTAAAGAACTCGTATCTAAATTAGCAAATCTTTTTTGAGCGGACAAATATTCTGTAATCGGTTTTAGTTTTCCTCCATTTGCTAAACGCCTACTCCTGCCTGTTAAACGAAAAATACCGTTTTCGATTTCGTATAAAACAATTGCACCTGTTTCTACGGCTAACTGTCCAATGGTGACTGTGTCTTTAGGGTCATATTGCCAACCCGAAGGGCAAGGGACACAAAGGTGGATATATCGCAAACCATATATATCCTTTGCTTTTTTTACCTTGTCATACAAGTCTGTCGGGTAAGATATACATGTTGTAGCTACATAAGGTATATTATGGGCATCCATAATTTGTCCCATATCTTTCGGACTGTGAATTTTCCCGATAATAGGTGTCGTAGTCGTTTTAACGCCCTTCGGGGTTGCTCCTGATCTTTGTGTTCCTGTGTTCATGTATGCTTCATTATCATAGCAGACAAATAAGAAATTGGCATTTCTTTCCGCTGCACCACTGAGACCTTGTATACCGATATCATAAGTTCCACCATCACCAGCCATAGCCAATACGGTTATATCTTCTCTTTTTAGGGCTTTTAATCCTGCAACCAAACCGGTTGCCATTGCAGCGGTTCCTGGAAAAACAGAATTAACCCAGGGAACAGTAATAGAGGATATAGGATACATCCCGCCTAATACTGTAAGACAGCATGCGGGAACAGTCATAACACATTTCCCTTCCAATGCCTTTAATATGTAACGCAAACCAATACCTAATCCACAGCCCGCACAGGAACGATTTCCTGGTAACATATATTCATCAGCAGGTATCTCAAGTATAGAAGTCATGCTACATTCCTAATTCAATATTTACAGTTAATCCATTGAGACTCATATATTATTTCATTGGTTAATTCTTTCTTATTGAATTTATTCCAATAATCATAGGCTTTTTCTGCTATCTCATACGGTTTTATATCTCTCCCACCAAGACCCGCAACAAAACTAATAACAGTAGAAGAAATACCGGACTCAAATAGAGAAGATTTTATATCAATACATATAGGTCCCTGATAACCATAACTAAGACTTTTGTCTATTGTTAAAATTAACTTTTTATTTTTTAAAGCAACTGAAAGTTTTTGGTTCGGGAATGGACGATAGGCTCTCAAAGAGACCAAACCTATAGGCACATTTTGTTCTCTTAACATATCTATTACCAGAGTACACATTTTCGACAGAGATCCTGCACAGATAATTACGACATCAGCATCATCTGTTTTATACTCAGAAAATAATCCTCCCAAACTTCTTCCAAAAATATCTTTATATTCAATATCAATTTCTTCAATTATTTTCAGACTATTTCGAAGAGATTGATGGTGCAAATATTTGTGTTCCATATATCCATGACATAAAACTCCATCGGCATTCAATCGAGGGTCTGCAAGAGTAACAGGGTTAATATTAACAGGTTTACTTATGTCTATAGGAGTATGAGGAATATAAGGGGGGAGAAATTTCTTAACTTTATTCCCGTCAGGAACTTCAATAGGCATAACTGTATGAGAAAGAATATAACCATCGTAACACACCATCACAGGAAGATAGACTTTTTCTGCTATACGGTATGCTTGTATAACAGTATCAATGATTTCTTGATTGTCTTTACAAAATAATTGAATCCATCCGGCATCCCTCTGAGACATTGAATCTTGTTGGTCGTTAAGAACGCTCCAGGGGGCAGCCATAGCCCTATTTACACAAGCCATGACAATAGGTAAACGAGAACCCGAAGCCCAATGAAGTTGTTCGCACATGTAAGCCAATCCATTGGCACATGTTGCTGTGAAAACACGAGCACCCGCAATAGAAGCCCCTATACAAACCCCCATAGCACTATGTTCACTTTCTACAGGAACAAATTCAGCAGGTAATTCTCCTTCTTCTATAAATTTAGCCAATTCCTCTACTACAGGTGATTGGGGAGTGATTGGGTAAGCCGCCACAACCTGTACACCTGATAAAAATGCACCAATCGCAGCGGACTGGTTTCCTGTAACTACATGTTGCCCCGGAGGGTATGTTTTAGGGTTTGATAGATGATTATGTGTATTATTCACTCTTTGTTGATTCAGGACTGTCATATTCACTTTCCATTTGTATAGCATCCGCAGGACAAATTTGTGCACAAATTCCACAACCCTTGCAATAAGTCAAATCTATAGGTCCCCCCGGTTTTCTTTCTATAGCACCTTCGGGACAAAATGCCCAACATTGAAAACAAATGTCTTTATTTGCTCTTACTGCTAAGCATTTAGCTTCATTGAGAACAGGTCGTTGAGTTCTCCACTCCCCCGTTTTACCCGCTTCACCCTTTGCAGGGGATGACGCAGATATTATGTGACCACAGTCTCGAGTGTTCATGATTCCTGCAACTCCTGTAAAAAATTTCCTATTTTTTCAACACTACATTCTTTGTAAACACGGGATATAACATCAAAATTTTTTAATACTGCTTTAGGTGAAAAAAACTGTTCTAAAGCCTTATGAATATGTGATAAATCAATGGTTGGTAAAACATGTAGAAGTGTTCCCAAGATGGGTGTATTAACAAGGGGTATTCCAGCAGAAATCAAACCAGATTCTTCAGCGATTTGGGTTGCATTTACTCTTATAAAGTTGAAACTATTCTGTAAGAAATCATACTTAAAATGTTGGGGAGTATTTAAAACGACCCATCCATTCGGCTTTAATCCTTGAGTAACATTTATAGTTTTTAACAATGTATTATCCAAAACAACCACCACATCAGGGGAGACAATTTGACTGAAATCGCAAATAGTACATTTACTTAGTTTCGTTGTCGCTATAACAGGAGCACCTCTTCTTTCAGCACCAAAAAACGGAGCAGAAGTAACACCTTTGTAACCTGCAAGAAACCCTGCCACCGCAAGAATTTTTGCGGAAGTTATTGCACCTTGTCCTCCTCTTCCATGCCATCGTATCTGTGTAATATTATCTTTTTTATAATTCCTGAAAAAATTAGATACTTCTTTATAATGATCCATTTAAAAACCTAACTAATATAAAAAATAATATAATATTGAAATTAATAGTAAAAATTTAACATTATTCATAATAGATTTGCAAAAAAGAGATTTTAATATAAAGAAAAAAATAACATTAACAATTTCTAAATAAAAAACAGTGTTCTGTTTTTAAGGTTGTGTTGTTACTAAAGTCGTTAATAAGTTTATGTACAGTTTTTGTTAAATTATCAATTGCTTTTTCTGTTTCTGAATAAATCCAATTTACTCTCTTATCAGAGCGAAACCATGTTATCTGTCGTTTTGCGTATCTACGGTGATACAACTTAATATTATCTATAGTAGTAGATAAATCTTGCTTACCTTTTAGAAAATAAACTATTTCTCTATAACCTAATGCTTTTAGTCGGTAAATGTCTTTTTCATAGCCATTGTCTAATAGTGCCCGGACTTCTTCTATCCATCCATTTTTAATCATTTCATCCACTCGATTGTTGATTCTATTATATAAGGTATCTCGTTCCCAGTTTATTGCAATTTGTAATACATGTAAAGGTTGTGCGTGTTGCTGGTGTTGTTTATGCCACTCCGAAAAGGAAATTCCTGTAAGTTCAAATACTTCCAATGCACGAATTACTCGAACAATGTCATTAGGACTTGTTAGTTTCGAAAAATATATAGGGTCTATATCTTTTAACTTTTTTATTAAGTATTCAGGACCATACTTTTGTAGTTCATTCTTTAATTTTTTTCTTATTTCATCGGAGGAGGCGGGACCTTCAAATAAACCATCTATTAAAGCAGAGATATATAGGCCAGAACCACCAACTATAATTGGAATTTTTCCCTGTTTTTTTATTCGTTCTAATTCTTTTCTTGCTAAGCTTTGAAAAAGCCCCGCATTCATACGAAAATCAGGTGGTACAAAAACTAAGAAGTGGTGATGTATCTTCTCACGAATTTCAATTGGTGGAACTGCTGTGCCAATTTCCATCCCTTGATAGAATTGCATTGAATCTGCAGAGATAATTTCACTTATAAATTCTTCAGCCAGTTGGATAGAAAGTGCTGTTTTCCCAGACGCAGTGGGTCCCACTACTGCGATAGCATCCATTAGGGTCTTCTCCGAAAACTTTTTTCCATCTGTTGTATGGTCAATTCTATTAATATAGGTCTTCCATGGGGGCAGGTATAAGGGGGAGTTAATGATTTAAATCCTTGGATTAAATATATTCGTTCTAATGGGTCTAATTTGTCACCTGCTTTTATAGATTTCTTACACGCTTTTGTGGCAATGCTTAACAAAGATTCAAAATAGTTTTCTTTCTCAAACAAATCACCTTGAACCATTTCTTCAAGTAACTCAAAGATAGTATCTTTTATTTTTTCTTCATCGTATAATTCACATATAGAAGTTATTTGAAATATATTATCACCAAAAGGTTCTATATCTATTCCAATTTTTTGAAACACCTCTTTTTTTTCTTCTAAAATTTTTGAATAATTAGAAGGGACTTCAATGATGATCGGGATAACAAGTCTTTGTAGCGTGATATTGCTTTCTTGAAGTTCTTTCCTTAAATTTTCAAAATTTAATCGTTCATGAAGAGCATGCTGATCAATAATTAAAAGGCGATCTTTTTCAGGTAAGACTAAATAAGAATCAAAAACTTGTATAGGAATCTCGTTACTGGGGATATATTCTGAAAAGAAGGGATTTGGTAAAAGAGAAGGTTGTTGCTGTACTGTTTTTATCTCTTCTGAATGTAGAGATCGTTCTTTATCATCATCTTTATCTATAAAAAAATCATTGTTTACGGGAGAGTTTTCTTTTTGGACAATAATAGTAGAATTATCATCGGATTGTACGGAATCATTGTTATTTGTATTATTATTTGAATAATTATGTTGAATTGCAATATTTATAGGATGATTGTGATTGTTTTCAGTATGTTTTTTGTCTCTTGTGTTTGCAAATGTATTTGTATGAATTTTTTGTTCGGGGATTAATGATAGATGATTGCGAATAGTTGTTGTTATATATTTTGATATAACTCGTTCATCTCTAAATTTTATCTCTTTTTTAGTTGGGTGGATATTTACATCAATCCATTGTGGGGGAATTTCAAGAAAAAGAATAGCAATAGGATACTTTCCTATCATAATAAGGCTTCGATATGCTTCTTCTAAACTATATTGTAAGGTTCTACTGTAAATAGGTCTTTTATTTACAAAAAATAGTTGGTGTGAACGATGGGAGCGTGTAAGGGATGGTAATCCAATATAACCATGTATAGTAATTGGAATGGGTTCAGACTCGTTAGAGAAAAGATGGTTAGAGATTTCTTTTAATCGTATCATTTCCGATATAGTAGATTTACCCCAAATAAGAGAGATTCTATTATATAAATCCATTTCAGGGGGTATATCAAAAAGCAGTTTTTCGTTATGAAATAATTTAAAACCAATTTTTTCATGTGAAAGAGCATATTTCTGAACAATATCAATGCAATGACTTAATTCTGTTGTTAAACCCTTTAGAAATTTCAGCCTTACAGGGGTATTAAAAAAAAGTCGGTTTACAGATATTTTTGTGCCTTGAGGACAGCCGATAGAAGATACTGATTTTAATACGCCTCCATGAACAACAATTTGTGTCCCAATATTATCTTGCGTGCGTTTAGTTGATAAAACAAAATGAGATACGGCGGAAATACTGCTTAATGCTTCACCACGAAATCCAAAGGTATGTATTGCTTCTAAATCTCGTGCTTCTGAAATTTTACTCGTTGCATGTCTTTCTATTGAGAGGATAGCATCTTGCTCAGACATTCCAACACCGTCATCTATTATTTCTATAAGTCTTAAACCAGAGGCAGATAAGCGGAGGGTAATATGTCTTGCCCCAGCATCGATACTGTTTTCAATTAATTCTTTTATAACAGATGAAGGTCTTTCAACAACTTCTCCAGCAGCAATCTTATTTGTAATCTCTTCAGGAAGTATTCGAATTTTAGTTTCTTTTTCTGTCATATTGGGACCTATATATTAGGAGTTATACGAATATAATATTATAAGAAAAAGAGGTAAAGAAAGGATTACTTTTTCTTTTTTTTTGAGTTTTGTTGAATATCAACGGAGACTTTTTGAATATTATGATAGGTCCGTAGTAACCAGAAAAGGAAGATACCAAGAACAATTTCAAAAATGCAGAAAATCTGCTGGTCACTTAGGATTCCGAAGCCCAAAACAGTTGGATTATGGTCTCCACGAAAGAACTCGTTGAAAAATCGAAGTAGACCATGTAAGAAAAAATAAGTAGGTATGGTAAAACCTGTGAATAGATTCCATGAATCACGAAGGTAGACCAATAAAACACAGAGGAAGATGAGTCCCACAACTGCATAAAGTTGTGTAGGGTGGACAGGTAGAGACCATCCATTGTTTCCTGGGTATGATTGGAATACAGGACATCCTTCAGGAAAGGAAATTGCAAAGGGAAGTTGAGAAGGTTTTCCGTAACAACAACCATTTAAAAAACACCCAATTCTGCCAATTCCCTGTCCTAACGCCAGGTAGGGGACAGCACAATCGGAAACTAAAAGGAAGGAGACTTTTCTTCTTCGCATCGACCAAATAACATAAGCAAAAGCAAAAGGCAGTGCTCCTTGAAATACAAGACCTCCCTGCCAAATTGCAATCCAACCAATAGGGTCTGTGAAGGAGTATTCGTATGGGAACATGATAATATGAAAAATACGGGACCCAAGAATTCCAGCAAGGAGTGCAAATATGGCTTCAGTTTGAATTATGTCAGGGTCAACCCCTTTTTTCCGAGCATCGCGTTGAGTAAGATACAAGCATAATAAAAATGCTATTGCGATACAAAGACCATAGCTATGAATTTTGAGCCAACCGAATTCTAATAATGTTGGATACATGGTATAAATAAAAAATAATTTTAGTATAGTGAATCTTGCTGTTTTTCATACTCACTTTGACATTGTATACAAAAACGAGCATGAGGAAGAACTTCTAATCTTTTTCGTGGGATAGGCTCTTTACACATTTCACATATACCGTAAGTTTTGTTTTTGATTCTTTCTAATGCATCATCAATTTCTTGTAGTTGTTGAGATTCTCCACTTGCTAAAGATAATGCGATTTGAATATCAAAAGCATCTGTACCTGTTTCAGCGTAGTCAGATATATCTTCTCCTGTGCCAGAATTTTGCTCCGCCAGGTCGGATGTATTTAAATTCATCAAATTTTGAATTACTTTTTTTCTTTCTGTTAATAGTAAGGACTCGAAAATTTTATATTCTTTTTTATTTATCCCCTTCTTAACAACATCTTTTTTTTTCATCAAATTACTCCTTTATTAAAGTCAAAATTAACAGAGTATTAAGCATTTTAAGATTGTAATTTGTCTTTTAGTATTGCCAACTGTTCAGCTAATTGAGTATTCAATAAAAGTCCATCTTTGTCCGATGTCGTTTTTTTGCTGTCCTTTTCTATATTTGTTTTATGAGGTTTCGAAAATTTCTTTTCGAATTTAGGTTTGTCCGTATTTAGTGAACTTTTGTTATATATTTGGTCTGATATTGACTGTTTATGTTCAGGAAAAGTTTTTTCTCTCCTTTCTTTTCTCCCTTCATCTTTTTTATCTTTCTTAGGAGGAAAATAAGGGATGAGAGTTACTTTTTGATTATCGAAGTCTATAGATTCAATGTTTACCTTTAAAAAATCACCAATTTTCTTATCCAACAAATTGCGTTTAAGCATCTTTGTTAATGATGGATTATTTCTTAAATGAATAACCGCATCAATCGGTATTCCAATATCAACAACAATTATATTATTAAGAATTTTCTTTATAATTCCTTCCGTTTGCATTCCAACTTTAAGGTCCGATACACAATAAATTCCATTGGTATATCTCGGAAAAACAAAGAATCCCCGTGGGTCACGAGCAGGTGATTTAAATTCTTTTAGGATTGTTTTGATAGCATGTTTACTCAGCACATTTTTTTCTTCTAATCGTCTGATGAGTAAACGAGCATTTTTAGACGAACGGAATAAGGAATTTATATCAACATTCAGTTCTTTAGCAGTTGTTTCAATATGTTCATACCATTGGGGATGAATTCGCGTTTGGTCTAAAGGGTTGTCTCCGTTCTTTATGAAAAGAAAACCTGAACATTGCTGAAATATATTTTCATTGATACCTGGAACTTGAAGGAGTTCTTTTCGATTTTTAAAACAGCCATTTGAAGTTTTATATTCAATTATATTTTGAGCGATATCATGTCTTATCCCTGCAACATGTCGTAATTCATTAATACTTGAGTGGTTAATATCAACTCCAATATTGTTAATACAATGTTCTATTACTTGATTTGCTACTGCAGTAAATCTTCTCTCATTTATCTCTCTATGAAGAATGCCTTCAGGTAAACTTACAAGATTTAATTTTATAAGTTCTTTTAAAGGAGAATTGAAGTATTTTGCGAGATAGTATGCCTCGCGTATTTTTTCAGAATGATTTGGTAAATCAAATTCGGCCATTTTTGAACGAGCAAAACTTTGAGCCAATCTTTGTTCAAAGGTAACAAAACGGACACGGGGATTTGTATATTGTGAAGTTATTTCTCCGATAAATTGAAAAGCATCATCAACGCCGGCACCATTGCCTATAACAATATGTCTTGAATTATATGTTTGAATATAATTTTTTATCTTCTCTTGTGCTTCTTTAATTTCGTTTTTTGGAGATGTTGGAAAAATAGATGAAGATTCTAATAAGTTACCATCTCGGTCTACTATACATACAGCCCATTCTTCTTCAATGGCTGGTATAATTGATATAACTGTTTCTAAATTTGCGGGAGGAAACATCAAGATATCTAACAAATCATTGCGTAGTTCAGAAATAAACTGCTGTTCAATATTTTCTTTTAACTCAATAAATACTCTATTCTCACAAACTGTTTTTAATTGTTTACGAAAAGCGTCCTGTATACTTAATCTAATAAATGGCTCAAATATATTTCCTCTCTCTTTTATATAGACCTTTAATAATTCTTCAATTGCTTCATTTTCATCTATTTCTAAGCTAACTTTTAAGAAACCCAGTCGCATTCCTCTCAAAATCTGAAGAAAACGAATTGAACCAATTTTGCGAATCGGTTCCGAATAGTTATAAAAAGATTCAAACTGTGTCTTTTGGTTTTGTGCTGTTTTCGTTGATGTAGAAACCAAAAGACCCTTTTTCCAAAAAATATCCTTTACAATCATTCTTGCTTTATAGTCTTGTTCGATTTTTTCTGATAGAATGATTAAAGCCCCCTCAATGGCTTCTTGAGGAGTAATTGACAATTTTGAAGATTCAACAAATGCTTCTGCTGTTATTTCTATTGGTTGGTTTACAGGTAATTGTTGCCATATAAAATCTGCTAATCCTTGTAATCCTTGTTGAATGGCCTTTTGAGAACGAGTCCGATTTTTTTTCTTTATTGGAAGAAGTAAGTCATCAAGCAAGGCCGTATCTGAGGTTTCAGAAATAATATTTTTCATTTCATCGGTTAAAAGTTCATTCTTTTCTAATTGGGATAATACATTAATCTTTTTGTTTTCTACATCGAGGAACTTCCTATATTCATCAATAACATGGACTAAAAACCCCCAATTATCTATGCCTATTTCTTCTCGATGATAGTGATATATATATTCTAAGTGGAGACCTTTGTTTATTAAGTTTATTAAATTTTCAATTTTCTGAGAATTAAAACGAATCTTTCTAGTAAAATTTTGGATTTGTTCTTTTGTTAACATAGTCTCTTACACCTTTAGTTATTCATTTGCCCAAAAGTATGACAAAGTTAAAATGATATTTTGATAAAAAAACAAAAATTTAAGATATATATACTATCAATCATTACAACTCAATCTCAAAATGAATGCCCTTACCTTGATGTATAAAACCAAGATAGATTAAGTTATATTTTTCATCATAATATTGCTGAAAATCGATGTTTTCACTGTTTGTGATTTTTTGAGGTAGTTTATTGTAAAAAATTACAATTTTACCTGGAATTCTTGATGGCCCCTGTATTTTAAAAGAGAGATAATTCTCTTTTACTTTCTCTTCCGTTATTCTTCCAGCAGAAGTGATTATAAATGGAGAATCTTTTTTTGTTAGTTTAAGATTTAAATCGAGTAATAAGGCACGATTAGAGGGATATAATACGATTTCCTCTTCAACTTTTAACTCCGGATTAAATAGGTTTATAAATTTCCCTTGTATTCTATAAGGGATTTCTGAAATGGACTCATCCTGAACAGAACATATATGATAGGGACCTCTTCTTAAATGAAAGTAATTCTTATAGTCAATATGAATTTGGGCTTGATTAGCCATTTCTTTTAACCATTTTAGTATTTGATTCGCACCATCAGGATTGCGGGCTAATGAAGCAGGACTGTGTTTGGCCCAAAAGACATGACCTTTTCCTAATGGAAATATACTATCATTGGTTATTTTATTTTCAAAAAGTATTTTTATTAAATGTTCCAATGGTGAATTAAATCCCTCTTCTTTCCACCAATTATTTAATTCATTATAAGGGTCTGAATTATCATCGATAATAAGAAGATGCCCTCCATTCATAACCCAATCTTTGATTTTACTATGATATTCTTTTTTTAATGGTTTTTGTCCTTCATATGTTAACAATAAAATTTTTATATCTTTAAGTGGTTGATAATTTAACAAATGTTCCATCTGTATGATTTTTAATGGAACCCCATTTTTTACAAGAGGTGTTGCTATACCATAAAAACAATTTAGATTGGGGTCGCTTGGATTTGGTTCTGCTCTTTGAAACATCAATGTATCAGAAACCATTATTCCTACGGGATAATTTCCAGAAATCCATTCAATATCAGTTTGTTTCATATCATTTAATGTATTAATTACTGTTAAAAGTTCGGTTGCATATTCAGGAATGATATTTATTTTTATATCTTTTTCTTCTTTAGATTTTGAATATTTGCCTTTAAAGATTCTTTCGGGCCATGGCATTACTTCATAAGAAGTAACAGTCGGAAATAATAGAGATGCTAAAACAGTACATTCATAGTTATACTTATAGTCGTGCCAGTCATAATTTGGATTGTCTTCAATAGGGTCTGCGAGAAAGATAAGATGTTTATTAACAGGTGAGACCATACCTACCATTTGAGCATATTCAAGATAGGCCGTTTCGAAAGTTCTTTCTCTGGAAATACCTCTGTAATGATGACGAGAACGAGCAGTACCAGTCCATACCTGAGCGATAATGCCATCACAATGTTCCATGTGGGTTAACATTGATTCGGGACTTACAATTCGCCATTGTGAATAATTAATTAATGAATGAGTAGGAACATAACAGCCTATTTGAAAATTATTTTTTTGTGCATATTCTTTTACAAATTTAAATACTTCTGTTAAGGCATTTGTGTATAAATTATATTTCAATAGACTGGCTTTGTATTGTGTTTCAATCGATTGATTAGGAGGTGCCCACGGTTCTCCGTAGTGTTTTTCCCAGAGTTGTTTGAACGCTTCACTCCATCCTGTAACAGCCCAAAATTCAGGTTCTTCTAAATAGATACTTTCAACACGATTTTCCAACGGGGGTATTAATATGCTTTTTATATATTCTACATAATTTGGAGTAGGCACATTATAACCAACAGTGGTACTATTGCCGTGCATCCATAATTTGCCATTTTTATCTGTTTGGATTTCTTCCTTTTTTAGACCGCTTTCAGTTTGGTAATAACTTTCATAACCTCCCCAGGAAATTCCTGTCATGTATGCTGTTCTATAACCTTGTTCTCTCCAACTTTCTATTCTCTTGTTTAAGTTATGTGTTGTTCCATAGACAATCGCTACATCGGAAGCAATGTCCATTATAGGGTCAAAACCCTGTGATGTCTGGAAACAAGTTCTGAAATTCATAAATTGCTCTTTTGAGATTATTGTGCTGTTGATCGTTTCTTCTTGAATTTGTTGAAAAAGAGTTAATGAAAGAATCAAATATGTGAACATTATATTTTCCTTTTACATTGATGTTCTTTTAATATATATAGATATTATAGGGCAATAATTATGGTTCGAATAAAAGGGATTATCTTTCTAACATTTATATTTTGCTTTTCACTAATATCCATTGTTTTTATAACCATCTGGGAAAAAGACATTATATCTTATAACAGAAAAAGTTCTGACTATGTTATAGAGAGCAATTATAAATTGTCTCTCGAGAGAATCGAAAAATCGGATGAATATTTGTGTAATATTATTGATACAATCCAAACTTCTTTGTCAAGAAAAATAATAAATACGACAGATAGAGTATTATTAAATCTGTTTTTTACAACAATATTGCAAAAGAATCCATTTATAAAAACATTTGAGTTAGTATTACCTAATAAATATGAATATAAAATCATACCTACTTCTTCAGGCTGGAAAACAATATCACTTACCTCAGGAGAAAAAGGTTTTTTAAAAAAGACGGCTAACTGGACAGAAGATGGAATTCAATTGTTAGAAGAAAATATAGAAGAGGTATCGTCTGAACAAAGTCTAACTAACAATGCGTGGTATAAAGAGGCAATATCATTGTGTTTACAACAAAGTATGCAAAATAGGCAAGGCATACCTAAAATATGGTTTACATTCCCGGAGATAAATGAGATGTCTCCTATGATGAATTCGAGAATGGCAATGGCTATTGGATATGAAGATTCTCCGTATTCCGTAATCTCATGGGAGATAGATTGGTCATGGCTACAAAATATCATGTCTGATATATATAGGGATTATTCAGTATATACTTATATTCTTAGTAACAAATATGTTGTTTGTAAATTAGGTATGGAAAGTGTCTCAAATCGAGATATAATAAAATCAGCGTCATTACAAAACCTTCCGGAGGAAATAAAAGAGATTATTTCGGCACACAAAGATGAGACGAATCCTTATCTTTTTAAGAAAACAGATGGATTGATTGTAGTTCAAAGATACTTGTTTATGTATAACATCCCTCTATTATGTGTTTTCGATATTCACCAGAGTTTTAGTATGGCAAATATAAAAGTATACACCATCTTTTTGCTTTTCATGATCTTTATAATCTTAGTATTTGCTTACATAATTTTAGGAAGTGTTATAACGAGACCTATTAAGAAAATATCTCACTGGTTGGAAAATCCAAAAGTTGAGGGGCAGGAACCACCTTTACATTTTTGGGTAATAGAATATGAAACATTAATGAACAAGATATACTCCATATTATATTTCTGGAAATTTTGGGCTGTAGATATAAAAGAAAAGGGAGACGAAATAGTGAGAGAAGATTTGAAAGAGAAAAGAGATAGGGACATATTTATTTTTTCTGAAGAGGGGAGAGGCGGGATTCCAATTGAAACTGTAAACAGTTTGTATAGAGAAAATATTAGGTTACAAAGACAGATTGAATCATTAAATCAATATTATTTGAATAAGATTGATGGTGACAATAAAGAGAAATTAAAGATACAGGGTTTCGTAATTGCACTGAGAGATATAATTTTAATTTCAAATGACAAGGATAAGGATTTAAAAGAAAAGATAAAAGATATTCTTGAAATTATGCAGAATACATTAAAAACAGAAAACTCAGGTATTTGGCAGGTAGAGGAAGATAGGGGCACATTGGTGCCGTTATTTGTAATTTCGGACGATAAAGAAAATGGTAAAACAATAGACAATTGTAAGTTTATTATAGAAAATCTTGAATGGTCAGAAGTATTAGCAATCCGGTCCGCAAAACAGGACTACCGGTCAAATATGCTAACAAAGTCATTAGATGCAGAATCTTTTATTTTTGCACCTATTCGTACAAATAAAAACAAAAAAACAGATAAAATATTAATAACATACAATAAAGAACCTAAAAATTGGGATATGAATGATGAAAATTTTGTTATTATTGTTAGCAAAATCTTGTTTCAAATATATTTAACTTAGAAAAAAGGGGATAAGAATGTATTTTTTGTTAAATCAAGTATTTCATTTAGAAAAGGAGGAAACCACTATAAAAAGGGAAGTGATAGGAGGTATTACAACATTTTGTACTATGAGTTATATCATATTTGTTCAGCCTGCAATATTGTCTATAGCAGGAATGGATTATAACTCTGTAATACTTGCCACATGTATCTCTTCTGCAATCGCATGTTTTCTTATGGCGTTTTTGTCAAACTATCCATTTGCATTAGCACCCGGAATGGGTGAAAATTTTTTGTTTACCTTTACATTATGCCTGGGAATGGGATTTTCGTGGCAATCATCATTAGCCATTGTGTTTTTGTCTGGACTTTTGTTTGTTTTCTTATCATTGTTTAAAACGAGAGAAAGAATTATAGATGTATTCCCGGATTGTTTAAAAAATGCAATACCATCAGGTATAGGACTATTGATCACATTTGTTGGATTACAATGGGCAGGGCTTATTATTGTAAATCAGGGGACAATGGTATCTATAGGAAATTTAACAAAAGCTATTCCCTTAGTAACTATTTTTTCCTTATTTATAATTCTTTTTCTGCAAAATATTAAATTTACAGGAGCTATTTTAGTCGGAATATTCTTTTCGGCAATTACTTATTTATTATTAGGAGTTATTCCATTAACAAAACCAGAGTTTAGTTATTCTTTTTCGACATTTTTTAAACTCGATTTTTATGTATTAGTAGAAAAATGGCATGATGCGATACCTGCAATTTTAATTTTTTTCTTCCTCGATTTGTTTGATACAGTTGGTACATTAGTAGGAGTAAGTAACACCGCAGGTTTTATGAAAGAAGGGAAATTGCCCAGAGCCGGTGGAGCATTTTTATCGGATGCATTAGGGACATGCATCGGTGCATTATGTGGTACATCAACAGTAACAAGTTATGTTGAAAGTGCATCTGGTGTTGTTGTAGGAGCAAGAACGGGTTTGGCTTCTGTTATTACAGGAATTTGTTTTATATTAACAATACCGTTAGTTCCTGTTCTATCTATATTAGGTTATAATGCCGGTCCTGATTATTATACGGAAATAGGGATGCGGGGAGTAAATTTTAGCATGTATCCTGCGGTTGCCCCGGCTCTAATCGTAATTGGTTTCTTAATGATGGGTAGCGTAAAAAGAATACTCTGGGAGGATATTTCAGATGGATTCCCCGCTTTTTTGACCATAATATTTATGGCTTTTGGATATGGAATAACAGAAGGTATAAGTATCGGTTGTATTTCTTATGTTGTAACAAAATGTTTGGTCGGAAAATACAGGGAAGTAAATAAATGGATGTATTTTATAACGCTTGCATTTTTGTTGAGATACATCTTTCTAAAGTAGATTAAATAAATGTACGATTATACTTTAGGAATACTATCAAATCCTGATTTTAGTATGTCTTCACCTAATTCATAATCAGGCAAATCGTTATTCAGGTATGCTTCGTATGCAGACATATCAAAATGGCCATGACCACTGAGATTGAACAAAATTGTTTTAGCCTCGCCTGTTTCTTTACATTTTAATGCCTCATCTATTGCAATTCGAATGGCATGACCACTTTCTGGTGCAGAAATAATCCCTTCACATTTTGCAAAAAGAATGTTTGCTTCAAAAACAGGATTTTGAAGAACAGATATAGGAGTAATTATATTGTGGCGTATGAGATGAGCAACTTGTGCTGCAACTCCATGGTATCTTAAACCACCAGCATGAATTCCAGGAGGCATAAAATTATGCCCTAATGTATATTGTTTTAATAATGGTGTCATTCCTGCGGTATCACCAAAATCATAAGCATACAGACCCCGTGTCATGGTTGGGCATGCTGCGGGTTCAACAGCAAGGAATGTAATTTTTTTACCTTTTTTCAAAACATCCTGAGCATAAGGGAAAGCAAGTCCCGCAAAATTAGAACCACCTCCGACACAACCGATAACAATATCTGGATACTCTCCAACGCTATCCATTTGTAATTTTGCTTCTTCACCGATGATTGTTTGATGTAGCAAAACATGATTTAATACGCTACCTAATGTATATTTCATCTTGCCTTCACTTTTTACTGCTACTTCAATTGCTTCTGATATGGCGATTCCTAAACTCCCTGTGCTTTCAGGGTCTTGGGTCAATATTTGATTTCCAAAATCTGTCGTATCACTGGGACTTGCTATAACTTTTGCTCCATAACTTTGCATTAATGTCCTTCGATATGGTTTTTGTTTAAAACTAATCTTAACCATATAAACAATGCAGGACATATCAAACATGCTACATGCAATTGATAAGGCCGTTCCCCATTGTCCTGCTCCTGTTTCTGTAGTAAGTCCATGGATACCTTCTTTTTGATTGTAGTATGCCTGAGCAACAGCAGTATTTAATTTATGACTACCTGAAGGGCTTACGCTTTCATTTTTATAAAATATTTTTGCCGGAGTGTCTAATGCCTTTTCCAAACGATAGGCCCTTCGAAGGGGTGTTGGCCTCCATAATCTATAAATATCCATTATCTCACCCGGGATAGAAATATACGGCTGATTCGAAACCTCTTGTTCAATTAGAGCATTAGGGAAAATCGCTTGTAAAGCAGATGGCTCAATAGGTTGATGTGTCGCAGGATGCAGAGGAGGTGGAAGGGGGGATGGCAAGTCAGAATTAATGTTATACCACGCATCAGGAAGTTTTGCAGGGTCTAACAATATATTGTAGTAATACTCTTTCATAATTTATCCCTCATAAAAGGTTAATATTTATGATTTAAAAAAAATATTTATATTATGAGAAGTTAGATAATACAAAAAATAAAAATAAAAAATCTAATTATAAAATAAAACTCTGAGAGTAATCCTGTAAGCCGGATTCTGTCTAAAGGAATTACCCTTCGAGACGGCCATTCCTCTGGGATATAGGTCGCCCTATACCTCAAGCTTCCTACCCGGGAACAGCGCGGGCCACGCTATCGTTCCCCTATTTGGAATTGCTCCCGGTGGGGTTTAGCAAGCCATCATGTTACCATGATGCTGGTGCGCTCTTACCGCACCTTTTCACCATTGCCGATAGTTACCAGAAGCAACTATTTAGGCTGTGTATTTTCTGTTCCACTTTCCGTCGGGTTGCCCCGCCTTCGTGTTACGAAGCACCGTGCCCTTCGGAGTCCGGACTTTCCTCGACATTTCTGCCGTAGCCGTCCAGATTGCTCTCAGAGTATTAAAATTTTACCGAAAATGCTACCTAATAATCTATTTTTTAAATAATACGAAAAACGATTTTCAGATAAATTTTATTATTTTATAAATGAAAATAATTCAACGGCTTGAAGAATATTTATATTTGAACAAGGCTTGACAACTGCAATATTGGTAGGAACAAAGCAACAATTATGGAACCAACTACAATGCCCATAAGGCCGATAAGCATGGGTTCAATAAGACTGGTGAGACCATCTACTTTGGCTTGAACTTCTGAGTCATAAAAATCAGATATTTTCTTTAACATCGATTCTAACTCACCAGTCTTTTCACCTACTGCTATCATTCGAGTAACCATAGGAGGAAATGCACCGGATCTCCCTAAAGGTTCTGATAATGCTTCACCATTTCGGACACTTTCACCTGATTGTCGAACAGCACGAGCAAATACTTCATTTCCGGCAGTTCTTTCAACTATTTCTAATGCCTGTAATATAGGAACACCACTTTTTAAAAGAGTACTTAATGTCCTTGTAAACCTGCTGATTGATACTTTACGAAGTAAATCTCCAAAAACAGGAAGTCTCAATTTTATTTGATCTAGGTTATATCTTCCTATTTCAGTAGAACCATAAATGCGCAAAAAGGCCACTATCCCAATGATAGATCCTATGATAATGAGCCATGCATAAACGGTTCTTAATGCATGACTTAAATTAATTAAAAATTGTGTAGGAGCCGGCAATTTTTTTCCAAAACTCCCGAATATTTCTGCAAATTGTGGAACAACAAAGATAATAAGACCCGTTGCAATTAATATTATCATACTAAATGCTACAACGGGATATGTCATAGCAGACCGAATTCTGCGTTTTAAATCTTCTGATGCTTCTAAGTAATCCGCAAGTTGCATTAATACTCCATCTAAATCACCACCTGCTTCACCGGCACGAACCATACTAACATACAAGTCTGGAAATGCCCTGGGATATTTTCTTAGTGCATCAGAAAATGTTTCACCTGCTTCCACATCTTGTGCTACTGAATCAATAACAACAGCGAAATTAGGGTCTTCTGTCTGGTCGGCTAATATGTCAAGTCCTTGTAGTAGAGGTAACCCAGCACTGACAATAGTGGACAATTGACGGGTAAAGACAAGTAAGTCTGCCGTTTTTACTTTTTTTAATTTAGCACCACCTCCTAAAGAAAAACCAAAAACTTTTTTTTCTTCTTCAACTAATTTGTCAACGGATAATCCTTTTAACTGAAGTTGTTGCATCGCATTTTGCCGGCTGTCAGCATTAATTGTTCCGCGGTGTTTCGTACCTTTGGTATCTCTTGCTACATAACTAAATACAGCCATATATTTCTCCTTAAAAATAAAATTTTTATATTTTGTTTTACATCAAATATATTTATTGATTTCTGTTTATGTCCTTAATGATAATTATACAATAAATAATGTAAAAACAAATACAATTATAAAAATTATAGAGGAGCACGTCTATGAATATCACACTTCCACAACTTCCTTACGAACATAATGCATTAGAACCATATATCAGTTTAGAAACAATCAATTACCATTATGGAAAACATCATCAAAATTATATAAATAACTTGAATAAATTATTAGAAAATTCCACAATGAAAGAGAAAAATTTAGAAGAAATAATTATAAATTCAGAAGGACCTATTTTTAATAATTCAGCACAAGTATGGAATCATACATTTTATTGGAATTGTTTATCTCCAAATAAAACAAAGCCAGGGGATATTTTGGTTAAGGTAATAGAGGAAAACTTTGGAAGTATTGAAAACATGATTGACAGTTTACAACAATCAGCAATTTCCTTATTTGGCTCTGGCTGGGCATGGTTGGTTTATGAAGAGGGTTCTCTAAAAATAACACAAACAAGCAATGCGGATTTACCGATGAAACATAGACAATTTGCATTATTTACAATTGATGTATGGGAACATGCTTACTACATCGATGTTCGTAATGACCGAGCAAAATATGTCCAAAATGTTTTAAACAACTTAATAAACTGGAACTTTATTGAAGAAAATTACTTGAAAGCGAAAAAAGGTATAAAATACTTTTGAACAAAATAGGCATAAAAATATGAAGAAAAAAGAAAAATATGCACGATTTCAATGTAGAAAAAAAGTTTAAAAGGGTAATCGAGAATGATGTTTTCTTTTCGACATTTTCAGATGAATTTAAAGAAATCATAAAAAAGAAATTTCATTTCCGCACATATGATAAGAGTCAGATTATTTATTTCCCACAAGAAAAAATCACACATATTTATATTGTTCATAGTGGCAAGATTCGAATAACAAGAGTTAGTGAAACAGGGAAAAAAGTTACATTTAGACATGTTATCGCAGGAGATATTTTTGGTGATGAGATATTATTAGGCAAGAAAAAGAGGGAAGAATATGCGGAATCGCTCATAAAATCGGGTATATGGATAATTCCTGTTTATGACTTTATAAAAATTATAGAGGAAAACAACACATTTTCAAAACTTTATGCAGAAAAATTGCTGAAAAGATGTAAAGAATATGAAGAAACAATTGCAGACAATATTTTGTATAATGCGATAAAACAGTTAGCAAGGAGAATTATAAGGGAAATAAAAAGAGAAGCAACTCCGACAAAAAAATTGATAATAACACATCAAGAATTAGCAAATTTATTGGGTATTCGTAGAGAGACAATAACAGTTTGTTTGACAATTTTAGAAAAAGAAGGGTTTATAGAAAAGGGAAAGGGTAGTATAATAATAAAAAATCAGAGTAGTTTTGAGAATTGGATAGAGAAAACATAATACAATATTAAATAATCTCAAGGAGTAGTTATGGAAGTTTCAATGAAAGATGTTCTTGCGGTTTTGCTTGCCGGGGGGGCTGGTGAAAGATTACATCCCCTTACACGAAATAGAGCAAAACCAGCTGTTCCTTTTGGTGGTATTTATAGAATCGTAGACTTTACACTTTCTAATTGTATCAACTCAAATTGTAGAAGAATACAGGTACTTGTTCAATATAAATCAAATTCACTGACGAGGCATATAAGGAATGCATGGAATATAGTTCACAGAGAATTGGGAGAGTTTATAGATATAATTCCACCACAAATGCGGATAAATGATAGTTGGTATAAGGGAACTGCAGATGCAATATACCAAAATTTATATTCGATTGACCAGGAAGACCCCAAAACAGTTCTTGTATTAGCAGGCGACCATATATATAAAATGGACTATCAAAAAATGATTAAATACCATCACGAACGAGAAGCAGAACTAACCATTTCTGCTTTTGAAGTTCCCATAGAAGAAGGTTCTCGTTTTGGTATTATGCAGATAGATAAAAATAATAAGATTATAGGATTTGAAGAGAAACCTAAAAATCCAAAACCTATACCCAATAAACCGGATAAATGTCTCGCCTCTATGGGAATATATGTTTTTGATAGAAAATTGTTAACAAATGCAGTAAAAGAAGATGCAGAAAGGACCGCTTCTGACCATGATTTTGGCAAAAATATAATTCCAAAATTAATAGAAAAAAATAATGTTTATGCATATCCCTTTGAGGATTTAAATAAAAAAGAAATACCATATTGGAGAGATGTGGGAACGATTGACGGTTATTGGGAAGCAAATATGGACCTTGTTGAAGTAACACCTTTGTTTAATTTATACGACCGTGACTGGCCTGTAAGAACTGTTGTTCCTTCTCGCCCTCCTGCTAAATTTGTCTTTGCAGATTTCGGACATCGTATAGGTGTTGCTTTGGACTCTATTGTAAGTCCAGGCTGTATTATAAGTGGGGGTATGGTTAAAAGAAGTGTTCTGTCAACCGATGTTCGTGTGAATAGTTATGCATATGTGGAAGAATCCATTCTTTTTGATGGTTGTAATATTGGAAGACATTCAAAAATTCGTCGGGCTATTGTCGAAAAAAATGTGCATATACCCGATAACACAGTAATTGGCTATGACCTTGAAGAAGATTCCAAAAAATATCGTGTTACATCAACAGGTATTGTAGTGGTGGAAAAGAAAGTATAAAGTGTTCATATATGCATTTATTTCAAATAAAAAAAATTACATACATCTTATTTTTATTTTTGGTGGTTTTATCCTCTAAGGGTGTATATCCCGAATTATCTAATACAGATGAAATCTTAACAAAACCTTCTTTTATAGAAATTGATAAACTTATTGAAAAAGAAAAGAATGAAAGTAAAGAGATTAAAACAGTTGAGGAGTTAATAAAAAAAGCAAATAATCTCATTGAGTTAATAGATTATTTAAAAGGTGGAAAGGATAAAAAATTCATAGGGGAAATAATAACGACAGTTGAAGAACTATATAAAGAAGGATTACAAAAATATCCTACAAATTTACGGATATATGATGATTATGGTTCATTTCTATATGACTATAAAATGGATTACATAAATTCAGTCAAACTATGGGAACAGGGATATGCTTTGAATGAAAATGACCCAAGTATAAACAATAATTTGGCACTTCACTACTTCCATGTGGGCGATTACGATAAAGGATGGAAACATTTGCAAAATGCATTAAAGTATGGAGAGAAAGAAGCAAACATACTTTATAACTCAGCACAGATATTTATTATCTATAGAAATCAAATACAGGAGAGAACAGGATGGGAAAAGGAGAAAATATACAAAAAAGCAATGGAATATTCTGAGAAGGCAGTAAAAATAAATCCTAACGATTTTGAATTATCAAAAGATTATGCATTAAATTTTTTTACAGCGACGCAGTTTAATTTGCCAATAGATGGGAAAAAATCCGCTAATGCATGGCAAAATGCAAGGAAAAAAGCGAGAACAGAAGATGAAATATTCTACACATGGGTAAATGAAGGAAGAGCATGGTTAGCAATTAATGAACTTAAAAAAGCAAGAGAATGTCTTGTTGAGGCTATAAAAATCAGGCCGGATAGTAAGATTGTCAAAGAAATTCTGTCAAGAATAGATTCGGGAGAAATAAAAGAAAGTATTAAGGAACAAAAGAAAACTCAAAGAGTTACAGAAGAAGAATATAGAAATCCTCTAATATCTCCTTTTAAGAATTATTCAGGCAGAAAAAATACAAAAACAATACTACCCCAAGTCAATAGGGAAAACATAAAAAAATAAAAGATTGCTATGTCATATTATCAAAAGAGATATTATTTTGAAAACATTGGTTTTTCAAGGTTTTCAATAACATCCGGAATTAGGATGCTTATTTTAATCAACTTTATTATATTTGTCATTCAATTATTAGTTGGTTTGGTTATTTCTTTTCTTTTTTCTATAAATAGTGTCCAAGGATTATATTTATCCTATACTACGATAAATCCGTGGTTCGGTTTTTATATCCCAATGTTTTTAAAAGGTTTTATATGGCAACCTCTAACATATATGTTTATACATTCGAGTCTATCACACCTATTTTTCAATATGATATGGTTATTCGTTTTTGGTCCTGAAGTAGAAATTTATTTCACAAAGAAAAGATTTTTTACTTTTTATATTTTTTGTGGAATTGTTTCAGTACTTGTAAACTTTGTTCCTTTTGTTATAAAAGGGTATCAGCCACCTATTATAGGGGCCAGTGGAAGTATCATGGCGGTACTTGTTGCTTTCGCTTACATTAACCCCGAAAAGGAATTTATTCTTTTTCCATTACCTATACCTATCAATGCAAGAGGGATTGTTATATTAGTTATATTGATGAATATAATGTATGCTCTCGGTGAGACACAATACTCCGTATTAACACATTTTGCAGGAATGGGTGTAGGTTATCTTTATATATCAGCTGATTATACAGGTCTGTTATATAAAATTAAAAAAACACTTGGTTTAAATAGATTTGATGCGATATAGCAGGTCAAATCGTTAAATATAGTAGTAAGGTACTTCAATTATATGTTTCCTAGCATTCAAGAATTATTATTGTTTATTGTAATTATAATTCTATTAAACTTTACAGGAATTCTACCCATTGTTATTAAAACATTAAAAGAATTTCGTGGAGATTATAGTAACGCCAGGGATACAAATGAAAAAAATATAAAAAATAACATTAGTTCACAAAATGTAGAAATATCTTATCGGCTTTTAGGTGTTTCTCCCAGTAGCACCTGGGACGAAATAGAAAAAGCATATAGAAGAAAAGCTAAAATACACCATCCGGATCTTGGTGGTGATGAAGATACAATGAAGGCTTTGAACGAAGCCTATGAAATGCTAAAAAAAATTTATAAGAGAAAGTAATGTATTATGAAAATAAGTAGAAGAAAATTTTTATTCTCATCATCGGTTTCATTAGGTTTGTTAATGAAGTCCAGTAATCTGTTTGCAAACACAGAGAAAAGAAGAGTTATCCTTCTTGGTTTTGATGGTGTAGAACCAAGAATTGTAAGAGAAATGTTGAAAAAAGACAATTTGCCTAATTTTAAAAAAGTTATTAGTCAGGGTGGTTTTTATAACCTTACATCGACAATTCCACCCCAGTCTCCTACAGCGTGGTCAAGTTTCGCAACATGTAAGAATCCCGGGGAGCATGGTATCTACGACTTTTTGCGCAGGGACCCTACAAAATATATTCCGGGTATTGCATTAGGAACAGTGCGTCCACCAGAATTTGATGAACAAGGAAATTTGAGAAAGGAACCTTATTTCGAAACATATAGAAAAGGTACTCCTTTCTGGCAAATTGCTGACGAACAAGGAATCCGCTGTAAGATTTTAAATATGCCTTATTCCTTTCCTCCCAATGTATTAAAGAATGGATTAATGTTAAGTGGTTTAGGAGTCCCCGATATAAGGGGAACCGAAAGCCTCTTCTTTGTATTTTCAAATAAGTTTACAGATGAGGAGTTAAGAGAAAGCATTTCAGGAGGAATGAGATTAAAACTTAATTTTAAAGATTCAATAGCAGAAGTAAAATTGCCTGCTTTTAGAAATCCTGTAAATCCTAAAAGTGGTTATATAGAAACGGTTATTATCTTCAAAGTGGATAAGAATGCAAAAAAAGTAACAATAGAATTACAAAAACAAAGAAGTGTACAAATAGAGGAAGGGAATTGGTCCGATTGGATAGAGTGGGAATTCCCAGTAACGGATAAATACTCCGTTAAAGCAATTAGTAAGTTCTATATTAAAAAGGTGGGGGAAGAAATAAATATATATATGACATGCTTACAGTATCACCCCTGTTATCCTTATATACCCTTTACAAATCCTGCAAAATATTCCGAAGAATTGGCAGAAAGATATGGTCTATATAAAACAATTGGTTGGAACTATGATACACATGCTTTAAGACAGGATGTTCTTACAGAGGATGTTTTTCTTGATGATGTAAAAAAGACAATGGCATGGCATGAAAAATTAATGTTAGACGAAGTGAACAAGGAAGATGATTGGAGATTACTAATGACCATGTGGATGGCTACTGATAGAGTGGCTCATTTATTTTGGCGTTTTAGAGATCCTCATCATCCAGAATATGATGCTGAGAAAGCAAAAAAATATGAAATGGCTTTGGAAGAAACATATCTGATAATGGATAGAATTATTGGAAATGCAATGAAAAGTATTCGGGAAGGTGACTGGTTAATTGTCATGTCTGACCACGGTTTTAACACATATAGACAAGGTTTTAACTTAGGAACATGGCTTATTCGAGAGGGATACCTTGCAGTCGAAGGCCAAACAAATAAAGAAACTGCATATAATGACCAGGCATTTCTTTTAGGTTATGATTGGAAAAAGACAAAAGCGTATGCATTGGGATTGGGTTCTATTTATTTAAACATAGATGGAAGAGAAAGAAACGGGATAGTTAAAAAAGAACATTCTAGAGAATTAAGGGAAGAAATAAAGAAAAAGTTATTAAATATAAAAGACCCAAAGACAGGCAAACCTGTAATTAGTAATGTATACAGCTGTGAAGATTTTTCTGGTGGAGAAGTAAGTAATGCCCCAGACTTAATTTTGGGTTACCATGAAGGATACCAGTCAACCAAAGCCGCAGCAAAAGGTTCCGCACCACAGTCCATTTTTGAAGACAATAAAGACAAATGGAGTGGCGACCATGTGGCAACAGACTATGTTTTAATCCCTGGGATGTTCGTATCAAATAAGAGTATAAAAACAAGTACACCCCATTTACAAGACATTGGTGTCTCTGTTTTATCCTATCTGAATTTAGATATTCCCAAAGATTTGCAGGGTACAAATATTATCGCAGTGTAAGTTTCTTAACCGAACCATTTACGAGCACGATCTTTATTCCGGTTATACATTTGTATGGTAATAGTAGCGTCTTCTTTTATCTGAAAATCAAACATTCCGACACAAATAAAATCTGCCCCGTGTTTAAATGCAAAATCAAAACCTTTTTTAGGATGTATAGCACCTGCTGCGAGTACCTTAAATGCTATCCAGGGGATCTTGACATTTTTCATTATTTCTTTAGTTTTATCAGGGTTCATATCCCATTTATTATCATGATATTCATTTATTTTTGCAGACCAATAATCAAGAGAATGGAATGTTTTCATATAAAAGTCAGGGTAGATATTTTCCTTTTCACACGCTACAATAACATCTATTGAATGTCCGCCGATACCTCCAATGACACCTTTATCTCTAATATGGTCAACTATTTTTCCTAAAAGTTTTGTATCACCTTTTTTTACAAAATCATCCCCTATTTGTCCCTGTATATAAACACCCGTAGCACCATTATCTATTGCTATGTCTGCATCCTCAAAAAGGTTGGATTTTTTTGGTTTTATTTGTGCAATCCACTGAATCTGGCCTTTGTACTCTTTCCAATAGCGATTAATAATCTTTATGGTTTTGTCATCCAATCGAAGTATCGCTGTATTTATTCCCGACTGTTCATATAGTTTTAATGTATTTAATATTTTTTGTTCTGTAAAATAGTTTTTCATCAATTCATCAACATAGATTAAATCCCTGCTATGAGAAATACCACTAATCAGGTTACCCCCTGCTATTAACCTGCTGATTAAAATATTTCCTATTTTGCCCACCGGCATATTTTTGGGTAAATCTTCAACTGTATTTAAATAATCCTGCTCCTCTAATAAATTTCCTTGTTCCTCTATTAGAGGAATTGTATCATCTTGTGAAAAAACTGAATTCGCAAGGAGAGTCGAAACTGTTGTCCCGGAAATGAAATTTCTTCTTGATATTCTATTTTTCATTTTTATACTCCAATATATAATTATGAAAAAAACTGTATGATATAATAAGTATAAAACAACAAAAAGATCTGTTAAAAATAGGTATGACTATGACAGACATTCAGAAATATGAACGCTATGCAGAAAAAATACATCTATTTAATGGACTAATAGCAGAAGAGGTCGAAGATTTAATAAAAAGAGGAAAAGTTATCATAATAAGGAAAGGAGAAACTATTTTTCATGAAGGAATGTTAGGAAGTAATTTATTTATTGTTCTAAGTGGAAAAATAGGTATTTATATAAAGGATCAACTAATAACAAAATGTCATGTAGGTGATACATTTGGCGAAATGGCTGTATTAAATAAAAAACCTCGAACCGCAACAGCAACTGCGTTAGAGGAAAGCCGATTATTATGTTTGGATGAAAAACAAATAAATGATATATTAGAGAAACATGTAGCTGTTAGGTTATTGCTAAATGCCATTCATTTATTGAGTGAAAGATTAGAAAAAGATAATTATATGATTGCAGAGATGATTAAACTACTTAGAAAACACAATTTAGATATTCCTAAATTAGAACCACAAAAAGATATGGATGAGAAGAAATAGATATATTTTTGTCATGTGGGTAATGTAAATGGCAAATTCAAGAATTTCCTTTAGAGACCGATTTATTAGCGCGCTTTTAATAGGTGGTGTTATAGGAATTTTAATGGGAAGTGCTGTGAAAATGTTTTATACACCAGTGAAAACAGTAACAAAAGAAATGAAAACTGCTGTAGAAAAAAAGAAAAATATATATAGGGGCCAAAATCTAAATATAGATGAAATAAAAGTATTAGAAAAACATCCTGTTATGTTATATGTAAGAGCATATCAGGAGGGAAAATGGGATGAAATAGTAGAACAAACACAATGGATACAGGAAAGAATAAAATTTATAAGTAATAATGGCGATAATAAACAGGAAAAAATCATAAATGAGAAAAAGGAAATAATTAAAAAGATACAAGATAGAAATATAAACAAGAATTACCTTACAAAAGAAGGTGTTGATGACCAATATATCTTTCTTCCGGAGGCAAAGATAAACATAATAGGAATAGACGATAAAGGTCCCTTCATTGATAAAAGGATAAAAGAAACGGTCTTCCTAAATGTTGAATACACCAAACCTTCAAAAGCATTGAGGAATGAACAACAAATACCTATAAAATTTTTGGTATGTTCACTTTCTGTAAATAGTGAAGGGAAAATAGTAAAATCAAGTATAATAGGTAATGCAAAAATTGAATATTCGTCGATAAAATTATGGTACTTAACAAAAGGAGAAAAGTAATATGCCGTTAGCAACATGTGCCCGATGTGGAAAAATGTTTAATAAGAAATCTTCACCAGTTTGTGCTATATGTCAAAAAGCAGAAGATGAGGATATGGAAAAAGTTCGTAAAGTAGTAGCAGATGATCCAAACTTAAACGCAGAAGAAATTGCAGAAAAAGCACAAGTTGATATTAGTGTTGTAAATAGAATGATAGATCTTGGGATGTTGGTGAGTTCTATTGAATTAGGTGAAAACATAAAATGTGGCATGTGTGGTGCCCCAGCTATCAGTGCAACAAAGAAACTTTGTCAAACATGTTTAGAAAAGTTGAATGCAGAAGTTATAAAAGCTCAGTCCCAGATAAAACTAGACGCTAAGAAAGCTCCTACAATTGGAGAATCTTTGACAACACACAAAATATTAGAGATTAAAAGAAAAGAAAAATGAATATTGATAAAGGTAAATTTAGAGAAATAGTAGGTATTGTAATCCTATTCTTTTTGTTTGTTGTTTTTATTGCTATATTGGTATATACAATAAGACCATTTTCTTCAGATGTAAAACCTTTTGACCAAAGTCCAATTATTAAACAAAGAATTATTAATTTAGAAAAAAGTAACAAGTAAAACCTATTCAAATCTGAACAATGAATACAAGAATAATACCAGAGGTCTTATTTTTATTATTTCTATTGAGATTTACTTATGCATTAGATATAGTAATTCCATTGCCTGATTCAGAACGGACAATAAATATAGATTCATTTAGGGAAGAAGAGAAGATATACATACATCTTCCGAGTTTATTTATAAAAATAGATGGAGCAATCAGTGTTCAGGACAATCTTGTGAAAGTCCTTTTGAATAATAAAAATGCAAGTATAGACTTCCAAAATAACCTTGCGAGTATTAACGAGCCCTCTACAACAAAACTTATAAAATTTCAGAGTCAAATGAAACTGTGGCAAGATACAATTTGGATAGAGTTTAATGATGCCAGAACGCTTATGCAGTACATAATCGGAAGTGAGATAACAATAAAGGACAAACCACAAGAAAAAAAGAATAATATAGACACAAATCAACAGAGAAACCCGATTTCGGAGATAGAGATACCCGAACAAGAACTACTAGAAAATATAGAAACTAGCAGTGAAACTATACAACAAAAAAATAAATTTTCACTTAATAATATACTTATTGACCCAGGACATGGGGGTGAAGATAAAGGAATCACATTCCCTTCTGGTAAGTACGAGAAAGATATAACATTATTGTTTGCTTATAATCTAGATGCACAATTGAAGAAGAATGGTATAAATACAGTATTAAGTAGGAAAGAGGACAAACTTCTTAGTATCAAGGAAAGAAGTAATATCATTACAAACGAAAAAATTAATTATTTTATAAGTATTCACACAGAGGCCCCAAGAATACAAGGTCCACAAATCTTAATAATTTTACCCAAACTTACGGACAACAATATAAATACAAAAAATAACTATATTATAGATGAAATGATTAAACTAATAAAGGAAAAGAAAAAAGATATAACAGTGCAAAAACTTTCCTTCCCATTGCTTATAAATAATTATGTAGATATTCCAGGGATATTAATAGAGATTTATCCAGAGTATAAAGAGAATGAGGATAAATGGGAAGTTTTTATAGATAAAAAGGCAGAGATTTATACCATAATCACACAAGTAATAAGTACAACGAAAAATAATATGGATAGTATAGAAAAAAAATAAAATGGATGAGTTTAGAAAAAAAATTATAAAGAGATTATTTTTTACAATTTGGTCAATTATAACAATAGTTGCGTTTCTTGTTATATTGATTATGATCTATGAATTGATACAAGAAAATTCAACATTAATTAATACAATTGTTAATACATCTCCTCAGAAGCCTCAAAATAATGCAGTAAAAAAATCTATATACAACAAAAGTGTCAATATATATGTATTTTCAAAAGAAGAAGTTTGTTTACATCCTTTAGAAGTTCAAATAGAATGGAAATCTTCATATCAGGAAAACTGTAAACAAATAATTAATGTAATGAGAAATATTAAAGTAGAAAAATATATATCCCCAATTCCTGAAGATATAATACCGAGGGGAATCTTTTTGACACCTGAAGGTGAATTGATAATTGATTTTCCTTCAATCATCATAACTAAATATGGGAAAAACACAACGGCTTTATTTGAGGTTTTATTTACATATTCAATAGTTAACTCGCTTTTACAAAGCGAGATAACTGCTGATACTGTTGTAAAAGGCATTCGATTTCTTATTGAAGGTTCTGTTTCTCAAATAGAATTTCCACGACATATTAGTTGGTTACAAACCTTTAACCCAGATTATTCCTTAATATGTAAAGAATAAGATAAATGTTGTACAGTAATTTGAATAATGAAAACTTAAAAATAGGAGTTTTTGACTCTGGTATAGGTGGACTCACTGTTCTTGCGGAATTAAAGAAGAAATTACCTGAAGAAGAATTTGTTTATTTAGGTGATACAGCAAGGGTCCCTTATGGGACAAGATCACCGGAAACTGTAATTCGTTATGCTCGTTCATGCACAAATTTTCTAATAAATAAAGGTATTAAACTTTTAATAATTGCATGTAATACGGCCTCTTCTTATGCATTAGATACTATAAAAGGGGAAATACAAATACCAGTGATAGGTGTTGTAGAACCCGGTGCAAAAGCAGTTATAAAAAAAACTAAAAATAAGAGAGTGGGTATTATAGGTACTGAAGGCACTATAAATAGTCAATCGTATGAAAAAGTTATAAAAAATATAGCAAAAGATATAAATATATTCACTATGGCGTGTCCTTTATTCGTTCCGTTAGTTGAAGAGGGATGGACTGAAGGAGAAATTCCTTCTATGGTAGCTAGGAAATATTTAACACCTATAATCGAAGAAGGTATAGATACATTACTATTGGGCTGTACTCACTACCCATTGTTAAAAAGGACTATACAGGTGACATTTAGTGAGGTTTACATAGAGATAGTGGACAGTGCAGAGGAAACGGCAAGAGAAGTGGTAAATTTATTACAAAGTTGTAAATTAATGAGAAAAGATATAAAAATAATAGAAGAAAAAAGAATTAAATACTTCGTAACAGATGCCCCAGAAAAATTTAAAAAAATAGGAAATAGATTTCTTAAAGAAAATATTGAACATGTAGAGTGGATTGATATTCCCATAATGTTATAAAAGTGTAGCAGGAAGTTACAATGTCAGTTATTTTAAATTCATCCATAAAAACAGAGAAAGATCATAGTAGTATCAATACTTTTATTATAATAAGTTTATGTGCTTTAACTCTCTCAGTTTTTTCATTACTTATCCTGATTATCTACATTAATTATCAGAATAACCGTATTGTCGATATTAGAGATATTTCAAAACAGTATCACGAATCTATACATTCTATTATTAAAGAAATGAATTTGCTTAATGAATTCAATGGATACAAGGAGATAATCGAGAATAAAAAATGGGTAACGGATGGTGAATATAATATCTATATATCATCCGTTGATGTATATGATAAAACTGTAAAGGCTTTAAAGAAAAAGATTTATGAAGCAGGTATCGGAATAAAAAACCAAGATTGTGGAGAAACAGGAGAGATTCCATCATTCTTTCTCGAAGTAAATGGAGTAAAAATAGCAAAAATAAACATCGGTGTTAAAAAAGAACAAAACGATAATGAAAGTGAAATTTTAAGAAAAAATAAAGAATTCTATTCTGTAATAAGAAATTTTTTGTTAAAAAAATATGTATCGAGTACAGAAATAATGGAAAGTTTGCCAGAGCCCATTTCTGATGGAAGTGATATGTGGTTCCATAAAAAATTTTCTCTGTTTCTATCTGATAATATAGATGATAATACTTTTTTAACAGACTTAAAAAAACATATTTCAGGAAATTTCAACTCCTGGGACATAAAAACTAATAAAGACGAAAGAAAAAATACTATAGAGTACAGTATATATATAGACAATAAAAAAATAATTACAATAAATATTCAAAAATTTTTAGAGAATTTTACTAATGAAACAACTTCAACAATAAAGACTTCATTAGTAACACAGTTTCCTGTTAATAAATATATTGAGGAATATATAGGCCCAATAATATATTTCAATGAGAGTAAAAGTATTCAAAAAGAAAAGAAAGCCATTGAATTAACGAAAGAAAAGGAGAGAGATAAGTTTAACGATAGTGGAAAAAAGAAACCCAAAGTTTCTATTATTTTAGATGATGGAGGTTTTCGTAATCCAGATGAAGACCCTGCATTAGAATTGACAAATAAAATAAATATTTCAATCCTTCCAGATACAAGGTATACAAAAGAGTTATCTAAGAAAGCATTAGAAAAGGGTTTTGAAGTAATGCTTCACATGCCAATGCAAACCAAACAGGGAGCAAAAAAGGGTTCTTTTCCATGTGAAGTTCTGATAAACATGTCCGAAAAAGAGATCCAGCAGAAGACAAAAGATGCTTTGGAACAGATTTCTGGAGTTAAGGGAGTAAATAATCACACCGGAGGAGTATTTACATTAACAGAAGAACCGTTAAAATCATTTATGAAGGTTCTAAAGGAAAAGGATTTATTTTTTGTTGATAGTGTTGTTATAGGAGGTAGTAAAGCATATCAAGTAGCAAGTGATGTAGGAGTATCGTCTTTACAGAGAGATATTTTTTTAGACCATGAATATACAAAAGAAAAAATAAAAGAAAATTTAGAAAAGTTGAAAAAGATTGCCGTAAAAAAAGGAAAAGCAGTTGGAATAGGACATTTTAGAGACTTAACAATAAAAGTTTTACAAGAAGAACTTCCTAAATTAGAAGAACAAGGTTTTGAATTAGTCCATATATCGGAGTTATTTGAATGAATTATGTATTGGGGATAGAAACATCGTGTGATGAAACAGGGGCTGCTATTGTTAAAGAAGGACGAAAAGTTATTTCAAATTATTTATCAAGCCAAGTCCCTATACATGGGACTTTCGGTGGTGTTGTTCCTGAAATTGCGTCTCGCCAACATCTAATTCATATCACACGAATGGTTAATAGAGTATTAAAGGAAGCAGATTGCGAACCAGACGCAATAGCAGTTACACAGGGCCCGGGTCTTATGGGTTCACTATTAGTAGGTGTTAATTTTGCAAAGGCATTTGCATGGTCGAAAAAAATACCCATTATCCCAATACACCACATTGAAGGTCATATTTTTTCCTCAATGCTACTTGAAAAAAGTCCCGATTTCCCTTTTCTCTCTCTTGTAGTTAGTGGTGGGCACACGATGTTAATTGAATGTAAGGTTCCCCATCACTATACTATTATTGGAAATACACGAGATGATGCAGTCGGTGAATGTTTTGATAAAGTGGCAAGAATATTAGGACTTCCATACCCTGGAGGTCCATCAATACAAAAGAGTGCTGATAATGGAAACCCCAGATATTATTCTTTTCCACAAGGACTTGCTAATAGTAATTCATTAGAATTCAGTTATAGTGGATTGAAGACAGCCGTTTTATATAAAGTGAGAGAAGTTCCTGAAAACGAAAGATCAACGCAGTGGGTTTCTGACATTTCTGCCAGTTTTCAATGGAGTGCTATTGATGTATTAGTTACAAAAACAAAGATGGCTATTAAAAAAACAGGTATGAAAAGATTGGTTGTTGCTGGAGGTGTTTCTGCAAATGCTCTTCTTAGGAAAAGATTGACTGAAGAATTAGATATAGATGTATTTCTCCCTGATTTCAAATACTGTCTGGATAATGGTGCAATGATTGCATCAGCAGGATACTATAGGCTAATGAATGGATACTCGGCAGATTTTACATTTACCGCCAACCCATCGATATCCCTAAATGAATAAATTTATCTCTTAAAATTCCATTCATTTTTGCTATATTTAATGTCAGCAAGTTGTGAGATTTCTGCTATTTCCAAATCAGAAAAAGAAGAAGAAAAACTATCCATTGCAAATGTTTTAAGAATACAATCCGCAATTTCTTTTTTTTTGAGCGGTAGAGTTCCAACAAATTCCCTATGCCTTCTTCCACATCTGTATAGCGGTTGAATTTTAGGTATTTTTAAAACATTTTCCAGCAATTCAAAATTTATGTCATATAATAGTGTGCCATGGTGTAGCAAAATGCTACTATTTCTTCGTTGAGCATTGCCGGAAATCTTTTTACTGCAGTAACATAAATCACTAATTCCTTCAATTTTTGTTTCCAGTTGATATTCTTCGGATAAAGTTTTTTTTAACATAGATAAAATCAAATAATATGAATTACGGATATTTCGCATCTGTGGATGTTTATTAAGGTTTAAGAAAAGAGAATAATTAACACAGCCTGGACCTTGTAAAACAGCACCTCCCGCACTACATCTACGGATAACTTTAATATCATTAGAAATACATTTATCCAAAAATACCTCTTCCAAAACAGATTGGGAACTTCCTAATACAACAAAATAAGTATTACTTTCCCAGATACGAAGAATATCTTCATCTCTATCATCAAGTTGTTTCTTTTTGTTAAATAAATATTCTTCTGCTGATAAATTTTCCTCTGGAGAATTGAAAGAATGCATTAATACACGAATAGACATGGGATATATTCCAAATGAGTAATTTAAATCACGTTTTGTAGTAAGATATTCTATAATAAACAAATAAGACTTTGTAAATACAAGGAGGGAATGATGACGATTTCACTAAGAGAACTTATGGAAATGGCTATACAGATGAATGCCTCAGATATTCATCTAAAATATAACAATCCCCCTATATTAAGAATTGATGGCGTCCTAAAAAGAATAGATAATCCAGATATTCTTTCCGATGAAGACCTAAGAAATTATTTTCATGAAATTGCTTCCTCACCCGACATTAGTAAATTTGAAAAAGTATTTGAGTTAGATATCTCATTCTATTTTGAAAACAAAGCACGGTTTCGTGTAAATATTTGTAAAGATGATGGACACATTCGTATTGTTATGCGTCTAATTCCACTTAAAGTATTAACTATTGATCAACTAAATTTGCCGTCTATATTAAAAAAGTTATGTAAATTAAGAAATGGATTAATTCTGATTACAGGGCCTACGGGAAGTGGTAAGTCTACTACCCTTGCTGCAATGATAGATGAAATAAATAATACACGAACAGACCATGTTATTACCATCGAGGACCCATTAGAATTTGTACATAGAGATAAACAAAGCATTATCACACAAAGAGAAATAGGACATGATACACTCTCATTTGCTAATGCACTTAGAGCGGCGCTTCGGCAAGACCCCGATGTAATACTTATAGGTGAAATGCGAGATACAGAAACAGTAAGAACTGCTTTATCTTCTGCAGAAACAGGACATCTTGTTTTATCAACATTACATACCGTAGATGCTGTTGAAACATTAAATAGGGTTATAGAATTTTTTGAACCACATCAACATTTGTTTGTGAGAAAACAATTAGCAAGTGTTCTGCGCGGTGTAATATCACAGAGAATCCTACCATTAGCCTCAGGAATGGGGAGATGTGTAGCAGCGGAAATACTTATTGGAACAAGAGCGGTTCGCGATTTTATAGAACAAGGGAAACCATTTCGAGACATTGTATCTCTTATACAAGAGGGGAAAGACCAATATGGGATGCAGACATTTGACCAGGCTTTATTTGACCTATGGACACAGAAAAGAATTTCCACAGAAACGGCACTTAGTTATGCAACATCACCCAAAGACCTAAAACTTAGAATGCAAGGTTTAAGTGTCCATTAAAAATTTAAAAAATGATTTTTAGATATAAAAGAATAAATATAGCAACTATATTTGTAGCCTATTTCCTTATCATTGAATTTAATAATTACTCAGAAAACTTTATAAAGAATTCAGGATTTGAAGAGGAAAACAAATTACTCCCTTTGTATTGGTCATTGTTTGTTCAACCTCAAGAAGGTTCTTTTGGGAAGATAGATAAAAAAATTTTTTATAGCGGGAAAAAGTCGATTATGCTCAACAATGCATATCCATATCAAAAAGAACCTATAAACAATTGGAGTCAGAAAGTATCCATAAATGGTCTTGATAAGAAAGATATTTATTTTGAAGGATGGATTAAAACAGAAAAAGTATATAAAGCGTACTTTCTCATACAGTTCTGGAAGCAAGCCCCTGCTTATATTATCGATAGCAAAAAAACAGAGGTATTGATTGAAACCAATGACTGGAAAAAATTAACTACAAATATAACAATTCCCGAGGGTACCGATTTTATTGTCGTTCGATGTGTAATAGAGGGAATGGGGTCTGCATGGTTTGATGATGTAGTATTAAATTACGAAGAAAAAAGGAATGGTGATGAAGTAACCATAAAAACAGTAAAAGAAAATCAAAATATTGAAGAAGGGATAAAAAAGATAGAACAAAGATTAGAAGATTTATTAAAAGAAAATGCTCAATTAAAAGATAAGATTAACCTTTTGGAAGAAGAAAATAAAAAAATTAGAGAAGAATTGGAAAACAAATATATAAAGAGAATAGAGAAAAATATAATTGAAGATAATAAAAAAGAAGGGACAATACAAGATGATGAGAAACCACCTATTTTAGTTCCTCACAAAAAAAATTGGAGAATGATTAAAAAGGAACAAGAATGACACAGGAATTTAGGATATTTTTAATATCAATATTAGTTGGATGTTCCGTAGCGGGGTGGTTTTTAATTTTATGGTTTCTCGCAAAGTTTATAGTAACGGAATTAAAAAAGAAAAAAGACTAATCAAAAATCCCACCTTTTAAAATTACAAAAAATTTATTTTGATTATTGAAATTATTGATTAGTATAATTGTATAACTTTATTATAATTCTATAATTACAATATATTACAGATATTAAAATAATAACATTAATAACATATAAACAATAAATACAATATTTACAATAAAAGGAAAATTTTATGAAAATAAACCGAAAAAACTTCACTCAAAGATTTTTACTCATATTAACTTTTCTATTAAGTGTTTACTTTTTGCTTCACAATGACTTATTAGCAAATGAAGGAGTATTCGTATTAGGAAATGATGCTTTCCAATTGGGCAGAGCCTCCAGTGGAATAGCAAGTCCGAGAAGTGCCTATTGGTGCTATATGAATCCAGCAAGCATGGTCGAATTGGATAAAAGATTAGATATGAACTGGTATGTTGTGAAAACCGATATAGAAATGCGCCCCCGTGGCATCCTCGGGAACCGTTTTGAAGAGTTAGAAGGAGATGGTTTATTTAACATAGTATCAGGCGGTATGATTATACCTTTAGAGACTGGAACCTTGGGCTTTGGATTATATGTTCCCAGTGGTACAGGTGTAGATTACCAGAGTTCAAGAAATCTATTGTTAAAACCTTTCAATGCAGACCGTAGATTGTTTTACCAGCATGCTCGGCTTGTAGTATCGTATGCATATAAATTTGATAATGATTGGTCTGTTGGTGTTGGTTTCCATGGCTCCATATCCCGTTTCAAAACAGACCATATTACAATGAATTTATTACCTACTCGTGGTGATTTTGAATGGGATGATGCCTTAGGTGCAGGATTCAATATGAGCGTTTATAAAAAATGGGATAGATTTTCAATAGGTGCGACATATACATCCCGACACTGGACAGAAAGATTTCAAAAATATAGAGATTTATTAAAATATCCACTTGACCAGCCACAAATTATAAATGCGGGGGTTGCTTATGATTTTAATGATAAATTAACATTAAGTTTGGACTTCAAATGGTTGGATTGGGAAGGAATACCCGCATATGGAAGAAATCTAATAGATGGGGGGTTTAATTGGGTAAATCAATTTTGTACAAAAATAGGATTGGAATATCGAATCAATGAAAAAACAAGAATTATGAGTGGTTTTAGTCATGGTAATTCACCTATTACAGAGGACCATGTATTTTTGGCAGGTTTGGTTCCAGTATTATGTGAAGACCATATTACATTAGGCATAGCAAGGAGAATTACAGAGAATGATGAGGTAAGTATTTCAGGTGTTGTTGGTCTAAAGAACACAATGAAAGATACGGGTAGGGGAGATTTATTGTCTCACATAGGCAAAGATACGGAACTTAGTACAGGTGGTTTTTCAATAGTTTTAGGCTATACCCACCATTTTTAACAGAGATTACGAAAGTAAAGAAGAATATGGATATAAAGGCATTTTAGTTGTTTTTCTCTTTTAAATTAGGAAACATATTCAAGTAAAATGGGGTAGATTGACAATATTTCCCTAACTTGAATAATAAAGGGTTTAGTTTATGTTTCCTACGGAGAAGATAATAAGAGGAAAATGGTCTATAACCTTACTTCGTTGTGCTATAGGTTGGCATTTCTTTTTAGAAGGTATAAGCAAGTTTGTGTCCGTACAATGGACGGCAAAGGGCTATCTCGAAAACGCTATAGGGCCGTTTGCAGACATTTATCACAAAATGGCAACATCAGAAATATCTTTAATAATTATAGATAACTTAAATATATACGGACTTATACTAATTGGTTTGGCTCTATTTCTTGGGATCGCTATTCGTTTTGCTTGTATATCAGCAATAATTCTTTTAATTCTTTATTATCTTGCATATCCTGCATTCGGGGATTATTATTATCCAAATACAGAAGGAAATCTATATTTAGTAAACAGGAATATTATTGAGGCTTTAGCATTGTTGTTATTAATATGTATTCGTGAAAAAGGATATGGTTTATATGGGTTGTTGGAGATTTTTAAGAAAAAAGATTATGAGTCTATGGAAGGTAAAACAGGAATAACAAGAAGAGAGGCTTTAAAACATTCTGTTACAATACCGATGATGTCGTTGTTAGGGTATGGAGCATTTAAGAAATATCAGAGGAGTGGTGTTGATGTCTTGTCGGGTGCAACACGAAAACTCAATGTAGCAACGGTTGATAAATTGATGGGACAATTGCCTAAGGGTAAATTAGGGAAATTTGAGATTAGTCGACTGGTATTAGGGGGGAATATGATAGGAGGTTGGGTGCATTCACGAGACCTAAGATATGTATCTGAGTTATCTTTGGCATATAACACAGAACAGAAAATTTTTGAGACACTATTGTTGGCAGAGCAAGCGGGTATAAATACAATTAATATTGGATTTCCTTCAAATCCGATACTTCATAAATACAAAAAAATAACAGGCAGTAAAATTATTGTAATCTCACAAGTAGCGCCCGATATGGAAAAGAACGATTATTTTTGTCAAATTAAAGAGGCTATTGATTACGGAGCAGATATAATTCAAATACAGGGGAATTGGGTTGATAAATTAACAAGAGACAATAAATTTGAAATAATCGAAAAGATGATGGAAGAAATAAAGAGACAAGGTTATATGGTAGGAATGGGCTCACATGCATTAAAAGGATTATTACTATGTGAAGAGAAAGGCCTTACACCCGATTATTATATGAAAACAATGCACCATGATAGGTATTGGTCAGCCCATCCTAAAGAATACCGTGAAGAATTTGAAGTTATAGGGGGAAATTCTGAAGAGCACAATAAATATCACGATAATATGTTTTGTGCATTCCCAGAAAGAGATGTTGAATTTGTAAATCGTTCAAAAATACCAGTCATGGCATTCAAAGTATTAGCAGGAGGGGCTATTGACCCTCGAGATGGTTTTGAATGGGCTTTGCAGAATGGTGCCGATTTTCTTTGTGTGGGTATGTTTGATTTCCAGATTGTACGGAATGTAAATACTATGATTGATATAACAAACAACCTAAAAGGCCGGAAAAGAGAATGGTTTGCATAATTGGTTAAAAAGGGAAAAAATGAATCGAAATACTACAAAAAAATATGTACTTATCACAGGGGCTTCAACAGGGATAGGTGAGGCAAGTGCTCTGGAAATGGCAAACAATGGATGGTATGTTTTTGCAGGTGTCCGAAAAAAAGAAGATGGAGAAAAATTGCAAGAGAAAGCAGGTAGAGCAATTATACCCCTTATACTTGATGTAACAAAAAAGGAAGATATTAAGGAAGCAGAAAAAAGAGTTCAAGAAATAGTAGAAAACATAGGATTGGCAGGTTTGGTAAATAACGCGGGAATAGCAATACCGGGCCCATTAGAAATACTCCCCATAGAAGATATTAAGCAACAAATACAAGTAAATCTTTTGGGAGTAATTGTTATGATTCAAACATTTCTACCTCTTATAAGGGTTTCACAGGGGCGAATAGTAGTAATAGGTTCTAATTCAGGATTCTGGTGCGAACCATTTTTATCAATATATGGAGCGACAAAATTCGGACTGGAAGGGATAGTAGATGCCCTTCGTTTAGAATTACGACCCTGGAATATAAATGTTTCGATTATTGAACCAGGATGTATACGCACACCTATATATGAAAAATCAAGAGAAAGCATAAGCAAACTGCAGGATAAAACACCAATAGAAAAGCAAAATCTATATGCAAAAGCAATAAATGCATTACTTTCGTCTGTGGATATAGCAGAAAAAATAGCGGTTTCACCGGAAAAAGTTGCAAAAGCAGTTCGTCATGCACTTGAGTCCAGAAGACCGAAGACACGATACCGTGTAGGTATAGATTCCAAAATTGAATCTTTCTTAATTAAATTCATTCCTGACCATTTGCGAGACTATATCATTCGCAAACTCATGCGATTATAAATAAAGGATATTTGGAAATAATATTGTATAACAAATATTAAAACAATCGTTTGATTTAAACAAATGTTTGTGTTATAATAAAGTACAGAAAGAAACAGGATTATGACAGAACTTAGAGCAGAATGGACAGGAAAAAGATTAGAGTTAATTGAAACAGCAGGACCTCTATTTGCTAATTCCGGGATCGACGGTGTTTCAATCAGGGAGATTGCGGAAAAATCCAATGTGAATATTGCTTCGATTAACTATTATTTTGGTTCGAAGGAAAATCTATATATTGAAGCTTTAAGATATGTAGCATGGCAGGTGCGTTGTCCACTGGCACAAAAAATATTACAAGATAAAGATATTGATTATTCAACAAAAAAACATTGTATAAGCATAATTAAAAAATTGATAGAGGAACGAGTGCAAAATTATCTATCTGACAAATATCCAATGTGGTATTCTCGGTTGTTGTTACGAAGTTTGATCGAACCACCTGCAAAATTTGAAAATGTTTTATTCCATACTTTTATTCCAGAATTTAATGCTTTAGTAGAAATCTTGATGAAGTGTAATCCCAGAAACACAATAGAAAAATGTAAATTTTGGGCATTTTCAATTCTTGGAGAAATCTCTTTTTATGTATTTGCAGAGCCTGGAATAAAATTGGCTATAAATATTACAGAGAAGTACACACAGGAATTTTTATCGCAACTACAAAAACATATTACAAGTCTGATATTAAAAGGTTTAGATTTAAGAGAGGGATAAAAATATATATGTATTTATCAAAAGAAGAATGTGCGTGTTTTTTTACCATTATTGCTATATTTTTTATTTTAATTGCATTCTCATCGTGTATCCATAGAAATCCTGAAGTGTATCGTGAAGAATCAATACATGAGTTGCAAGAAGTATTAGAAGGACAGACCCCAGAAAAAATTAAATTAGAACAGGAGTTGACATTAGATGAGTGCATTCAAATCGCCTTAAATAATAATGCCCAGGTAAAAATATCAAGGATAAATCAAAAAATAGCAAGATTAGAAAAGAATATTGCTTTTTCAAATTTTTTACCGCAGATTAATGCTGAATTTCAGATAGTCAATTACGACCGTCAACCTATGGTTAATTTAGGTCCACTCTCAACTGCAATGCAGGATCAAACGATTCGTATGAATACCGTTCAGCTACAAGCTCCTATTTTTGCACCTGCAACATGGTTTTTATATGACTTAAGAGATAAAGGCATTGATATCAGCAATTTAGTAAAAGACTATACATGTCAGATGATTGCACTCCAGACCACAGCTTTGTTTTTTCAAATACTAGCATTAGAAAACATGGAAAAAACATTAACACTCCAATTAGAAAATGCAAATAAACTAATGGAACAAATAGATTGTTTTTATGAAGAAGGAATGGTAACACAATCACAAAAAGAACAAGTTCTTTTATTAAAACAGTCCAGAGAAAGAGATTTAAATCAATGTCGGGAGGAAATCAAAACTATTAGAGCACAATTTAATACAGTTTTGGGTATTTCACCTATTAAGAAGATAAAATTATCGCAACAGATAGATATTCCTGAACCATCAGAGAACATAGAAGATTTAATATTAGCTGCATTAAAAGATCACCCTCGTATATTGATAGAAGACCGTAAAGTCGAAGTTAGTGATGATGAAATAAAATTGGCAGTTACGAATTTTTTACCCTTAATAGGGTTATTTACACAATGGCAATACACATCCAATTCATACACTATGTATTCACAATCTGTTTTGTCCGGTCTTCACGGAGTTTTGACTTTGTTTAATGGATTTGCAAATGTGCAACAATATAAAATAGCCCGAGCAAAACGAGAGAAGGCATTTATAGAAAGGGAAGAAACATCACTTTCACTCATGTCCGGAGTCATTAGGGCAAAAGCAAATTTGGAAAAGGCAAAAGAAGATCTTAAATTAGCCGAACAAGCATATAGATATTCAAAAGAGAGACATAGAGAAATGAATGAAAAATGGAACGAGGGAATGGTGGTAGATGTAGATATGGTAACAGTACAAAATGAATTAACAATTTCAGAGATTAATCTTATTAATGCGAAGATTCAAGAACAAGTAGCCATTGCTATTTTATGGAATACTATGGGAAAAACATATTCAGGAAGTTCCATTTATAAAGAAAAAGAGAAAGATAGTCGTAACAATGAGGAGAAATCTAAATATGAGAAAAATCTTTAAGAAAGTAACATATAGATTGTTTGTCATTATTTTGATAACTTCAATATGTTTAGGTTGTGGTAAAAATATTGCATCTGCAGATAAAGGGGATGGCACAGAAACGGCCTTTCCTGTAAAGGTGGAAACGGTTCAGAAAAGGATGTTTACCAGGACAATAGAGGTTCAGGGTACCATTGAAGCCAAAGAACATGTTATTGTTTCTGCCCGTATAGATGGTGTTATTACGGATTTATTTGTAGATGAAGGAGATAGTGTTGTTGCGAATCAAACACCTTTATTTCAAATAGATAAAATAAAACTTGAAGAGGCACTCGAAATTGCCAAACAAGATTTAAATGTTGCAAGATGTGCCATCCGCGAGGCAAACGCTAATTTAGCAAACATGAAAGCACAATATGATAAATCTAAGGTAGACTATGAGCGATTCCAGCGACTTTTTGAAAAGAGGGCTGTTTCAAAAGATACATTGGAACTTCAAGAGACACGATATAAAGCAACAAAGGCTGGATTAGAACATGCAGAAGCGGTTTGTCAGTTAACAAATGAACAATTGAAGAAAGCGGAACATGCCTTAAAAATTGCTGAGAAGACACTTTCTGATTCGTTAGTATATGCACCTATAACAGGAAAAGTGAGTTATAAATTTGTTGAGAAAAATGAATTTATAGGTGGAGGAAGACCTATTGTAAAAATAGATAATTTAGAAACATTAGAAATCTCGGCTTTTTTGCCTGCTGAATACTATTCATATGTAAAAGAGAAAGAAACGAAATTAAACTTTTTTATAAATGATGAAAAAATTAGTACACTTACTGTTAATTATAAAAGTCCAACAGTATTACCAAATTTAAGGACTTTTGAGATAAAAGTAGATATCAATACGAATAGCAATAAGGTTGTTCCGGGGGCGATGGCTAAAATTGATGTCCTACTTGAAGAAAGAGAAGGTATAGGTGTTCCAAAGCCTTGTGTTATAACACAGGGTAAAGATCGATTTCTGTATAAAGTAGTAGATAAAAAAGCAGTAAAAGTAATGGTTAATACAGGTCTTGAAACAGATGGTTGGATAGAAGTTATTGGGGGAGAAATTGTAGAAGGCGACATAGTAATATCGATGGGACAGTCTTTTATTAAAGATAGTCAGGTCGTGCAGGTGTTGGAGGAGAAATAAATATGAGTTTACCCGAAATATCTGTTCGTCGACCCGTTGCAGTAAGTTGCTTATTTATTGGACTGACCTTTTTAGGTATAGATGCATACTATAGAATGGGTTTGGAATTTTTTCCAAAGGTGGATGTCCCTTATGTAACAGTAGTAACAGTATATCCTGGTGCAAGTCCTGAGGAAATTGAGACTGATATCGCACGGAGAATTGAAGATGCAGTTTTTACTATAGATGGGTTGAAACATGTAACCTCCAACTGTATGGAAAATGTTTGTCAAACATTTCTTGAATTCCAACTTAGTGTAGATGTCGATGTCGCAGCATATGATGTTCGAGAGAAATTAGACCTTATACAGAATGAATTTCCGGAAGGGACAGAAAAACCCAAAGTATTAAAGTTTGATATTAATGCAGTTCCAATAATAGATTTAGCCCTCACAGGAGATATTCCCATTGATGAGTTATACGATTATGCAGATAATCAATTAAAAGATAAGTTGACAACTATCGAGGGAGTGGCAAGTGTCGAATTGATTGGTGGTGATAAGAGAGAAGTTCATGTCCTTTTAGATAGGGATAAACTTGCTTCACGAGGATTAACTTCATTAGACATCGTTGAATCTATCCAAAAAGGGGTCCGATTGATTCCTTCTGGCAGAATAAAGGAAGATAGCACGGAGTATTCTGTGAAATATGATGCGGAGTACCACCAGATAGAGCAGTTAGAAACTTTACCTATCGTATCAAAAGAGGGTTCGAGATGTTATATAAAAGATGTAGGAAGAGTTGTTTTTAGTTCAAAAGAAATTAGACAATCCGCATTCCTTGATGGAAAATCATGTATTTATATACGTATTGTCAAAAGGGCCGAAGCAAATACAGTGCGTGTGGTTAAATCCGTCCGTTCTGCTATACAGGGTATTCAAAATATTTTACCAACAGGAATAGAACTGGTCTGGGTAAATGATGAGGGAAGTTTCATAAAAGCAACTGTGGATAGTACTACAGGAGATATTATTCAGGGAATTATCTTAACGGCTCTTATATTATTCTTTTTCCTATATAATTTTCGACTTACATTTATTATTGGTATTACAATGCCATTAACAATAATTGTAGGTCTCTTTTTTATCGGAATACTGGGTTATAGCCTGAATGTAAGTACACTTATTTCAATGGGTTTGTCTGTTGGAATACTTGTTACAAACTCTATCGTTGTGTTAGAAAGCATAATGACAGAATTCCAGAAAAATCCAGACCCAAAGGACGCATCGATAAAAGGGGCCAATCGTGTTTTTGTAGCTGTGCTTGCAAGTGCCGGAACAAATCTTGTTGTACTCTTTCCGATTGCTATAATGGGCTCACAAATAGGTCTATTTTTAGCACCTTTTGCGTGGACAATGATTATAGTAACAGCGGTATCCTTATTTATATCCTTTACAATGACCCCATTGCTTGCGTCAGTTTTATTAAAATCAACTAATAAACAGGGAATAATTTTTAGAGTAGAACAAATGTTTAATATATGTTTAGATTTTGTACGGAAAGGGTATGTAGGAACGCTTAAGTTTTTTGAACATAGACGATGGGCATCGTTTGTATTTACGATTGGTGTAGTTGTGATATTCCTTCTTACCTTTAATCTAATTCAAAAAATAGGTTTTGGTTTTTTTGAAGAACCTGACCGTGGTTCACTTTTTATAAGATTAGAATATCCGACGCATTATAGTCTAAAAAACACAATAAAAAGAGTAAAAGAAGTCGAAGAAAAAGTTAAAGAATTGCCTTATTTAAAACATGTTCTATCCTCTGTAGGTAAAATTCAGGGTATGATGGGTCAAACATCCGAAGGTGTCTTTGTAGCACAAATTCTATTAGTTTTCAGTGAGAAAACAGAGCGTCCCGATATGCCAATTGATATATTAAAGGAAAAGGTTAGAAAACTATTAGAGAAATATCCTGATTGCCAATACAGAGTAGGTAGTCCAACCGCCGTGGGAGGACAATCTGTTCCTATAGAATTGGAAATCTTTGGAGAAGATAGAGAAGAGATACAAAAAATAGTTAAAAGAATAGAATCACATACAAAAGAATTGGAAGGTCTGAAAGATATTGATACAAGTATTCGTATTGGTAGGCCTGAATTAAAGATATATCCCAACAAACCATTGCTTGCTGATTTAAACTTTCCACCGGTCGTCTTAGGAATGCTTCTTCGTGGAAATCTCGAAGGAATTACCGCAGGTGTTTATAAACAACAGGGAAGGAATTATGATATTGTAGTTAAATTAGACGAGATAGAAGGAAAACAACAGGTAGAGAATTTTCTGTTGCCCGGAGCCCCCGGTAAACCTATTAATTTAACTGCAGTCGCAAAAATAGAAGAAAGAGTAGCCCCAGTAAATGTATTGAGAAAGAATAAACGAAAGATTGAAAAATTATTTGCTGGATTAGCATCAAGAAAACCTTTAGGAACCGCAGTAGCAGAATTGACAGAAGTTGTAAAGAAATATGGTGATTTGCCCCAGGGATATGATTATTATTTCTTCGGTGAAAATGAGGTAATGGTAGAGGCACAACAAGAATTTGCAAGGGCAGGTATAATCGCTATTGTCCTGATTATACTTGTATTGGCTGCTATTCTTGAATCGTTCAAACAACCCTTTTTTATATTAGTTACCTTACCTTTGGGTTTGATTGGTGTTGTTGTTTCTCTATATATAACGGGATATTCTATATCAATGTTTGTTTTGTTAAGTTTTGTGATGTTATCAGGAATTGTTGTAAATAATGCCATACTTATTATAGACAGATTAAATCAACTTGTTTCTACCGGAGTTTCAAGACATAAAGCAATGATCCAATCTGCTGAAGAACAATTTAGACCCATCCTTATGATTACATTAGCCGCAGTTGCAGGTATGATACCCATTGCTACAGGAAAAGGCCTGGGAAGTGAAATTAGAACAGATTTGGGAATTGCAAGTATAGGAGGTATTGCATTTAGTGGAGTATTAACTTTAATAGTGATACCTATACTGTACGACCTTTTTACAAGGGGTAAAATAGAAAAAGACCAATAATAATAGGAATCCTATGTCCTACTTTCTCACATTGATATTTATGCTCGCTTCACTTTTTAATAGTACCGATTGTGCTGTTGTAGATAATGTATCACAATGGCTTACTTCAGGACCATTAATACAAAAAAAAATAATATCAGAGAATAATAAGGAAAAGGTATTTGAAATAACTGTTTTTGAGAACAAGGAGGAAAGCAAGTGGAATTATATTTACCGTGATATTCCTGTAAAAGAAGAGCAATTTGTCTCTGCAACAGCAAATATGAGGTTACTTTGGAAAAAAGAATCTATTGGTGCAGGACTTACCCTGAGTTTTATTGATAAAGAAGGAAAAAGACTGGAGTATATTGAAGAAAGATTAACAGAATCTACAACACAATTTGTTCCTATAAAATTATATGCAAAAACACCAATAAACACAAAGAATATAAGGGTATCAATATATATACACAATGAAGGAAAAATTGAAAGTACTATACCCAATATTTCATGCTCATTGAGAAATGAAGATGACAATACGGAAAATGTAATTATAACCATAAACCAGCAACCACAAAAACAACCTTTAATTGGTTTTGGGGTAGAAGATGATGGAAGATTTTACGATATAAACAATAGAAATTCAGGTGTAGACGAAGAGGCAATAAAAATTAGAGTAAATAGACTAAAGGATTTAAGACCTCATTGGGTTCGGACATTTGTTTGGTTCAAAGATTGGAATCCATCAGATGATGGAAAAACCTTTACATTTGAAAGTGATGGAATAAAGAGTTTGTGTAAAACTTTAGAAGATTATAAAAATTTACATACTGATGTAAATATTACATGTGTTGACTGGGGTATGAAAGATACATGGGAAGATAAGAAAAAGAGAGTAAATACAATTATCGAACTTTTAAATTATCTCATTAAAAAAGAAAAATATAACAATCTAAAATATTTTACTTTAACCAATGAACCAAATTATTTTTTCGAAACAAAAGAAAATAGATTTAAAAGATTTATTGAATTACAAAAAATGTTGAAAGAAGAGTTTGTTAGAAATGGGCTCAATCTCAAAATTATCGGTAGTGATGACGCCATGGGAACAGATTGGTTTAGTGCCTGTGTAAATGATAAGGAATATAGCAACATTGTGGATATTTGGGCTTCACATTTTTATTGGCATCATAGTACTTCTTATTTCTCAAACGAACTATTTAAAAACCGGAAAGAATTATTGAAAAGAAAAAGTATAAATAAAAATAAGCCATTCGTAGTTACGGAATTTGGAATAGTAGACAAAAGATTTCAACCGCCTTCAATAAATCCTATAATGCAGGAATACAAGGGGGCCTTATATACAGTAGCGTCAATTATTGATGGATTAAATCAAGGAGTAACAGGATTTAGTATATGGTGTTTGCAAGAAGTAAGATATCCGGGTTTGGGGGAACCTATGAGAATAGGTTTATGGGGATATGCGGATAAGAATTGGCAATTGTTTCCAATCTTTGATGGTGTAAAAATATTTACAAACAACACATACCCAAATGATAAGATTTATTATGCCATATCATCAAAACCTATTTATGTTAAATTTGCGAAAGTAGGCAAAACCTATTTTTGGGCCAATTTATCAAAAAAAGAACAAAATATAACAATATGCGACAAAATAAATTGCAAACACTTATATAAGTACACTAATGATAATAATAAAGATATATTAATATACAAAAAGATTAAAATAAATAAAAATGAAATTTTACTACCGCCTGAAAGTTTTGGATATATAAAATAATGTTATTGAACAGGAATAACCATTAATTCTTTTGATGAGCTTGTTAATCGTTCATGACCATTATCGGTAATGAGTACCGTATCTTCTATACGAACACCGCCTTTATTAGGAATGTATATCCCTGGTTCAATTGTAATAACAAATCCAGGTTTAAGTAGGGATGAACTGTCTGTATTTAATCTTGGGGGTTCATGGATTTCAAGCCCTACACCATGTCCCAATCCATGACCAAAATTTTTTCCCATTCCTTTTCCCATTATAGAATAACGCGCAATATAGTCAATTTCATTTGTCTTTTTGTTAGGACCTAATATAGATAGAACACTCAACTGTGCTGATAAAACAGTTTCGTATATATCTACAAACCATGTTCCAGGAACTGCACCATATACAAAGGTACGAGTTAAATCAGAACAGTATCCTTTGTAAAAACAACCACAATCAATAAGAATAATATCTCCAATATTAAGTTGTTTATTTGTGGGTTTTCCATGAGGTAGGGAAGAGTTTTTCCCAAAAAGCACAATTGTCTCAAATGCAGAGCCATTTGCACCATGTTTACGAAATTCATAATCAATATTTGCTGAGAATTCTTGTTCTGTAATCCCTTCTTTAAGTAAAGAAATACAATTAAAGACACTTGTTTCAGTAATTTTACATGCTTGACGGATAATTTCTATTTCTTCAGGATCCTTTGCTATTCGCAATTGAGATAGTTCTTTATTTATCTCAACAAGTTCTGCTTTGGTCTCTCTTCTCAATTCTTCGTATAATCTTAAGTTTATTTTTTCAGAATGTATTGCAATTCTTTTTATTTTTAATGAATTGATTAAAGCAAACAATTTTTTTTCGATGTCCCCTGAGACAATCAATACAGAAAAACCCAAAACTTCTCTACTTGCTTGTTCTTCGTAACGGAAATCGGAAAGAAAATAACAGTTATCGGAGGTAATTAATACAGCAGAAGTAGACCCTGTAAAACCGGATAAATAACGATTATCAATAGGGCAGAAACTGAGAAAAGCATCACACTTATATTGATTCAATATATCTTTTAAAGCAAAAACTCTTTTTTGTTGTATATTACTATTCATTAGAAAAATCCCATATCCTTACCAGATATTTAATCTTGCACGCTTTTCCTTTAGATCTTTTACATACTGACCTGATTTTTCTATTTTTTGCTGGATTATTTTTATCTCTTCGGGTAAATTATTTTTCTCAAATACTCCAATAGCATCTTTCATGTGGGCAACATACTCATCCCAATAAAAAGGAACATTTTTCCATAACAAAGCACATTTTTCGAAGTTGTCAATAGCAAGTTTTATATAATTATTTTGTTCTGTTATGTCTTCACAATCTTTTAAGCCAGCAAACCAGAGCGCCTTTCCATAATTATAATATAGGTCTCCATTGTAGGGACTTCTTCGTATTGCTTCCTCTGCCCAGTAAAGCATTTCACTCCTCGAAGCATTCACAATTTCGCTATTGAGTTCCAAAGAGGTATGTAAGAATAGTAATTTGTTAATTTCAGAAAGGTAATTAGGAATATCTTCTTGATAAGGGAATATCCTATCAACTTGTTTTAAGTAATTAGCATAATTAATACTTGAATTGCGAATTCGATTTATAAGTTGCCAAGGTTCTTTTACTAATAAAACAGCATTGTCAGGTATTGGATTACCTTCAGGTAATAGTTTTGCTTTGTTACTACCTTTTCCCTCTGGAACATATAAATTTCCAAACATCCGTAATTTATTTAAATCAACAAAGAAAAATTTTAAAATAGTTGCCGACATTTTTGGTTGGTTATTTGTCTTGTTGATTGCATATTGAAATACATCATTGAATACATAATTTATTGATTTCAAAACAAGAGGAATTTCCGTATCTCTACCAACATTCAAAAAGGACATTCTACTACGAATTAAATCCCTTGTATATGGGAATAAAGACATTATAAATAGGCTAATACATGTTGCAACAAGCAGCAGGGAAGTACAAATAGAAACTTTATTATTTATTCTAAGAAAACACTGGGGTTTTTCTATTTTTGTCTCATTTAAAAATAAAGCCAGTCCTATTAAAAAATAGGTTACAAGGGATGGGTGAGAAAAATGGATATCTAAACCTGCGTGGATTAAAAAAGCAAGGATACCAATACCCCACACAAGAATATAAAAATTTTTATTGTCTTTAATATGTAAAATAATTTTGTAAAGAATTGCTAATATAAAAGAGAGAAAGAAAACCCCACCTATAATACCTGTTTCACATAATATTTGTAAATAGCCGTTGTGACATTCTTTAACATCACCGGCACCTAAGTATTGATAATGTGGATATGCAAGTGCAAAATTTCCCAGGCCTACACCTTTAAAAAAGTTTTTAAACCACATATTCAAACCTACCTTCCAGTAACTCCAACGCAATCGGAATGATGAAGGGTCGCTTAGATGTCCCCACGATACACCTACGCCACTTTCCATTATTTCTTCCGCTGCTTGATTTATGCTTTCAGAATATGTTGTGGGACTTTTTTCTTCTGTTTGTTCTGTATTATTATCTGGAATTTGTTGGGATGCATTTTCTGCAAACGCCATATTTCTCAGAAAAGGAAAGGTTATGAAAGATAAAAATATAAGAACAAGAAGCAATACCGTTTGAAGAGATAGTAACTTACTGTTCTTGTAAAAGAATTTGAAGAAAATGAAAAGAATTAAAAACAGGAAGATTGATAAAAAAAGACTTAACCATGAACCTCTTGAATAGGTTAACCACAAAGATAAAACTGAAAAGGATGAACACAAGAAAAAGAAAAGAGATAGAATAAAATACTTGCCTGTTTGATATCCTTTTTTTATACATATCCATGCAAACAAACCGGAAGGAATCAGACTCATAAGTGATGCGAATCCAGCCATTATATAGACATCCAAAGAGGAACTCTCTTCAAAAGAATATGTTAATGGGAAAAGTTCGGCAATATAGATTAAAATTGTAGATAAAAACCAGATAATGGCGGTTTGAATTAAAATCCATCGATCTGTTTTGCTTTTTTCTTTTAAATCATTAACTTTCTTTTGCCAATGTATAAGTACCAAATAGGTATAGTTAGTGAACCAGTAAATAGATACAGGTAGGAACAGAATTATGAAACCTCCTAATGCGTTTGGGAATAGCATTGTTCCGAAAGCGCGATTTATATTAAAACGATAGATAAGTTCTTTTGAAAGTTCTGTTGTACCAAAAAACTTAATACGCAAAGCAGGGTCTAACAAAAGACTTTTTCTTAAAAAAGGCAGTACATATTGAAAATGAAAAAATGCGTACCATGTTTGCAATCCAAGAGTTATTAGTATCGCCCATGTTAGGATGTTCTTATGTGAAGTTGTTTTAGTGCTTCCATAGGTAGATAAGAATAGTAGTGCATAAGACGCCCATAAAATGAAATGACGATAACTTTTTCCTATTTGTCGAGAGAGAGGAAGTAAAACTATTAATGACAAAATAAATAATAGTAGCGTGATTGTATGTACATCCAGCCTTATTACTTGTTTTTGGAATAAGGTTCTTATAAGGTAAGAAAGAGAGATAAAAATAATTGCCCATACAAAATAGGTATTGTCAGTAGGATAAGTATAACCATCAAGCCAACATCGTGTTAGTGTTATACCACAAATACCAAAAACAGGATGAATAATGGCAAGACCTATAACTGTTACAAGAGATGCCAGTACAACACCAATATCTGTACTTCCCCTGGAATACCTTGTAAAATTCAATACATCAAAATAAGATAAAAACCAAGGTTTTATTGTGTCTAATGTATTAAGATAAGAAAGTAATAGTATGACAGTACTAGATAAAATAGTTATACCAAGTATAAAATAAACATATTTAAGAGGAAAATCAAAAAGATTTTTGTCAAGTGTCAAACTATTTTGAAAAACTTCAAAACTCTTGGTAATCGGTTCTTGAACAATTTTTTTTGGTGTTTTCTTTTGTTTTTTCATATAAAATCCAGATTCTTTGATTACTTTCCATTTGTATTCTTTGGAGCATTCATTAAAAGTACAATGAGAATATACGTTCCCAATACTTGAAGTATAATGAAAATACTAAAATTATAACTCAACATGGGCAGGAAAAGGGCACTAATACCTGATATAATCCCTACAAGCCAAATAAACTCAACAGCCTGACGAGAAGTCATCCCTAATTCAACAAGACGATGGGAGAAATGTCTTTTATCACCTAACATGATGGGCTGATTGTTTTTCCAGCGTAGATATATCACACTGAAGGTATCAAATAAAGGAACACTGAGGATAACTACAGGAGCTAAAATAGCTACCCTCGATGGTGTTCCTTCGAGATGAAAAGTTCCCAATACGCCTACAGTGGAAAGGAAAAAACCACAAAACATACTTCCGGCATCACCCATAAATATTTTTGCCGGACTTATATTATGAAACAGAAACCCAGCAACACTACCTGCAAAAATCATTAATAACAACCTTAATAAAAATTCATCATAAGGTTGGATACAAAAGAAAAAGGCAAGGGCACAGATAAAAGATATGCCCGCACAAAGACCATCCATATTATCGAGTAAATTTAATGAATTAGTTAATAAAACAATCCATGCAATCGTAATCAAAGATGATAATATCCAATTTGAGAAATAGAACATCTCGATTCGAATACCCGAACATACTAAAAGAAATGCAGAAAGGATTTGTCCTGCTAATTTAACCCAGGGATTTAGAACCGTTAAATCATCCACGAGCCCTAAAACAAATATAATAACCCCTCCTGAAAGAATTCCTATAACTTTTTGGAAAGAACCCAAGCCCAAAAAATTAAACATAGAACTTCCCGGTAATGCTTCCCTGAAGTCATAAGAAAATAAGTACAAAAAGAAAATGATAAAAAGAGAAATATGGAATGTAAGAAAAATGCTTGCCCCTCCCAATAAAGGAGTAGAATGTTTGTGTGTTTTTCTACCGTGGGGATGGTCCAATATGTTATGTGCAATAGCAAATTGACGAAACAACTCTGTTAAAAAAAGAGAGAGTATAAATGAAACAAATATTGCGAAAGCATATATTAGTGAGAATAAATCCATTAATTTATTGCACTCCGATATAAATCAAATTCTTTACGGGCTGTTATTTTTATATCAAATTCTGATTGAACCCTTTTTTGGGCATTTTGACCCATTGTTTGTCTAATTTCATTATTATCTAATAAAAATTGAATAGCATTTGCTAAAGCAAGTTCGTTATTTGGTGGAACATTTATACCTGTAATTCCATCCAGATTTGCCCATTCTACACCGGTACCAAGTTTTGTAGCAACAACAGGCTTTCCTGCGGAATGAGCCTCAATTATAGATAAGCCAAAAGCTTCACTTCTTGCTATCGAAGGAAAAACAAAGATAGAACAAGCATGTAGATATTGGACAAGTTCGGTATCGGAAATGCTTCCTATAAAATGTATATTTTTTGAGGAGATATATTTTGCCATTTCTTCAAGTTTCCTTCTTTCTGGACCGTCTCCTGCAATTATAATAGGGACAGATATATATGGGGCACTTTTTATTAAAACATGAATACCTTTGTAGTAACGATGAACTCCACAGAAAAAAACAAATGACGAACCATATCGAGATTGTATTTCTTTTACCTGTTGATTATTAGGTTGTAAGAACTTTTGAAAATCGATACCTAACGGCAATGTTCTACACTTATCCCAAAAAGAACTTAAAAAAGGGGAATTTTTTACGTATATATCGCTTGTTGGAATTATAAAATTTGCTTTGTTTAAAAAATTATAGAAAATCGGACTATACAATTTCATTGTAAGTTTTTGTCGAACAACATCACTATGATACCGAACCACATAGGGTCTTCCTCGTTTCCCAATTAAAACAGACAACTCAGCCAACGGATTAGGGGAATGAACAACAAATAAATCCGGTTTAATATTCTTTATAAAGAAAGGGAATAAAGGAGAAATTGGACTGCTTAAAAGGCGTCCCCATTCACCAACATAGATAAAATCAATTCCTTCTCTGCTTTCTTTGTAAGAATGAATTTTTCTGCTACAAACAATAACCGTGATTTTTGCCCACTGTTTTTGTTCTTGAACCAGCAGAGAAATGAATTTCTCTATTCCACCAACGATTGGTGGATATATATCCTTATATACATGACATATATGCATTTGTACATCAATAAAAAGAATATTTTTGAGTTCCTAAAAATGTATTTGGATAAAAACTAAATTTATTTATTTTACCTTCAAAAAACAATTTTGTAGAAGGATGCACAACCTGGTATAACTGACTGCAATTGGCACAGACAGAATTAAGTTTTCCTGAAACATGTTGCCATCTAAGTTCCTTATATTTATCATTAAACCATATAGTTCTAAAATCTGTTTCATAAATGTTACCCATCAAAAATTGGTAATAGCCAAGAGTATAACAGCAGGGCATAAAATCACCATTTGCCAGTATAGTAGGCTTTTGCCATAAATCAAAACAGGTGATTACCCCCTCACGAGGTGGTAATACCTCATCAAGTGAATCAAAATCATGAGGTGGTATAACTCCAAAATCAGACGAGTTTAAGGACCGGATTAATTGTAATATCTCTTTTTTTTCTTCTACGGACATATTTAACACACATTCATCTTTTATAGGTATTCCATAAGGAAGTGCTTTATCATCCGGCAAACCAATTGTAATTAAATGCTGAAAACATAGTATATCGACACCGTTTTCTTTCAAAACACGGACCATATCTTGAATTTGATGGATTGTATTTTTAAATAGTATAGAATGAACCGCAATGATTGGATATTTAGAATTATGTTTCTTTTTCATTTCTGAAAGGGTATTTATATTATGTAGCACCCTTTGTAATGAATGATTTTTTGAACCGGGTCTTATCCATAAGTATAAGTTTGGGTCAACAGATTCAATAGAAACTGCAATTTTATCATGCTGAAGTTCGACCAATTTCTCGGCTATTTCTTCTGACATAATTGTTAAGTTCGAATTAAAGTAGGTTTCTAAATTTTTCTCTTTACAAAATTTAATTGTGTCAAGTAGTTCGGGATACAAGAGGGGTTCACCTAATCCCTGAATATGAACACCTTTTAAAAATTCATATTCATATATCTCTTCGATAATTTTTTTTAAAACTGTATAAGATAAGTCTTTGTATTCAGAAATCTTGTTACAACCATGAGGACACATAATACATTTAAGATTGCAACGGTTTGTCGGTTCTATTTGAAGAATAGTTGGAAAAACAGGATCATTTATCCATGCAGATATAACAGACCTGAATCGTGCTGGTAAGAAATACCAAAACCCTTTCATAAAAAATATAATTCCGAAATATAAGATTTATATCAAGTTTTTATTTATAATAACATACAAAATATAAGGAATTCGGTGTATCAAAAAAGGAGTATATTTTGGACGATATATTACTAAAAGTAATGCCAGTAAATAAAAGTATAAAAGTCCCAAAGGGGAGTTATTTAATAGATATTTTATATGAGAACGGATTCATAATTCCCTCCTCCTGTGGTAAAAGAGGGATATGTGGTAAATGCTTAGTGAAAGTAGAGTTCGAAGATGAAAAAAAAGAGAGTTTTTATATTAATTCATGTCAATTCAAAGTTGAGAAGAATGTTATTGTCCATTTGCCTCAAATATATATAGAAAAACAAACAGAAATATACAAATACGAAAAACCTTATCAAATTAAAATAGTTACAAGAAATAATCCAAATGTAAAAGTAATAAAACTTGATATTGGGAAAAATAGTATAGGAAATTCAAGGTCTTACCTCGATTATTTTTTTAGTAAGATTTCTGAAAAGGATGTATCTATTACTATTTTGGAGAAAATAGCCAATATAAAAAAAGATATTTCAAAATCTTATGTCTTGGTATACAATGAAAAAAAAATATTAGATATAAAAAAGGAAAAGGATTTTTTCGGTATCTATGGTTTATCTATAGATTTAGGCACAACATCTATTGGTATAGAATTGATTGATTTAATATCTGGAAAAACAATAGGGGAAATTTCAGAATTAAATCCACAGGTGTTATATGGTGATGATGTTATAAGTAGAATATCCTACGCTGTACAATCAGAAGAAAAATTGATTTTATTACAGAAAAGAGTTATATCAGTAATTAACAATCTTATTTCACAACTTACAAAAACCGCGGGTATAACAGAAAATGATATTTATGATATTGTTGTTGCAGGTAACACGACAATGTTACATCTATTTTTAGGAATATGTCCATTATCACTCGGCGAATATCCTTTTATACCCGTTTTTATAAAAAGCCTTTCTATACCTTCGAAAAAAATAAACTTGAGTACACATTCAGAGGCAGAGGTATATATTTTTCCTGCTATTGGTGGTTTTGTTGGAGGGGATGTTACTGCTGGTTTACTATCATTAGATAACCTGCAAAGGGAATCTTCTTTCCTTTTTATAGACTTAGGAACAAATGGAGAGATTGTTATCTCAAACAATGGAAAATTATGGGCGACATCCACTGCAGTAGGACCTGCATTTGAAGGTGGAAGAATACAATGTGGTATGCGAGCATCATTAGGTGCTATAGAAAAAGTAAGTTATAGAAATGGTGATATAGATATAAAAGTAATAGGAGATAAAGAACCTTTAGGTATATGTGGAAGTGGTCTAATAGATTTATTATCTGTACTCTTAAGATTGGGGGTTATAGATATTACAGGGAGAATGTTACTGCCAAAAGATATTCAAAAGAATATACATGAAAAAATTAAAAATAGGTTAGAAACATATAATAACGATGTAATTTTTAAGGTATTTGAAGGTACCCAAAAAAAAGTATTTTTATCGGCTCGTGATGTGAGACAACTACAATTATCATGTTCTGCTATAAAGTGTGGAATAAAACTTTTAGCAGAGAAAGCAGGTGTCCATTTTAATGAATTACAAAAAATATATATAGCAGGGACATTTGGTTTTTATCTGGACAAGGCAAACTTAAAGACAATCGGAATTATTCCTGAGGAAGTCGAAGAAGAAAAGATTTGTTTTATTGGAAACAGTAGTTTAGCAGGAGCAAAATGTGCTTTATTAGACAAAGATTTAAGAGTGAAAGTGGAAAAAATGTCAGAAAAAATTAAGCATATAGATTTGTCAACTATTCCCGGATTTGAAGAAGAGTTTGCGATGTCTACATTCTTCCCGGAGGTTAAGAATTAACTAAAGTAAGAAGCAATTCTTTTTATACCCTCACGAAATATATGCTCTTCTGGTAACAAACTTAAAATAAGATAGGTATTTTCAGGAAAACGAAACATAGACCCAGGATGAACATACACTCCTGTATGATTTAATAAATCTATGACGGTTTCTTCTTCAGAATTCTTTGCATTGTATATTTTTAAAACAAGATACCAACCTCCCTTTGGAGTATAAAGCATTATTGAGTTATTATTAGATAATAAAGTTAATGCATAGTTTAAATTGGAATTTATTCTATTCTTAATTTGGGATTGTATTGTATTTCTTAATTGAAATAAATCGGGTAATGCTACTTGAGCAGGTATATTTACAGAAAGAAATGTATCCGAAATTATTTCTAACCCTTCATATAATTCCTTTTTTATTCGTTTAGGACAGGAACAGATTATCCAACTTAATTTTAATTGAGGTAATGCTAAAGTTTTTGAAATACCATTTAGAGTAAATACAGGTACTTTAATGGATGAAAGTAATTTAGGTATATCATTGTTAAAAAAATAGTCTCGAAATACCTCATCGATAATAATTGCAAGGTTATGTTTTTCTGAAACTGAAATTAAATCTTCTATTTCATTAGATGAGAGTATATTCCCTGTGGGGTTATTCGGTTGGATAAAGAATAAAAGTTTTGTATTATTATTAATCAATTTTTCAACTTTCTTTTTTGAAAATGTCCACAAATTGTTTTCTTCCTCTAAAAAATATGGAATTACTTTTACAAGTTCTAATGAAGCAATAAAGTCGAGTAATGGATAAGACGGGGCTGGTATAAGTATCTCATCACCCGGATTACAAAAAAGTTTAATCAAATAAGAGTAGGCTTCTGATGTTCCTGATGTGAAAAATATATCTTCAGGAGAAATAGAAAAACCAAGAGAAGCATAGTATTGAGATACAGATTCTCTTGCAATAGGTAATCCTTTAGGAATGGGTTCATATAGTAAAGAAGTATTTTTTGATAATGCTTTTATTATTTCAGTTTCTGGATAATGGATATTAGCTTTTGTTGGATTAGAGAGCGTAAGGTCAAAAAAATTTTTTCCTTGTAAAAGATAATTCTTATATGCCTCAGCAATTGGATTTAGTTCACCCGATAGTTCATAATTTTCAAATCTTTTAGAAATAAACATTAAAACCTCATGATATAGCATAAAAAAAGTATAATTTTTTTGATAAGCAATATATTTTATTAAAAATTATGGAGATAAATAAATGGATATAAAGTCCCCAAAACTTGCAGGTGTTTGTATTGTTTGGAAAAGGGATAAAGACGATATTAAAGTTTTGATTATAAAAAGGGGAGATAACTTGACATTTTTACCGGGGCATCATGCATTTCCGGGTGGAAGTGTTGAGGATGAAGATAAAAAATGTATGGTGTGTGGTTTTTGTAATGAAAAGATTAAAAGTGCTCTTGTTGGTGCAATTAGAGAAACATTTGAAGAAACAGGCTATTTACCAATTCAAATAAGTGAAAATATTTGTAAAAATGAATTAATTGAAATATGGGAGAAATTACATAAGAAAGAAATATTTTTTAATGAAATTCAAAAAAGATTTAATATTGAATTGATTGTTGATAAGTATTTTTTTTCAGGGCCATGGATAACACCTCCGGGTTTACCACAAAGATTTGAGACTTACTTTTTCTTTATAGAATGGAAACAAGAGTTCCATGAAATTAACATCAGAAAAGATAATGAGGTTGATTTGATCGAATGGGATACACCTAAAAATCTTTTGTATAGGTGGCATAAAAAAGAAATATCTCTTTCTACACCTGTTGCTTTTATTTTAGAACAAATCGAGGGCTTTTCAATTCCTGGAGCATTTAATTATCTAAAAAAAATACCTTGGGAAAATAATGCATATTCCTATTTTCATCCTCGTGCTGGAATACATGTTTTTCCATTACCTGCGCCGGCACAAACATTCTTTATAAATGTCAATTCAGTTGTTGTTGGAAAAGAAGAGATGGTTATTATTGATCCTGGATTGGGAGAGGAAGAAAGTATTCGAAAAATGATTTATTGGCTGGAACATTTTATAAAAGTAGGAGCAAAAATCATAGGTGTGTTTATAACACATGAACACTTAGACCATGCTAAAGGATCAACTTTAATCGCAGAATATTTTGATATTCCAATATATGCATCATTTGAAACCGCAAAAAAAAAGATTATTCCTGTTGATAAGATAATAAAAAAAGATGAAAAGTTTGTTTTAGGGGATATGATGTTCCCATGGATAATTAATACAATTCCAACTCCCGGTCATGTTAAAGGGCATCTTTGTTACTACGAGGAAACAACACAAACGTTAATTGCAGGCGATATGATAAGTTCTGAAGGACCTGTTGTTATAGACCCTGATGACGGAGGTTCAATGTCTGAATATATGGATTCATTAGAAAACCTCAACAGACTAAAAATTGATTTGTTGATTCCGGGCCATGGAGTTCCATGGTTTTTTATGCCAGGCAATATAATTATTGAGAAATTAATAAAACATAGAAAACAAAGAGAAAAAAAAATCTACGAGAACATAAAAAAAGGTATAACAACTTTTGATGAATTACTGAAGATTTCTTATGATGATGTTCCAAAAGAACGGCTTATATTAGCAAGACAACAGTTAAAAGCACACCTGATCGATTTAAAAAACAAGGGGATATTAATGGCAAATACTTATAACTTAATATTATCCTCTTGATGTCATCAAGTCTAAATCTTCAAGCAATGCCTGTAAATCTTCCTCGTGCATAACTTCATCTTGAAGTATCTGTAAGACCATGTTATAAGTTACTGGGTCTCCTTCTTTCGTTTCCGCAAGAAGAGTATTATATGTCTGAATTGCACACTGTTCCCCTTTAATATTCTGTTCTAAGAGAACACGAACATAAGGGTCGCTTGGCGGATCGTAACTACAATTGGCCATATCATACCACTGTTTTGGGCTTTCAACTGGAGCCCCACCTAATTGAATAATTCTTTGAGCAATCATATCTGCATGTCTCAATTCATCACCAGCATGCTGTAAAAGTTCTGCCATAACCGCTTCTTTCATCGGACCTTTAGCAACTTTTGCTCCTAACCAATACTGGTAGTAGGCAAACCATTCATCAGCATAGGCTCTATTTAATAGGGTCAACAGATGTTCAACATCCATCTTAACAATTTCTCTACCTTTTGTTCCCATAACTTATCCTTTCTATTTTAATGTAATATAATACTCTTAATTAATAAAAATATAAAAATAATATTATAATAAATGTAAAATAAAAATACAAGAAAGGTCAAGATGGAAATCAAGAAAATAGGGATTATTAGTGACACACACAATAACAACTTTTTGATGACAGAGGTTTGTAATTATTTGTTAGAAAAAGAACAAGTCAATACGATTTATCATCTTGGAGACAATTATGAGGATGGAGAATATTTAATTTCTTTGAGTTTACCAGTGAAAGTGGTTCCGGGGTTATGGTGTGACCAGTTTAATAATTGGAAAACCCCAAAAATTATTATTGAAGAAATAAATATGGTTAAACTTGCTTTTGCACACACCTTAGACATAATATTAAATAGTTCAGGGAAAGAATGTCATATTCTTTGTTATGGACATACTCATACACCAATTATAAAAAAAGATAAAAATAAAGTCTTTTTTAACCCAGGACATTTGAAGAAAAAAATAGACAGAGCAAATGAGGCAAGTTTTGGTATAATCAAATTTGAAAAAGAGGGTATTTATTTTGAGATTATATCTGCTTATAATTTTGGTAACACTATTGTAAAAATAAAATGTAAATATTTCGAATAAAAAACTATTATAAGGAGATACAATATGTTAAAACTTTCCTTCATTACCCCAATTGTATTTAGTATGGTTATTTCAATAATCCCTTCCACAGCGTATCCACAAACTCCCCCAGAAAACCTGAGAGTTGAATATCTTACAAATCCAATCGGAATAGATACCTCTGTTCCTCGTTTTAGTTGGATACTGTCGGATAAAGGACATAATATTTTTCAAAAATCATTCCAAATTCAAGTTTCAAAGTCATTAGATAGTTTGAAAAAAAATAAACCCGATATATGGGATTCAGGAGATATTAATTCTGGAGAAAATGTTCATATTGAATATGCTGGACCTGCCCTTGAAAGTTTTACAAGATATTTTTGGAGAGTAAAAGTAACATATCAAAATGGAAAGACAACTCAATATAGCACTCCTGCTTTTTTTGAGACCGCTTTTCTCAATCCAAAAGAAGAAATGACAGCAAAATGGATACGACATCCCGAAAAAGATGAAGAACCGGAAAAAGACGACAAAAGAAAAGAATATGAAAGAAAAAGAATATCCCCCATGTTAAGAAAGGTTTTTGAAATCAAAAAACCTATAAAACAAGCCCGTGCTTATGTATCAGGGTTAGGATATGTGGAATTGCATATTAATGGGCAAAAGGTAGGAAACCATATTTTAGACCCGGCGTATACTGTATTTGAAAAAAGAACCCTATATATCACTCATGATGTAACTCCATTGTTAAAGCAAGGGAAAAATGCAGTAGGGATGATGTTAGGACACGGTTGGTGGAAAAAAACATGCACAGGTTGGCTTGAGTTGCATGTACTATATGAAGATGGAACAAAAGAAAAAATAGTTACAGACAAAACATGGAAAGCAAGTACAGGACCAATTGTAAGTGAAAGTTTATATCATGGAGAAATATATGATGCACGATTAGAAAAAAAAGGTTGGGACATGCCCGAATATGATGACTCAGGTTGGTTACCCGTTGAATTGTCAGAACATATTCCAGAAAACTTGTTAGCCCAGGTAATGCCTCCAATACAAATAGTTGAACAGTTGAAGCCAAGGTCAATAACTAAGAGAAGCGATGGTGGACCTGATAAAAATGAAGAAGTATATATTGTTGACTTTGGTCAGAATATGACAGGGGTAATCAAAATAAAAGCACAAGGTCCCGCAGGGACAAAAATAAAAATGAGACATGCTGAATTGTTGTATGAAGATGGAAGATTGAATGTAGAAAACATTAGAAGTGCAAAAGTAACAGATGAATACATTCTTAAAGGTGAAGGTGAAGAAGAATATATGCCTCGTTTTACCCAACATGGTTATCGCTATGCAGAAATATCAGGTTATCCAGGTGAACTTACGGAAGACAAATTGGAGGCACAAGTTTTCCATACGAATTTTGCAAAATCTGGGCATTTTGAATGTGATAATCCTTTAATTAACGACATACGGGATATAGTTCTTTGGGCTATTCGTGGAAACAGTATGAGTATTCCAACAGACTGTCCACAAAGAGATGAAAGAATGGGTTGGATGGGCGATGCTCACCTTGCTTCTGAAGCAACAATTATGAATTTTGATGTAGCCGCGTACTATCAAAAATGGCTTTGGGATATTGCTGATTCTCAAAGTCCAGAAGGTTATGTCCCGGATACATGCCCTGCGAATATCTGGGGTGAGAGAAAAGGATCACCGCCCTGGGCAATTGCTTATCCTCTAATTACATGGTATTCATGGAGATACTACCAGAACCGTCGAGTTGTTGAAATGCATTATGACAATCTTGTTCGTTGGTTTAAATCAATGGAAAGGGATGAAAAAGATGGACTTATGGAATATTGTCACTATGGTGATTGGGTTTCACTTGAAAAATCACCTATGGAACCGATAGGAACAGGTTGTTATTATTGGACCGCTGTCGTTCTGGAAGAACTTGCAGGTGTCCTGGGAAAACAAGATGATGCAGGCTATTTTAATGCAAAGAAACAAAAAGTAGCAGAAGCGTTTAATAATAAGTATTTTGATAAGGAAAAAGGTTACTACTGCTACGGTAAAGATAAAGATGGAAATCTTTATGAAGGAACACAATTCCAGCAAATATTCCCACTATTCCTTGGGATTGCACAGGGTGAATACCGCGAACTTGCATTGAAGAAATTGAGAGAAGAAATAGAAGTCAGAAGAAATGGACATCTATATTGTGGTATTTTAGGTGCTAAATATGTCTATGATGTTTTGAATGATTCGGGTATGGCAGACCTTGCTTACAAAGTTGTTTTACAAAGAGACTTCCCGAGTTACGGTTATATGATAGAAATGGGGGCCACAACATTATGGGAACTTTGGGAATATAAAACAGGTCCGGAAATGAACTCTCATAATCATCAAATGTTTGGCAGTGTAGTTGATTGGTTTTTTGGTGGTATTGCAGGAATACGCCGGTTACCAGAGCCAGGTTATAAATACTTCGTTATTGCTCCAAAACCCTGGGAAGGACCGTTAAATAGTGCACAGGCCTACATCGACACGGTTCGTGGTCGTGTAATATCTCGCTGGGAGAAAAATCCAGACGGTTCCCTTAAAATGCTTGTTGTTATTCCACCCAACAGCAAATCTAAAGTAATTGTTCCAAAGAAAGGAACTATGAAGGTTGATGTTAAACCTGAAGTTATTCCAGTAACATCAGAAAATACTACAGAGACATTTGAACTGACATCAGGAACATACAACTTCTTAGTAAAATAAACCTTTATAGAATAGGATAATGAAACAAGAAGGGGAAGAAAAATATTGTAATATTTCAAAGAGTATATTCATAAAACATTTTGAAAACAATTACAATTTTATAAAAGAAAAACTTCCCCTTCTTGAAAATTTAGATCCTGATGGTATTCATGATATAAGAGTAACATCAAGAAGAAACAGGGCTTTATTTCTTGAATTTAATCCCTTTTTGTCAAGAGAGATAAAAAAAGAATATATATTAGAAAACAAAAAGATAACGAAACTTCTTGGTAAAAGAAGAGAACTTGATGTTCTATATAAACTATTGATATCTATCAGAACAGAAAATCCAGAAATAATATCTGAAAACTTATTGGATTCATTCTCAAATTACCTTAAAAAAAAGCGGAAGGAAGAAGAAGAGAATTGTCGTATAGCACAAAATGTTTTAGAGAAAAGAATAAAAAAAATTTCGGAAGAACCTTATATTCATATTTCAACAAAAATATGTATTTTTAAATATAGTAAGAAAAGAATTTTTACAGCTATCAGAGATATCCAAAACGAATATAAAAGAGTAAAAAAAATATCGGATCCTTTAAATGAAGAATTACATCAATTTCGTATTTTATTAAAGAAAACACGGTATATGTTTGAAATATATAGAGAAGTTTATGAAAGCCCAATAAATAAATGGTTAAATATATTAAAGGAAATACAAGGTTATTTAGGGGATTGGAACGATTATCGTATTTTACTTATTAAAATAAAAGATAAATGTAGAAAAGATATAAATATAAATCATAGTGAAATATTAAGAATTAATAAATATATACACGGCATTTTGAACAACAAATTAGAACAAATGAAATTAATGATGAAAAGATATAGAACGAATAGATTTATAGAATTAACAATAAAAGATATATTAAAAATCTTTTATTCACATATATGTATAGTGTAGAATATTCAATGTTTGTAAGTAGAGAACATAAATGAACGATATTATTAAAAAAATCGAAAGCAGTGAAGATTTACCAACATTACCTGTTGTAATGACAAAACTAATTGATGCTATAAATGATGAAAAAAGTTCTGCTGCGGACTTAACAAAAATAATGGAAAACGACCCCGCAATGTCCGCAAGAGTCTTAAAATTAGCAAACTCTGCTTTTTATGGTCTACGATTTAAAGTAGATAATTTAAAAAGGGCTATTGTAGTTTTGGGTTTTGAAACTGTTCGTATGTTAGCATTGAGTACAACTATACTTGATTTATTTAGTGCTAAAAAACAATTAGCATTCTCACCAGAAGATTTTTGGTTACATTCATTAGGAGCAGGAAAAGCATCTCAGATATTATCCACAAAACTAAAGACAGAAGTAGTTCCGGAAACTCTTTTTACAGCAGGGCTTTTACATGATATTGGAAAATACTGTTTAGCACTTACTTTAAAGGAAGAATATAAAACCGTTGTTCAAAAAGGAAAGGATAAGCAAGTCACATTATACATATCAGAAAAAGAAAATCTTGAAATAACATATTGTGATGTAAATAACTGGTTAGCACAAAAATGGAACCTACCTGAAACTTTATCTGCGCCAATGACGAATCATAATCAGCCTAGAAATCCTGCAAATAAATATCCTTTAGAAACATATATAGTCTATCTTGCAAGTGAAATATCAAGAGCAGAAAATTTTGGAATGGCAGGAGATTTTAATAAAGTAGATATAAAAATATTACCTTCACTTTTCCCACAAATAAAAGAAAATAATATAAAAGAAACAAGAGATGAAATAAAAGAATATTTAACAGATGCTAAAAGATTCTTAACAGAATTTGAAAAAAAATAAATAAAGAATACACATGTTTATCATTTTCAATCAAGAGGGAGAAATTGAGGGTTATGATAAGGGGTTCCAGTTTTTTGTAGAACAATGTTTTGATGAACAAAAAATAACATCCACTTCCTGGATAAATAACATACATAAAAATGACATCCATTTATTCAAAAAAATATT
>CAKZKR010000109.1 GCA_937124615.1 uncultured bacterium
AGACCGTGAACGGACAATTCCCTATCTTGATTTTATTTCTATGAATGTTTCTCTTAATGCAGATGATGCTGTATATGTTCAGGGGTATCCTGACCCGGTTGTCGATGTTGTTTGGATGCGTTCTGTGGCTATGGGAAAACCGATTGTTATTTCGTGTGCAAATTTGAATTATAAAGTAGGTATGACCAATTCTGATAAATATAATCATACGCGGAGTTTCCTTTGGGAGATGGTATTATCAGGTGCCCAAATAGTGGCGGTAAATGTTTCAGGTGTTTTGAGGGAAAATATCGCCGTGTGGAAAGCAATTTCAGATGTGAATGATTTGTTCTCTAAAATCAACCCAGAACTTCGACAGTTTCAATCATCAAAATCCGCAGTCCGTGTTTTGTTTAGTGATTCCTCTAAAATTCTTGATGGGGGTGCTCCTCATTTGAAATCTGCTCGTTTCGCTTATGAGGGGAGTTCTTTTTCAGGGTATGATATATGCTTTGCAACAGAGAAAGAAATAGAAAAAGGAGTATTACAAGATACGAAAGTTCTTATTATGCCTCAAACACTATCTCTTGAGGATGATGTTTTTAATATGATAACGGACTTTATCCGCAATGGAAACTATATAATCCGTGTGGGAACCCAAATTCCATACGATCCTAAGGGGATGTCCCGGAGGGATGTTGTTCAACCCACCAGTAACACCGTTTTGGTGCGAGGGATGAATCTTCCGACAGAATACCTTCATGGTATGGATGCTGTTATTTCGAAGAAGGCTCTAAACCCTCTTCCAAGACCTGTAAACAAGGTCGGATACCCGTTGGAAGGGGTAAAATCAAGGTTTGTTCCAACATCAGATGGAGGAGGATATTTGTACCTATTAAATCTGAGAAAAGAGGAAGTGTTCTGTCGACTTACTGGTTATTTACAAAAGGGACATAATTTGGTAAATAATACTGAAATTGAATTTCCTCAAGAAGTGCAACCTCTGGAATTAATGTTTATCAAAATGGTACCTCCGGATTATGAAAAAATTGTTCAAACGGAACCCTTACCAACAAAAAAAACAGGTAAAAAGAAACAAAAGTAGAGGGGAAAAAACTTGACGGAAACAGGAATTACATTACCTTTTTCTCAAAATATTATTGCGATTGTATGGGATTTTGATTTTACATTGACACCTAAAAATATGCAAGTTCCGCTTTTTACAGCGTATGGGGTTGATGAGAAAAAATTTTGGCAAGAAGTAAATGCATTACCAGAATATTATAAGAAAGCAGGGGTAAGGGTATCTGAAGAGACGGCTTATTTATGGCATATTATTTCTTATGTAAAGGAAGGAAAATTTTCAGATTTGACAAACAAGAAACTTCGAGAATTAGGGGGAGAAATAGAATTTTATCCTGGGCTACCCGATTTTTTCTTAATGATTCAACAATTACTGGATAAAGAACCTTTTATAGAATATGATTTAAAAGTGGAACATTATATTGTGAGTAGTGGTTTAACAGAGATGATACGGGGGTCAAAGATTGTTCCTTATATCTCTGGTATATGGGCTTGTGAATTTATTGAGGTACCCGCAGGTCCTGATGAGGACTTTTCAAGAACACCCAAAAGTGGGTTAATCAGTCAGGTAGGTTATATGATCGACCATACAACGAAAACACGGGCATTGTTTGAGATAAATAAAGGGGTAAATAAGGTAGAAGGGATTAGTGTAAATGATTCTATACATGAAAATGCCAGACGTGTACCGTTTAAAAATATGATTTATATCGGAGATGGGCCAAGTGATATTCCTTGTTTTTCTGTCGTACATAAACATGGGGGATTAACTTATGCTGTGTACCCGAAAGGAGACGAACATAAATATCAGCAAGTAATCGATTTGCTTGAATCGGATAGGATTGATGCATACGGGCCAGCCGATTATCGGGATGATAGTGAAACTGTATTCTGGTTACGAAATAAGGTATTAAGTATTGCTAACCGAATTGTAGAAGAGAAAAAAAATGCTTTATATTCACAGATAAAGTCTGGACCAAAGCATACAAGTTAGAAAGGGTAAAATTTTTCTATACCTATTTCCTTTTCCAGACTCCCGGGATTGGGGTATTGCAATATGGGCATTTCCCATCAATAAGTTTATTCGACCAAACGGTAAATCCTGTGCGTTCAATAAGAAGCTCGTGGCAGTGGGGGCAGTATGTATTTTCCATTGTTTTGACTCCTCCGGGACGATTGCCTGCATATACAAATTTTAAGCCTGTTTCTTTTGCTATTTTGTATGCCTTTTCTAATTGTTGTGTGCTGGTAGGGAAACCGTCATTCATTTTATAGTTTGGATAAAAACCAGTTACATGCCATGGAATGTTAGGATTTGTTTTTGCTATAAAATTTGTTAAGTTGTGCAGTTCTTCATCACTATCGTTAAATCCTGGGACTAATAGTGTAACGATTTCAACCCAGTAGTCTAGTTCTATGAGTTTTTCGATAGTTGAACATACAACAGAAAGTTTTCCCCCCAATTTTTCATAATTCTTTTGCTGGAATGTTTTTAAGTCTACTTTAAATAACTTCATAACAGGCCTTAAAAATTTCAATACCTTTTCAGAAGCGTGTCCATTACTAACATAACCACAAATAATACCTTTTTGATGTGCAAGTGAGAATATTTCATAAGCCCAGTCGCTTGTTATGAGAGGTTCATTGTAAGTACTAACTATTACAGGGCAATGATGTTTTATTGCAAGTTCTAATATTGTGGTAGAAGATATCGGTTCAAAACGAATAAGGGAATTGGGGTCACGAAGAGTCTGGCTACTTAACCAATTCTGACAGAATGGACAATGGAAATTACATCCTAACATACCAAAAGAAAGTGCTGTACCTCCGGGGACAACATGGAAAAAAGGTTTTTTTTCGATAGGGTCTATTGCCAGCCCTGCAACATAACCATGGGGAGCATATAATACGCCATCTTTGTTAAATCTCAATTTACAGATACCCGTTTTTCCCGGTGGAATTAAGCACTGATTCGCACATGAATAACAACGAACCTTCTTTTTTTCTAAATATTCAAAGAGTTCTGGATGTGCCTGTGTTGAATATCTTTCTTTTAATATCTGTTCTGTATTTTCCATACTCTGGCTATTCTATTTTCATAAATTTACCTATTAATTATTGTATATCTCCTGTACCTGGGTTTTCATCAAAAAAAGACATTTTTTCTTCTTTTTTAGAAAATTCATTGGCCTCAGGAAGGGGCTTTTTGGGGATAGTGATTGCGGGCCAAATTTTAGAATACTTAGCGTTGAGTGGAATGTAATGTTTCCACTCTTCGGGGACACTTTTCTCCGGGAAAATTGCATGAACGGGGCATGGGTCAACACAGGCCCCACAATCAATACAATCATCCGGGTCAATTACTAACATATTTGCCCCTTCGTGAAAACAAATAACAGGACAATTACGGACACATTCTGTATATTTGCACTTAATACACGGTTCAGTTACCACATATGTCATCTTTTTACCTTTATTTTATTTTTATAATATATTATATTATGTTGTAATTATGTTTTGATTTTGAGATAGTGAAAGGAAAGGGATATGGTTTTTCAAAAGAATCATACAATAACTACAAAAGGATATGGTCAGATGACTGATTTGACGCCATGGGTGCAATTGGCCATAGATGAGTCTCATTATAAGAAAGGGATAGTAAATGTGTTTAATGTAGGTAGTACTGCATGTATTGGAACAATAGAATTTGAACCCGGATTAATAGAGGATTTGCCTGAACATCTTTCCCGATTATTCCCTCCCGGACGCCATTATGCTCATGAACAAACATGGCATGATGGGAACGGTCATTCCCACTTACAGGCAACCCTTATGAGTCCTGGTGTAACAGTGCCCTTTAAAGATGGGAAACTTATATTGGGAACATGGCAACAAATATTTCACCTGGAATGTGATATTAAGCCCCGGCAAAGGGATATAGTTGTTACAGTGATGGGAGAATAATTTCAACTTTTTTATGTTTTGGACTGGGAAGATGTTTATTGTCCCTACAGGTTTCTTTTTTATATAATCTTAATCCGCGCCCCGATAGTTCAGTGGATAGAACAAGTCCCTCCTAAGGATTAGACCCGCGTTCGATTCGCGGTCGGGGCGCCATTTTTTTATGGGAGAGGGTAAAACTATATATTTATTTTCCTCTGATAAAGTGATATGATAGTAAATAAAAATTTTTATGAAGGAGGAAATGCTGTGGGATTTTCAGTTGGAATTGTAGGTTTGCCTAATGTTGGTAAAAGCACATTGTTCAATGCTTTAACCCAGAGTAAACATGCCCAGGTAGCAAATTATCCCTTCTGTACAATAGAGCCTAATCATGCTGTCGTAAGGGTGCCGGATGATAATTTAGATCGTTTGTCGGCATTAATCCAGCCGAAACAGACTGTTCACGCGACAATAGATTTTGTGGATATTGCCGGACTGGTAAAAGGTTCTCATAAAGGGGAGGGACTTGGAAATCAGTTTTTGGCTCATATCCGCGATACCAATGCTCTAATTCATATTGTTCGTTGTTTTCAAGATGAGAATATCATACATATAAATGGGGTTGTTAACCCGATTGCAGACATAGAAATTATCAACATTGAACTAATTTTTGCGGATTTACAACAATTGGAACGAAAAATTGAAAAGCTACATAAATATACTAAGGGCGATAAAAAAGCACAGCCCTTGTTGGAATTGTGTGAACGACTCAAACAGCATTTTGAAAAAGGGTTACCGGCAAGGAGCTTTCCGGAGGTCGATAGCGAATTATTTCTGGGGTTAAATGAAGAGATGCGGTTTACCACGGGTAAAAAAGTTATTTATGTGGTTAATGTGGATGAGAAAGGACTGGAACATGACCCACCCGAACTCAACGATGTTCGAGAAATAGCGAAAAGAGAAGGAACGGAAGTAATCAAGGTTTGTGCTCAATTAGAGATGGAATTGGCTGATATGAGCGAAGAGGAGCGGAAAGAATTCCTTGCTATGGATGGGGCTACTGAATCAGCGTTGGAACAGGTTGTACACGCAGGATATCGGTTACTTAATTTAATAACTTTCTATACGATGGCACCACCTAAAGAAATACGGGCATGGTCTGTTAAAGAGGGAACGCATGTAGTTAAGGCGGCGGGAATGATACATACCGATTTCGAGAAACATTTTATATGTGCAGAGGTAATCCCTGTAAAAGAGTTTTTGGCCCACGGTGGTGAAGTGGGAGCCAAACATGCGGGTGCGTGGCGTATTGAAGGAAAGGATTACATTGTCAAGGATGGAGATTGTATATATATTAAAGCAAATGCATAAAATTTTGGTTTGCAGTAAAAAAATACGAAAAGGTGCGAAAATATGAAGCCTGCATTGGTTTTCCAAATGGTAGTAGTATCTGTGGTTTGTTTTTTACTGATTTCGTGCAGTGGGGAAAATGTAATTCAACCAATAGAAAATAAACCATTGGTATCGGAACAAAAAAATAATTCGGGAGTAGTTCCTGTTTCTCCAGAACGGGGAGGGAACACTCTTGTGCCTATTTCTCAATATCCCTTGCCCGGTGAATCGATAGACAGGAAGTTTATCCTTGTCTTTGATAGAAAAATTCTGTTTCCACCGGATGTTTCTGTTGATGATTATATAAGGACCCAACCTCCTATTATAGGAGTTACTGAATGCTTGGATAATAGAATTGTTTTTAATATATTACAACCCTTGCCCCGGCAGATAGAAGAAATAGAATTTTGTCTGCATCCCCAATTACGGTCAGAGGATGGAAAAATAATAGATACTCAAAATTTGTGTTACCGAATCCCTGTAAATGGAATGAAGGTGTTATCAGGAAGTTTCGAGGATGTAAATGAAAATAGTATTTTGTTTTCAATCAAGTTCAATCAGACTGTTTTTGCAAATGATTTAAAACCCTTTATTTTTTTGACGGACCGGAATGATTCTAAACTCGAGTTCGAGATAAAGGAAACAGAAAACCCGGAGGAAGTGGTGAACTTACAAATAGCCAGGACAGGGAATGAGCCTTATAAACTTTTAATCCGTCCTGGATATATGGATAGTAAAAAGAAATACAGGGGACAAGGGGCTTACTTTGAATTTCCATTAAGTGAACCATTGGAAGTGGTTGAGTGTGAGGGTAAAAATAATACAGAATTGCAGATTGCATTTTCGAGACCTATTTCAATCAGTGCTATTTATAAGTGTATCTCTATTAGTTCGTCTAATCAAAATGAGATTAAGTATTTTGCTATTCCTGCTGATTGGGGAAAAGTTCAGGAGTCGGCGGTTTATATTCCTGAGGGTCAGCGAAATCTTGTAGAAGAAAAGGTGTCCAAGTCCTGGCTATTACAATTTAAGGAAACTGTTTTCCCCGAAGTTCATACTATTAATCTAAGAGTTAGGCGATATGCCTGGTCATCGGATTATGCACTTCTTCCTGAAGAGTATATATGGAAATCAGAGGGGAAAGAATATGGTTTTAAAGTTAATTATGCATATTGGAAAAATAATGGTTTGGATGGGGTTTCTTGTATAGTTAATCTCCCAACTTTAAATGAGGAGAATGCTATTGATTTCCTTGAAATTGTTCCTTCGGTATCCAATCTTTCCATTTGTAAAGGTAGCTGGGGTGAGACAGAAATAAAGGGAGATTGGAAAAGCGGTATAAAATATATTATGAAATGGAAAGCAGGTCTTAAATGGGGTTATACTTATAGATCCGATAATAAACCAATATATGAGATTCTAGAGAAGGATTATGTTTATACATTAACGAGTGTCCCTGAATTTAAAACTTTAGGTTTTGATAATAAAGATAAGTTTTACATCATTCCCTTTCAAGAGAAGAATTTTATCCGTATTGGAGCCCGGAATGTATCCAGGGGGTATATCCATGTTTATCGAGTTCTTACAGAGAATCTCTCTATGTGGTTAGGGAATGTCTCTACAAATACAGTTCCTTTTGAGATTAATGAGAGGACTACACAATATTTGACATCTATCCCTGTTGATTTTCCAGATAGTGTAGATAAGGCAAATTATGTAGATATTGATTTAACAAACTATTTGTCAAATGTTCCAAAAGGTATATTTACACTTTGTCTATCGGATAGGAGTGAACCGGGAAGACTACGGGCAAGTTGGGAACCAGAACGAAAAGAAGAGTCTTTTAATGATAAGAGTGGTGAGTATGGATGGGAAGACGAATATGAATATTATGATGATTATGCCAATTGGGATTATAGAAATGAAAATAGGTTCTATCAAGAGGTAAAAGGAGTAAGGAGTGATATTCGATATATTTTATGGACAAAGATAGGTGTGGTATCCCATTGGGATGATACAAGTTTGGTCGCATTTGTTCATGATTTGGTAGATTTATCTCCTCAAGTGGGTGCTCAAGTTACTGCATACTCCATTAAAAATTATAAAGTGGCAGAAGGGACAACAGATAATAATGGCATAGTGAAAATCATGTTAGAACAGCAGGATTTAGGTTCACCAAGGCTTCTTACTGTAAAAACGGAAAAAGATTTCTCATTTGTATTTTTAACACCGAAACCATTGCCTACATTAAAGGACCTTGAAAAATATGATAGTTATAACAAAAATAAATATGAAGCATTTATTTATACAGATAGGAATCTCTATCGCCCTGGTGAATCGATACATTCTCGATGGATTGTCCGAACAAATTATGGCTCTGAAGTTATCAACGCTCCTCTGGAATTGCGGTTTGTTAATCCACAGAACAAAATTGTGCTACGAAAAATTGTTAATTTATCCGAGTGGGGAACAGGTGGAGAAGATATTTTAACGGAACCTACGTATTTAACAGGTGCATATACATTAGGATTGTATGTTCCCGGTGGGGAACGGTTATGTGGTTCTATTCCTGTTTATATAGAGGATTTTGTTCCAGATAGAATTAAGACAGAGATAGCCGTCGCAAACGACTTTTGGATTGTTGGAGAGGAACAGAGTTTTATGATTTCTTCACAGTATTATGTGGGACCACCCGCCGGAGGTTTGCCTTGTAAAGGGAAATTAATCATTACTCCTGTAGAGTTAGAAAATGAAACATGGAAAGGGTATCGTTTTGGTAATGATGAATTATTAAAAACAGTTGTAATGGATTTGGGGCTTAACAATACAAATAGTGAGGGTAAATCAATTTTTACTTTTGAATTTGATCCCCCTGAGTCAATAAATAAACCTGTGGAAATTGCTATTGTAGGAGAAGTTTCAGAAGCGGGGGGTAGGGCGGTATCCTCTGTGAAAAAGGTAAAAGGCTGTCCAGAGGAGATCCTTTGTGGTGTCGGTGTAGAAAAAATTGAAGATAAATTGCAAGTTGCAGTGGCGACTGTTGATAAGAATTTTGCTCCTGTCTCTGATGAAGAAGTAGATGTCTATTTAGAAAAAGTTGAATGGAATTATGTGAATCGTGTTTATGCAGGAGGAGACAGAACTTTTCCACAATGGGATCGTTTCTTTACTTTGATTGAAAAGAAAAAGGTGATTACAAGTGGAGGGAAATCTACTGTTTTATTAGATTTACCTCCCTATTATTTTACATATAGAGTAAGGGCACAAAGGAGCAATGGAAAAATTTTTTCAGAAGTGGTTTTTTACTGTGTTCCTGGTAAAATGATAGACCTCAAGGGAGGTCCTCCGGAGTTGGTAAAAATCCATCTTGAAAATAAAAAATGGTTATTAGGAGAGACTGTTCCTGTAAATATTGAAGTTCCTTTTGATGGGAAAGCGGTTGTGGTGATCCAAGGGGATAAGGTGTGGGATGTACAGGTTGTAGATGTGGTTTCAGGGAAAGGCCGTTTTGCTTTTAACATTAAAGAAGAGTATTTTCCGAATGTCTGGGTTGGTGTCTCTGCTTTACATGTTCCTGGAAAAGGGGAAACAGTCAGTCCCTATACTACATTTTCATTTACAAAAGTAGAAATAGAAAAACCAAACCGAAGATTAAACATTGCTATTTCAAATATTCCAGAAGAAATAAAGCCACAGAATATAGTAGAGTTTGGAGTGCAAACCACGGATCATAGTGGAAATTCTGTTCCTGCGGAGTTAACAGTTGCGGTGGTAGATGAGGGAATCCATTCCATTTTAAGCTATACCCTACCCAATCCTTATGATTGGTTTGGTAGACCGAGATATTCCCCTATTCGTAGAGTATATTATTATAACCATGTGGCTTATGACTATAACCCCTTATCTCCACCCGGGGATATGATAGCACGCCAACTATCTGCAGGAAAGACAGAAATAGGTGAGTCCTGGATAAAACCATTAGCATTGTGGTCAGGGGTAGTAAAAACCAATGAACAAGGTTATGCAAAAGTTTCTTTTAACATTCCTGAATTCAATGGTACTGTAAGAATAGTTGCTGTTGGTGCAAATAAAGAATTAGTAGGTTCTACAGAAAACAAGATGTTGGTTAGACGCCCCTGTGTTATACAAACACATATTCCACGATTTTTACGACCACAGGACCGTGCAGTTATTTTTGGAAGAGGACTCAATTCAAAGGATAATCCTTTAGATGTAAATCTATCATTAACATATAATGATGTTGTAATGATCGAACCCTCCCAACTACATTGGGAGACTGTTCCTAAAAGCCTTAGTATCTCTCCAGAAATGGTTGTATCTTGTCTTAATGGCGTGAAAAATGCAGAATTGAACTGGCACTATAGTATTGTTGATAAATCAGGAAATATGGTAGATGAATTTTCGGAGAATATGGTTATTCCTGTCCGTTTGCCATCTATTTATGAACAGAGGGTAAAATCCCATGTTGTTCCTCCCGGAGTCATAATCCAACTGGATACATCGGAATTTATTGATAATTCTCTATTGGAAACAGAAATTAAGGTGGGTAGTAGTCCGTTCCTTCAGATAGAACCGGCTTTAAGATGGTTGTGGAGTTATAGTTATTGTTGTTGTGAACAAAAAATATCAAGATTATATCCTTTATATATCTTTCGTAATTTTTTGAAAGAATCAATGACAGATGTTATTTCTCAAGAAAGTTTTGACCAATTATTACTCACTATGATTGATGATATATTCTCACATCAACAGGTAAATGGTGGTTTTTCCCTCTGGCCTTATGGTCGTTCTACAGATGTAAAAGTTTCATTACATGTTGCCTTTCTCCTTACAATGATAAATCGTGATAAATCGTTGCCATTGCCCGAAAAACCCTATCAAAGGATGATTGCGTTTTTGCGTGATTTAAGTTCGAGAGGAGCGGAAGAATCCCCTTCAGATGGGCAATTCAGAGCTTATGCTACTCTTATTCTGGCATTAAATGGAGACCCTTCTGCATGTGAACGAGTGAATAATTTACTGAAGGTAGATTTTCCAAGAAATCTGAGAGTATTATTGCTGTTGACAGCGGATATTTGCGGTAAACCTAAAGAAGAGATAAAGAAATATGTTCAATTATTAGAATGGGAGACATCAGCAGAAAAGTCAACATGTTTTTGGGAATATGGAATTTCTTCAATTCGTAAATCGGCATTAGAACTTATTTCTAAAATTATTGCTGGTGAACCTCTGGATAGTATTCAAGAGTTACAAAAACCGTTGATTGAATATGTATCGAATTCTACTATTTATACAACATATGATTTATCTATGGTTTTAATGGCACTGGATATGAGTTTTAGGAAGATGAATATTAAACCGTTTGAATGTAAGGCGGAGGTGAAAATTGATGGTGAAAGTCAGATTGTGCAAGGAACAAAAATGCTGAATAGAAGAAAACAGGGACCTACGCATATCGAGATATTAAACCAGGGGCAATCCCCTCTATTTATTGTTTGGACGATACGGGGGATTTCAAATAACCCTCCTATGGACACGAGGTCAAGAGGTATTCAATTAAAGAGGTTTTTATACAATCCTAAGGATAAGGGAAAAATAAGTGGTCCTTGTTTGCAGGGGAATGTCTATATTATTGAGTATCGAATAGAATCCGAGCGTAATATTGAAAATCTAATTTTAAATCAGTTACTACCGGCAGGTTTTGAAGTTGAGAATCCCCGACTTAAGCAAGAACAAGGATTAGACTTATTGTCGAGTATTTTTAAGGGTTCCGTAAATATAGTTAATCCTGAGCATGTAGAAATTCGAGATGATAAACTTATTGTTGCATTTCCTCCCCTAAACCGATTAACAACTTATTCTTATGTTTGTGTAGTTCGTGCAGTAACAAAAGGTACCTTTGAGTTTCCGGGTACCTATATTGAAGATATGTATCAACCAGAAGTTTTTGCCCGACTTGCACCAGAGAAAATTGAAATTAAATAAGATAAATAAGAACATGCGAGAAAGGGTAGGTAGACATATTTGTTGTAAAGTGGCCTTACGATCCGGGCTGTTGCTCCTTTTGATAGGAAATATCTATTTGTTGATACTGTGGAACATTGGTCCTGATAATCCCCGAGACTTTCTAAAGACTAAAAATTCCCCCTGTGTTTTATCAAGGGATGGGAGAATACTTTGGACGGGTTTGAATGAAAATGAGCAATGGTGTTTACCTGTGAATATTGATAAGGTGTCTGAAAATTTAATCTGTGCAACAGTAGCCATAGAAGACCAGCGATTTTGGGACCATCATGGAGTAGATTTCTTGGCAATATGTCGTGCGGTAATACAGAATTTTCGTTCCTTAAAAATTGTGTCGGGGGCATCTACAATTACAATGCAGGTGGTCAAACAGTACTATTTAAATCAGGGACACTCTGTACCGAAGTCATTACTTAAAAAACTTCATTTTAAGTTGCTACAAGCAATTCAATCTATCCGTTTGGAGAGAAGTACTACGAAAAAAGAGATATTACAATCGTATTTAAATAATGTCTCGTATGGTGGAAATTTAATAGGAGTAGAATCAGGTTCTTATCGATACTTTGGGAAAAGTGCCGAAATGTTGAATCTCAATGAATCGGCCCTTCTCGCAGGCATTCCAAAAGCACCGGGAAAATATCGTCCTGACCGGAACTTGTCGAAAAGCCTTCAAAAAATGCGGTTTGTTTTGAATAGAATGAATAAAGAAGGGTACATGGGAGATAAAGAGTTTGAAGAAGCGCTAAGAGCAAGAGTTCAGGTAGATTTTTACCCTTTCCCTGATTATTGTAAACATTGGGTAGAACATAGTAAAACTCTTTTATGTGGGGGAAAGACAATTCAAACTTTTTTAGATTATGATATTCAGATTCAGACAGAAGAATTACTAAAAAAGAAAGTTCAACAATGGGGTCCCGAAATCAATATTGCTGCTGCAATGGTTGTGGATGTCCCCTCAGGAAAAGTTCTGGCACGAGTTGGAGGTATATTTGAAAGTTCACGAATCCCAGTAAGTTATCTTGATTTTTGTGATGTTCCTCGTTCTCCAGGTTCTGCTTTAAAGCCATTTTTGTATTGTATGGCGATGGAAAAGGGTTTTTTGTTCCCAGAAGAAATTTTGTACGATTCTGATTTTGATGCAAATAATTATGCTCCTAAAAACTTTGATGAAATATTTCATGGGTTCATAGACGCAACGACGGCTTTGCGCTATTCATTAAATATTCCCGCAGTGATTTTAATGCAAAGAATAGGAACAACCCCATTTGTAAACAAATTAGAAGAATGCGGTCTTCATTTACAGAAAAATAATCGAAATGTTTTAGAAGCGGGATTAGGTATCGTTTTAGGGAATTGTGAGGTTCGTATGGAGGACATGATGCAAGCATATTTTTGCTTGGCCAATGAGGGTATCTTTAAACAACTTAAATATTATGATGATGGTCAAGAAGATGTTTCTATCCCAGTGTTTGACCATGGAACAGTTTCAATACTTTATAAAATGATGGAAGGAAAATTAGTGGGCGAGGTAGCGCAAAATATTACCCGATTATCAAGGACTCCTATTCGTATATGCTGGAAAACGGGGACATCATCGGGACGAAGGGATGCATGGGCTTTTGTTTTCAATAGACATTATGTTGTAGGTGTTTGGATGGGGAATCCACAATCAACAGGGAGTGCAAAGTTAGTAGGTGCATTGACAGCATATCCGACAGCATGTGATATATTCCGGATACTTCCAGAAAAAGATACTAATGAGTTTCCTGAATTTCCTAACGAAGATATTCGTCCGATTGAGGTGTGTAGTTTAAGTGGTTTGCCGGCAAATCCTTTTTGTAAAAAGAAGAAGATTATTTATGTGTCTACAAACTCCCCGTTATCCCGTATTTGTGATGTTCATTATTATGATGCTCAAATTGCACAGGTAAAAGAGAGATTTCCATCACGAAGTAAAGATTGGGACCTATCAGAAGTTGGTTTTTTTAGTAAAGAGAGAGAGAAGAAAGAAATAAAAGTTCCATTAAAGATATTATGTCCTGCGGATAATTCAAAGTTCGCATATAGTTCTGACCCTGAACGGAATAGGATACAGTTAAAAGCCTCTCGAGAAAATTCTTATAAATTGTATTGGTATGTTGATGATTATTTTTTAGGAGAAAGTTTTGGAGATAAACCGATATGGTGGAATTTTACAGTAGGGAAGCATAAAATTTATTGTTTGGATAGTATGGGAAATGATGATACGGTTTTTGTCGAAGTAGTAAAGCCAAGTAATATTTTAAAAGTGGCCAATGTAGATAAATAGTCTACCAATAAGTGTAAAACAGAACCTCTGTTAAGATTGATTGGAAGATTAGGAAGGAGACGACGGCATTAAAAACATAAATATTATTAAAGTGTCTTTGCCAGAATTGTAGAGCGGGAACAAGGAAAAAAGGAAAAACATATAAAGCAGAACGTTCTCCTTCTCCGGGAGCAATGTAAGCAAAATTAAATATTAGAAATGTTATAAAAAAGACAATGAATTCGGACCTCTCATTTTTATTTTTTGTTCCTATTTGTCCAATAAATCCGACAAGTATGGGAATCCCTGTAAAGTAAGCCCAGGATAGAGGATTAAAAAATTTAAACCACCATAAGGAATACCGGGGCGCAATAATTTGTAATGCATGGATGTCTTCCTGAAACAATTTTTGTGCTTGCAAAAATACCGAGATAGGTTTGTATCCTGTGAAGTAATAAAGAAAGAGATAAAATAGAAGGAATCCCGTAAGCATATATAAAGATAATTGTGTAAGTCGTGTAAAAGTTTTTTCTTTTTTATAGAGGAATAAAAGTCCTCGCAGAAGAAAATAAATCCCAACCGATAGTAAAGTAAACTTGAATAGAGATAAAATTGCGAACATTATTCCTGATAAAAATATTAAAGAAAGGGAAGAAATTCTTAATGATTTATCAAATGTCCACAAAGAAAGGAATAAGAAAGGCATGTAAAGTATTTCTGTAGAGGTAGCACAAAACAATACTATTGATGGGATAAGTGTGTATAGAAATGTTGCTATAAGAGCTGTTTTATTATCGTTATTTGACATTTCTTTAACCCAAAAAAATAGTGGAAAAATGGCAAGTGCACCAAAAAGTATAGTACATAAAGATAGAGCTAAAGGGGATTTCCCAACAAGATAAGAGAAAAACCAGAGTAAGGAAAGGGGACCCGGAGGTGCTAATCTTCCATGAAGAGATAGATAAGATTGTATTTCATGATAACGGTTAAAGAGACTGTATATGTTGTTTGTAATACCAATATCTCCGATATATTCATATTTTGTTCTCTGGTAAGGTTGTACGATACCGAGAAGCCCGTCGCGAATACTTGCGACCTCAATGGAAAATAAGACATAGAAAAAATATATTCCTATCAGGACAAACCCTATTCTTTTTATGTTTTCAAAATTTTCATTATTAAGGATTTTTATAAGGAATGGGGAAAAAAGGACTACTAAAAAGAATAATGAAAAATGAAGAAGTATATTTATGGAAAAAACTTTTTCTGCAATGTAGGAACTAAATAAGAGAGAAAAAGATAGAAAAAATATAAAGATTATCCGAATCGTTTTTTTATTTATAAATAAAATGGATAGCATTCCCAATAAAATAAGTATTGGTAGTTGTAGGGAGGAGGTAAAAGATGGATATATCGGTTTCCATAATGCATAAAAGGGTGTAATATGCCGGTAAATAGGCTCTATCCCTATAAAATGAAATAGGATAACAACAAAGAAGTACCCAAGGAGCGTACAAGAAAAGATAATTAAGTGGTGTATTCCATTTGTTTTATTTAAATCATGTTCTGAGTCCATTATATGTCCTGCATTGATATAAAAAAGATGTATATATTGTCTTTTATTTTTTCGTTTATATGAAAATAGCGGAGTATTTATTTTTCAATAAGAACTTTTTAATAAAATGACACATAAATACTATATATAAAAAGGTAAACAAGTAAAAAGTGGGTGTTTTATGGTATTATAGTCTTCTTAAGGAGGGAAGATAACATTAAAAATGCAATGGTTGTATCAGGAATATTGGAAAAAGAAAAAAGATTCGAGAAGAATTCGCAAAGCGTTTTTTTTCTCGATACTTATACATATTATTATTTTTGTTCCTTTCTATTTTTACAAAATCAGAACTCCAGAACCAATACCATTAGTGTTCCAGGTTTCCTTGGAGAATCCGGTGCCGGATAAGCCGATAACACAGGAGCCTCCACCGGAACCTCCTAAGCCCGAACCTCCAAAACCGGAACCCCCCAAACCCGAACCTCCTAAGCCGGAACCACCGAAACCGGAACCCCCCAAGCCGGAACCTCCGAAACCCGAACCCCCGAAACCCAAACCGAAACCGAAGCCCGAAAAAAAAATACCTGAAGAAAAACCCAAAGAAAAACCCGAACCCCCAAAACCAAAACCCGAACCCAAAAAGGAACAGCCACCTCCAAAGGAACAGAAACCAACCCCAAAGCAGGAAGTTCCCCCAGTGCCCTCTGCCCCTAAAGCACAGGTTGCAAATCCTTTGCCACCTGAACTAGAATGGTGGGCAAGACAAGTGCAAAGGAAGATAGAGTATACATGGGTTGTTCCAAGTGGGATAAAGATAGACAATGAGAATAATGTTGCAGAAGTATCTTTCTGGGTGAATAGAAATGGGGAACTTCTTGAGCAACCTGTAGTTACTAAGGAAGCCAGCGACCCGGAATTAGGAGAATCTGGAGTAAGAGCAATCCTTCTTGCCGCTCCTTTTCCTCGTTTTCCCGATGGGTTTAATAAAGATGAGCAACTTGTGGTTTATGCTTTTTCTTTAGAGTAGCTTAATAAGGGAAATAGTAGTAACATGCTTGTAAATGTAAGTGGTATTTATTTTTGGTTATAATAATATCGAATTTTTTAGATAGAAGTAAAGGAGTTGAAAATGGTAAAGAAACAACTATGTATTATTGTGTTTTTTTCTTTTTTAACATTTGGTTTAATATCAGAAGTTGTTGCTCAGGATGCCATTCGTATCCAGTCCGTAAGAGGAATTGATAAAAGGATTTTAATTGCGGTTCCTCCTTTCTGTCCTGATACTCCGGATTTGAGCGGTGTTGCGGTGGAGTTATCGGAGGTAATGGCTTATGACTTGGAGTTTTCGGGGCTATTTATTTTGTTGCCACGGGAACGCTATCCTGTTGGATTTGTTACATTGGAAAAAGATGTTGCCAGCATTAATTTTGATGCATGGCGTACTACGAAGGCAGAGTTTTTGTTATATGGTCTTGTGAAAAGAGATGGTGGAAAATATGTCTGTCAGTTTCGCTTATTAGACCTTATTTCAAGTAATCAGGTCGTTGGAAAAGAAGTTCGTGTTGATGTATCAAATGCGCGTTTGGCATCGCATCGTTTTTCTGAAGAAGTAATTGCTTTTGTTGATGGAATTCCGGGTGTAGGGACAAGTCAGATTTGCTTTACTGGGATAGTCGGTAAGAATAAAGAATTGTTTATTGCAGATTATGATGGTGCGAATATAAAACAGATTACGGAACATGGCTCTATCTCAATAAAACCGAAGGTCTCTCCGGATGGGATGAAAATTGCCTATCTATCATATAAAGACCGTTATTCCTTCTTGTATATTTTTGACCGTCTAACGGGAAAGGTTACTCCACTATCAAAAGAAGTGGGGCTGAATTCGGCTCCTTCATGGTTTCCTGAGGGGAATCGGCTGGCAATGACTTTGAGTAAAGACGCGAATATGGAGATTTATATACGAAATATTGATGGAAGCAATCCTATTCGCATTACGAAAAATAAGGATGCGGACACATCTCCCTGTATTTTAGCGGATGGTTCAAGAATAGCATTTGTAAGTGACAGGGGGGGCAACCCTCAAATTTATGTTATGGGTGTCGATGGGAGTGACCCGCGTCGTGTTTCTTATCAGGGAGGTAATTCATACGACCCTGCAGGGTCTCCTGATGGAAAAATGATTGCCTATGTTGTAGAACAAAGAGGTGAAGGTTTTGAAATATATGTAATGGATGCGGATGGTTCTAATCCTCGAAGATTAACCAATTCTTATGGAAGTAACGAGTCTCCGACATGGTCACCGGATTCTCGACATGTAATGTTTTGTTCTACCCGAAATGGAAGATGGGAATTATGGACGGTCAATGTAAAAACGGGAGAAGAACGAAGAGTCCCGAATTTGAGAATGGAATGTCAAGGACCTTCGTGGGGGCCCCGAATGCAAACGGAAAACAAATAAGATATTTTTAAGAAAGTGTAAATTAAGAAAGGTCTGATTTATGCCACGGCATAGTGGAGAAAAGTTAATTGTTCAAAATCGGAGGGCTCATTTTGATTATGAAATATTTGAGCGATATGAATCGGGGGTAGTATTAAAAGGTACGGAAGTGAAATCATTGCGGACTTCAGGGAGTATGTCGATACAGGATGCGTATGTGGATTACGAAGAAGGAGAGTTGTTTCTTGTGAATTCGTATATTCGCCCTTATGAGCAAGGTAATATTCTAAATCATGACCCGCACCGGAAGAGGAAACTGCTATTACATAAACGGGAGATTGTTCGTCTTGGGAAAAGAGTTGAGGAAAAGGGGTTGACTTTAATCCCTTTGCGTGTATATTTCAAAAATGGTTTGGTAAAAATCGAGATTGGATTGGGTCGTGGTAAGAAGGTAATTGATAAACGAGAAGATATAAAAAAGAAAGATACACAAAGAGAGATAGAAAGAGTTATAAAAAGATATCGATAAATACTCGTTTTATATTAAGAAATGTGTTATATAATTAGGTTGAGGTAACTACTATGGAAATACAAGAACAGAAAAGAACAAATCCAATTAAATGGGAACCCAAGGATTTTTGGGCACAATATATTGGAGCAATGACTCCATCTGCTTTTCTGAAGATTTCTGGGGTTTATAGTCCTTATAGAGCGGTTGAAAAGCATCTGAGGAAATTATCCACTTTTTATGGTATTGTTAGGCGAAACACATGGAAGGATACCTTTTCGGGACCTTTACAATTTAATTATGAGGAAGTATATTGGGGCGTTATTGCATACTTGAAAGAGACAGAAAATGAATGGAAACAGGAATGGAAAGAATTCTGGCTTGCCCAAGATGATGATGACCCATTGAGCATTGACAAACAGTCTTCTAAGTCGATGGAAAACCAAACACAATAAAGTAATAACCTTGAAATGAGTCGTCAACGACATCGTGGAAAGAACCCGGAAGACGATAAACTATTTAACCCACAACAAATGGTATTGCTAAGAAGTGCCGTAGAGGACCTTTCTTATCTATATACGAGAGGTTATTCTGAAAAGATAGCATTGAAGATTGTTGGAGACCATTATCAATTAAAAGGTCGACAAAGGCTTGCAATACAAAGGGCCGTATGTTCCGATGCTTCTCTGGATATACGGAGAAAGAGTGAGGTAGGGGGGAATTTAAATAAGGGCGAACGATTTCTTATAGATGGATATAATATATTGATTACGGTTGAGAGTTTGCTTTCCGGAGGAGTGTTAATTTGCGGAAGAGATGGATGTATTCGTGATATAGCCGGTTTGCATGGGAGTTACCGTCGAGTTGAGGAGACAATCCCTGCTATTGAATGGATTGGTAAAAATCTGTCTGTTTTTGAACCTTTGGAAGTATGGTGGTTTTTAGATAAACCCATTTCAAATAGTAAAAGGTTATCTTATTTGTTAAAAGAAATTTCAAATAAACATGACTGGAAATGGGAAATCAAAGTGGTAGATAATCCCGATTATGAAATTGTAAATGAAGAAGGAATTGTAATTTCTTCGGATAGTTGGATTCTTGATAGAGTTTTTCACTGGTTCAACTTTGTATCTCGTAATATAAAACCTCGTTGGAACAGAGAATATATACTTGATTTTTCGGTAGAGAGGAACAAATAAAGGACGAATTAAAAATACTTTTTTAAACTCTTAATAATTGTATTGATATTATATGGTTTTGATAGGAATCCTTGAATGAAAAAATCTACATCATTTTTATTAACAGAATGTTTTGAAAATCCTGAACTGAGGAAAATAGGCAGATCCGGAAGTTTTGAACGGATAATACGGGCGGTGTCAATTCCATCCAGGTGAGGCATGGTGATGTCTAATATGACTGCTGATAGTTCTTTTTGATATTTTTCAAAGAGTTGTAAAGCCTCACGCCCATCTTTTGCTGTAATTACATCCAAACCCAGTTTTTCAAGCATTTTTGCTGTAACCTGTAGAACAACAGGTTCATCATCGGCTAATAGAATCAAACCTTTTCCTTTCCATGGAGTTGTATCTTCAACTTCTTGTTGTTTTTCATGAATGTCTGTTGTGGTAGGGAAAAATAATTTAAATGTAGTACCTTTACCAACCTCGCTATAAACTTTTATAGTTCCATGATGAGCCCGGAGAATTCCCATAATTGTAGATAAACCTAAACCTCTACCGTATTCTTTTGTTGTAAAAAACGGGTCAAATATTTTTGACATTGTTTCCGGAGACATACCACAACCATTGTCGGAGACCTCAAGAAAGACATACTTTTTGGCCTCTATTTTTTTCCTGGAACCATGTTGTTCGTATAAAGCTTTCTGTAAAATCAATGGTCCCTGTTCTGATACAAATCACTCCGCTCCGATTTTCTATGGCATCTGATGCATTGATAACAAGGTTTAAGATAATTGAGCGAAGTTGATTTGTTTCTCCATCGATAAAAGGTAAATGATTTTCAATGTCTATCTGTAGCACTATTTTTTTTGAGATACTAACTTTAAGTAAATGTTCCATTTCTAAAATTAATTGATTTAAATTGCAAGGTTGATGAGGTTGTTGTTTTTTCCCTGCGAAGATGAGTAATTGTCGGCATAATTCCCCTGCACTTTTTATTGCCTCCTCAATGTTTAGTAGATAGTTCTTAATAGTATACGGATTGTTTATCTCTTCTTTTGCCAATTCGGAGTATCCCATGACGGCCATAAGAATATTGTTGAAATCGTGAGCAATAGAACTTGAGAGTATGCCCAAACTTTCTAATTTCTGTGTGTGTTGAAGTTGTTCTTGTAGTTGTTCTTTTTCTTTTTCAAATTTTTTTATTTCAGAAATATCTCTAAATAGGAGAAGATATAATGGGCTTCTGTTCGTAAAGTGGATTAAACGGTGGATTAGTCGTAAGTTTAAGTAATTCCCAAATTTATCTTTTTCTTCGATTTCGATTTCTGATGAGGGATGCGTATCTTTGCATTTAGATATATGGTTACTAATTGCAGGAATAAAACGATGGATAGGTTTGGATAGGACCTCATCAATTTTCCATTTCAAAATATCTTCACTTACTTTATTCCAGAATTCAATATTTTCTTCCTTGTTAAACGCAATTATTCCTATAGGGGCAGAGTCGATAAGTGTTTTTAATAAGGACATGGTTTCGTTTAATGTATTTATGAGGGATTTAAGATCTGTAATATCTTCATATATGCCTAAAACACCATAAGGAATATCCCTGGGTCCCATAAGTGGTATCTTGCTCGTTCTTAACCAAATCTGTTGGCCGTCTGGGGTTGTTTGGGGTTCTTCATAAAACATTTTTGATTTTCCCGAAGTAATTACTTTTTGGTCATCTTTTCTGTATAGTTCTGCTTCTGATTTCCATGGTAGTTGGTAATCTGTGGTTCCAATTACTTCGTCAGGACTATTTTTCCCCGCATCTTTAGCGAAAGCAAGGTTACACCCTAAATAATGTAGGCCTGTGTCTTTCCAGAATACACGGACTGGTAGCAAATCCATAATAATCTTAATGAGATTCCGTGCCTGTTCTGCTTCTTTTGTTTTTCTCTCTTTTTCATCTAAATTCTCTATATGAACGAGAAAACCATAGATAGATTCTGCTTCATCTCCAGAAATTGGGAAGAGATTTACAAGAGCCTGAAAAGGGGACCGGTCTTTCTTTAAATATAATTTTTGAAAAGTAATAACTTTATTAAATAGTAATGTTGGTTTCTTTATTGCTTCTTGAAAAAGAGTCAGTTCCTGATCGAGATTTTCAGTGCATGTTAGTTCTTGCCAGGTAAGTTTTAATAGTTCGTTTTTCTTGTAACCAAATAGTGAACATAGAGCAGGATTGGCCTCTATCCAGTAACCTGCAATATTTGTGATTCCTATGGGAATATTTATTTTTTGGAAGAAATCATATAGGAGAGGATTTTGGGTCAATATATCTGTGCTTTTAGGTAATAGTTCCGTATAATCATATAGAGTGAAGGTATATTTTTCTGGGTCCGGTATTTTTTGTGATTTAGTAATTATACACCAGAAATATTTGTTTCTTTTGTTGTTAAACCATATTCCTATATGATTTTTTGAATTAATATTGTCGGGATTTTTTATACAATACTGGAAAAAATCTTCAATAATCTTTTTTTGAGGTTCAAATACCCAATCCGTAAGAAGAGTCCCTTTAAATTCTTCTAAATTTAAACTTAGAAAATCAGACTCATCTGTGATAATCTGTTGAATCTCTCCCACTTCATCTAATTTAATAAGACATTCTTTAGGGAATAATGTATTTTTCACTAATAAGATACTTTATTTTTATAATTTATATTATTATACACGATTTACTGTGTCGATATATACATTTTAAGTATGTTAAATGTGGTTATTCCTATATTTTCAGAAATTAATAAGTGTTTTAGTTATTAGAAAAATGGTTAAGGGAGGGGGATGGTCTTTGTTTATCTATTGACATAGGTGTCGACGGCCTGTCTTAATGTTTTTATAATCCAATTTCTTTTGTTATCATCTGTTTCTAATAAAGTAATACGAAATCCGGGATAATTTGATTGAAAACCACTTAGAGGCACAACTACAATTCCCGTCGAACCCATTAAATAATATACGAATCGTTTGTCAGGAGGGGCATTTTCTACTATGCTTTCTATGTATTCTTTTACTTTGCTGTTTTCTATTGGCAAGGTTTGATGATTGTTTAACACATTCTCTTTGAACATAATTGTTGCGTAGAAAGCGCCGCCGGGTCTATTTAAAACAATATAGGGACAACCTCGGAATCCTTCCATTAATTCATCGGCTCGGTTATTGAAAATTGATGCCCGCTGACGAAGATGTTGGGGGTATCTGGAATCACCCATGACTTTTGGGATAACCATCTGTGGGAATGTAGTTGAACAGACCTCCAGTCTTTTCGCTGCGAGTAGGCTATCCACATATTCAGAAAAATTGGGGTCTTTTTTACGATTTAAGACTTCTATCCAACCGCACCGGGACCCCGGCCAAGGGAATTCCTTACTGATTCCTCTCATCGCAATTCCCGGAACATCTTCAATCCATTGGCTTAAATGAATTTTAGGGTAACCCGGAAAAACAATATGGCTGTATATTTCATCCGTGATAATGAATAGGTCGTATTCCCTAGCAATCTTTAATATTTCTTCGAGTACACTTCGAGGATAAACGGCGCCTGTTGGATTGTCAGGAGATAGGAGTAGGATGCCTGCAATGGAATCGTTGTACTTCACCTTATTCCGCAAATCATATAGATCGGGCATCCAGCTGTTATAAGGGTCTAATTTATAGGTTAAATGGTTATAACCAGAATGAGCCGCTTCAGCAGAGGAATGTGTGCTATAAGCAGGGGATGGACCTAAAACCCGTGCTTCTCTTTTTAGAAAACCATAGACTTTGGCTACTGCATCACCAATTCCGTTAAAAAAAATAATATCATCAGGAGTAATTTTTACACTACCACTACGCTGATTTACCATTTCTGCAAGGAAGAATCTTGTTTCGGGAACACCCGCGGTATCACAGTAGCCATAGGTTCGTGAATCATCAATTGTCTCGTGAATAATTTCTTTAATCCACGGGGCAATTTCTTCGCCTTTTTCAATTGGGTCACCGATATTTTCCCATGTTATAGATTGCCCCAGTTCTTTTACTTTATTAGCAATGGATACAATTTCTCTAATTTCGTAACTTAAATTACGAGCACCTTCGTGAACAATATTTCTACGCATATAAACCTCATTTTAATAAAGTATATTGAAGTAAAAGCGATATGTTTTTAATGTTTTTGGGGAAAAGAATAAAGAATTGTAATAGTTTACAACTTTGAGGGGTAAAAATTAAAATACATAAGTAAACAATTCATCTTTTGCTAATGAAAAAATAGAGTTATTCTCTCTGTGGAGATTTTTACTTAGAGCGGGTTTGTTTATTATGACTTCATCTTTTTGATTTCCTTCTATATCAAAGGAACGATAAATAAGGCGGTTTTTTGTACCTGTTTCAATCGTTATAATCTGATAGGTAGGAATTTTTGTAAATGCGGTTTCAATGATGTCTGTTTTTTCCTGTTGTTCATAGGCTTTTGTCCCTGAAAAAGAGATAACATAATAGGTTCCTTCTGATGGAGATGAGACTTTCTGGTCATTTTTTAATGGATAAGTGCGCCAATATGAGTGGTCATGACCTTGAAAGACCATATCAACATGATATTGATCTATTAGAGGTAGCCATGCATTTTTTAAGTGTCTATTGTCTCTTTTGGGTGCAGAGCTGTAAAGCGGTTGATGAAACAATAAAAACTTCCATGTGGAGGAAGACTCTGAAAGTTGTTGTTCTAACCAGGGTTTTTGATGTTCCGGATTATGGTTACCATTTAGGATAATAAATTGTGCGTTTGAGTATGTTAATGAATAACAAAATTCATTGGTAATATTTGTAGGACCATTTTGAGGTAATACAAAATAATCGAGATACATTTTGGGTAAGAGAGGATTTGATTTATATTCGTGGTTCCCTATTGTTGGAATTATTGGATATTGAGCAAAAACATTGTCAGAGTAATGAAAAAAAGCATCCCAATCGTCTCGTTCGTTTCCTCGATTTACAAGGTCTCCAGCCATTAAAATAAAAGAACAATCCGGACATTTTTCAACAGATGTTTTCAGTAATTTTCCCCATTCTTCAAATCCGTTTTGAGCATCTCCTAAGTAGATAAAGGAAAAGGATTGAGTCTGTAAAGGTTCTGTTTTAAAGGTATACCAATGGCTCCATATATCCTGAGAGGAGTTCCCGATTCGATATTCATAAGTTGTACCTGGTTCTAATGATTTTAAGGTAACAAACCACCGATAAATTTCCGGATTGTTTTTTAAGGGGGGGTCAATAATAGAGATGAAATTTGCAGGTGTTTTTATAATTTGCTCGTTATTCTGGGTAGACTTTTTATGCCATTCAACAATACATTCTTTTACTTCTGGCGAAGTAGACCATTGAATTGTTATGGAAGTTTTTGGTGTTTCGGTCATCGTTAGTACAATTTGAGATGGGGTTTGGGTAACCGGAAATGAAGTTTCTCTATCAGGAGGTGTTTTTACATCTGAGTATATTGGAAAAATTGTTGTTAGCAGAATTATACAGGTGGAAATAAAAAAAATAAAATAAAAACTTCTTATTTTTTGAGGTGATTTCATCTTATGTCCTTTTCAAAATAGGTGGGATTTTAACATAAATTAAGATAATAGTTAGATACAAAATATTCAAGAATAGTTTCAATAACTTTTAGTTTCTGAATAAATAAAGAAGGTAGATATTAAGGAATTACATAATAAGATTAAATACATTATCTGATGACTTTGAAGAAGTAGAAATATGAACATGGTTTTATTGAGTAAGAGAGGATGATATTAATTAAATATTTGTATACGGTTAGAATTTATTTATAAGGCTGTTGTATGGAATTTGTTTTCGTATCTATCCAATAATTTAATTATTGAAATAATAAAATTTGAGTTAAAGGAACAAAGTTCGTGTTAATAAAAATAAAAAACATATAATGATTATATATCTTTTAAAAAAGGTGCGCACGGGCATTTCTATCGGAACAGGCATAGGAGGGGGGATAGGAGCCCGTGCGCTGGGGAGGGTACTGTGCAGGGTAGTGAGGGCTGTGTGTGTGGTAATAATTATTGTTTGTACCTGTGGTCTGGGTTGGGAGGAAGGCCAGATATAGCAGGGCCAAGTTTTTGTAAACTTACCTCACTTTCCTCACAGGAAAACTATTCAATTTTAATAGAACTTATTCCTAATTTATTTATACTATGAACGCCTTAAAAGTTTCAAAAGTTTACAAATTTTTTTGTGTAAAAATCTATAAAAAACAATTTATATAAATTGTTAATTACCTTTCACCCAATATTATAACATAAAAAAGTTATAAAATCAAATTTATTAACAAAAAATTACATATCAATTATAATAAAATAATTTGGATATTTATTATATAAAATTTCTGTATACTTATATGAGAATAAAAGACCGATTTATAAAGCGAATAAAGAAGAACTTAATGTAAAATAAAATAAGAAAATGATGGAAATTAAAACAAGGGTGTTTTTTATTATAAAAATATAAATGTTTACAATAAAGAGTTAATTAAGGATAATAATAGAACTTGTATATTGGAATTACTCTATAATGATAATAGAACAAATGGATAGTGATTTTACAATTAATTTTATCTTAGTGATTTATTTCAAAAATGGGGTGTCTATTCGTTATAATCAAATAAAAGGGTTATAACAATGGCAGATATTTTAAGTCAGGACGAGATCGACCTACTATTAGGTTCTGTTACCACTGGAACTGTTGATACTATAAAAAGAGAGGAACAGGAAGGCGAGCAGAAGGTAAGTGTCTATGATTTTCGTCGTCCGGAACGGGTTTCGAAAGAACAGTTAAAGGGATTACAAAGTATATTTGAATCTTTTGCCCGTGAACTTACAATTGTTCTTCCCCCTTATTTTCGTACTATAGTTCGTGTTGATTTGGTATCTATTGATCAATTGACTTATGATGAGTTTATTCTTGCCATTTCCCGACCAACTTGTTTGATTGTAGTTAATATGTCTCCTTTGGATGGGGCCGGAATTTTAGAATTGAGTCCCACTGCAGTTTTTCCTATAATCGATCGGGTATTAGGGGGAAAAGGAAAAATAATACCGGAGTTGCGGGAATTAACAGAGATAGAGGAGCGCATCATAGGGCGTATTGTAGATATGATGTTAAATTGTCTAAAGAGGGCATGGGAACAGGTTATTGAATTAAATGCTCGGGTCGAATCAATAGAAAGTGACCCTTTAATAGTACAGATTGTCGCAGGTAGTGAGATGACCGTTCTTGTAAGTTATGAAATTCATGTAGGTGAGAATACGGGAACGATAAATTTTTGTATTCCTTTAATGGTATTAAATCCTCTTCTCGACCAGATATTGAAGATGGCTCATTATGCACACCGAGTTAGTCCTGAAGAAGCAGAAATGACGCGTATTATGTTGTTAAAACTACTATTAAATGCAAATATAAAGATGGATACAATTTTAGGGAAGGTGAAGGTGGAAATGAATGATTTGTTACAATTGAAAAAAGGAGATGTATTGGTCCTGAATAGAAATGTTGAGGAGCCTATTATAGTTGAAATTGAAGGTTTACCAAAATTAAAAGGAACAATCGGTAGACGAGGAGAGGAAATGGCCTTGCGTATATCTTCTATTATTAGGGATGAAAAAAATCCTGAGAATTTTTTATAAGGGAAGATTCAAATGAAGGTAAATGAAGTCATTGAATTGTTTTTCAAAGGGCTGGATGATGTTTTAATGTCTTTGGGGACTGGGGGTAATAAATATGAAGTTTGTGAGGTCAGATTTATGAAGATGAACGATGCAAAATCGAGTGTTGGTGAGCAAGATATTGTTTTGTGGGGAAAGGTGGAAAAAGAGCAAGGAATGATATTGTTATTTCTGAATGATAATGAAGTTCGAGCATTAATAGGTTCCGTTGAGGGGACAATTCCAGAAGATATAAATGAATCTGTACTGAATACTTTAAAGGAATTAGGGGATGCATTTTTAGGCGGTGGATTGAGTTCTTTGGCACAATTAGCAAAAAAAGGAGTAGTTCAATTTGAATCTACAGGGATTTTGAGAGGGAATGAAGTTTTTGAGAGTCCGTTTTCTTCAAGAATTGAAGATCCTGTAATATATGGTTCGGTTAAGGTAGAGGGAAGTATTCATTTTACATCTCCATGGAGAATAATATTTGATAACCTATTGAAAGGATGGTTTTCAATAGATGAGGAAAATGAAAATTCAGCAGAACGAGATCCCATGTTGGCACAGGAAGGAATAGAATCGTTTTTAAATAATGAGTTATTGAAAACAGAAATAGCAAAACGAGAAATAGAAAAAGCAACTACAGGAGTAAAACCCGTGAGCACAAAGTCGACGGATTCCAGATATCGCAATTTAGATGTTATTTTGGATATTCAGGTAGAGGCAACAGCACGGTTGGGGAGCGTTGAGATGCCTCTGGCGACGGTATTGAGTTTGGGGCCGGGTTCTGTAATTAATGTTGGACATGAGGTCGATAATCCCATTGAGTTGTATGTAAATAATAAATTAATTGCAAAAGGCGATGTTGTTATTGTTGATGAAAAATTTGGGATTCGAATAACAGAGATTGTAAGTCCTCAAGAACGAATAGAGAGTTTACAGTGAGTATCGACGACGAGAAAATACTCTGGCAAAAATACAAAGAAGAAAATGATGAATCGGCTCGTGAAACATTGATATACAAATACATGCCGGTTGTTCGATTCATTGCAGGGAGGATTGCTATCCATGTGCCTCCTTCTATTGAAATGGATGATCTTGTTGGTTGGGGTATTGTTGGTTTGCTGGATGCTATGGAAAGATATGATTATAAACAAGATACTCGTTTTAATACGTATGCATCTATTCGTATCCGTGGGACTATCTTAGACCAGATTCGGTCATTGGATTGGGCCCCTCGTTCGTTAAGAAGTATGGCTCGGCGGGTAGGTGCTGTTTCAGAAAAATTAAGACATGAAAAGAGAGGGGAACCTACCATTCATGATATAGCCAATGCTTTAGGTGTTAGTTCTGAAGATATAGAAGAAACTGTTGTAAATTTACAAATGGTTCAGGTCCTATCATTAGACCATTTTGCTATATCTGAGGATGATGGGGCGGAACGAACAAGGGAGATTAATGTCAATGCTTTTTATCCTTCCCCTGAAGAAGTAGCTCGTCAAAGAGAGTTGCAAGAGTTACTTGTTGAAGCAATTATGAAATTACCTGAACAACAACAAAAGGTTTTAAATCTTTACTATTATGAAGAATTAACCTTGAAAGAAATAGGTGAAGTTCTTCAAGTTTCTGAGTCACGGGTTTGCCAGATTCATGCAAGTGCCGTTAAAACATTACGCGAGTTGGTAAAATCATGGGTATAGTTTATGCCAATGCCTATTGATCCAAATACAGAGATTATGCGGGTAAGCATTGCGGAACGCATTCAACAAATTTCCGACAGGGCGTCTTTATTGGGGCAGGTGCGTCAATCTTTGAATGAAGAACAACATAGGGTAGTGGATGAAACACAAGTGAAAGAGATGCAACAGAAAAGTGAGCAGGTCGAAACAGAACTCAAAAGAAAAAATCCTTTTTTAGGACGTAGACAAAGACTGAAGGAGGAGAAAAAAGAACAGTCTCAAAGAGAAGAAATAATAGAAACTTATGAAGATAGAAAAGATGATGGTTCTCACCTGGATTTACAAGCGTGAATATTGGAATCAAAAGAAGATAGCATCAGGTTTTTTGAGATGACATTATTGATTGTTATTACATGGTTGTGTGTTTTAATCGTTGTATTCTGTTTATTTTATTATGTATGGGATGACCGGAATAAGAGGAAGCTTCATGAACATCGTAGGGTAGAAATTAGTGAGTTAGCAATGGTATTTCAGACTTTGAGGGATGTTGTGTCGGAACAGAAAATACTTGCAAAAGAATTTAATGAACAGGTGGAAGAGAAGTTATTATTAGTCCGTACTATGGTAAATGAATCTCAGAGTAGGATGAAAAAGATACAGCAGGAGATATCCGAACAATATCAAACATTGAAAGATTTGCAGGAACAAATTGATAGGATTGTTTGTCAGAAGAATGCCTTGTTAGATATATCAGCGAGAGATGTAAAATCAGTGGAGACAATTTCTATCATAGAGGCGGAATCTGTGTATGGGGAATTGACGAATAATTTAGAAGTAGAGAAAGATAAGAATGTTTTTCATTATGGTTTTGATGAAAGGGATCGTGAAGATGTTGTTATTGATGATAGGAATAAGGATATGCAGGTAGCTCTATCAAAAGAGATTAAACAAGAGGAATTAGAAAAGGATGATGAAGAAAGAGGTAAAATAGGAAAAGGCCAAGAGAATATTAGGGAAGATTATCGTCCTTTGTTAGTAGGTTCTGTAGATGAGGGAATCCAAGTTAAGATGGAAAAGACACCAATATCTAATCAGTATAATGTTGAAGAAAGAAATGAGTTAACTCCTATTCAAAAAATGGTATTGGAATATCACAATGCAGGAATGACTACTGGAGAAATAGCCAGGGAATTAGGAAAAACAAAGGGAGAGGTACGTCTTATTTTAAGCCTTGCACTTTCAAAGCATAATGAAGAATAAAAAGTAACTCAATATTTAAGATATATTTTGTGTCTGGAAGTTGAAATGTTAAACGAAATACCTTTTATCCCGTATAATCAAATATTGCCTCACTATGCGTGGATTAAAAAATTTGAGAATGATGTAATACAGGGAATGGTTCGTAGTAGTGGTACTGAAAAATGGGTTGAATGGAAAGGTGCTCGTATCCCTTTACCTAAAGATAGTGAACTGCCGGAGGGGGCCTGGCTTCAAATCCGTATTGTATCTACTTCTCGGGGATATGAATTGGATATTGAATTGCTGAAGGGTTCTAATGTTAATACCGCATCCCCTAAAGTTTCGGACTTATTGTCAAAGACACAACAGAATTTTTTAGGCAAGGATCATGCTATTTATGAACTTGTACAAAAAGTTATCGGTTACAATCCAGATTTAGTAGGTAAGATAGACTTGATGACAAAACTTTTCTATAAGTGGTTTGATGATGCGAATACAATAAATCAGTTGTTTGCTAATATAAATAAAATTATTCAGGAAGCCATAGAAAAAGGGGTTCTTGATAGTTCATGGTTAAAAATTTATCCTGGAAATATTGTTTTTCAACCTAATGAAAAAATAGATTGGCAGGTAATCGGTAATTTCTTTAAGTGGCAAATGCAAAATTTAAGTTTTGAGAAACAATTATTTCTGAAAGAAGAAGGTGCAGAATCTAATATTCAAAAATCCCTAATTGAAATAAAGGATTATCGTGTTCTTCAAGCATTATTAAAAAATGAGTCTTTTGTTGGTTTTCTTAGAAGTAAAGGTTATTATCAAGAGTTTCAAAAGAACTTAGATACGCTCTTTTCAAAGTTTATGACAAATCAATTATTAAATTTGATTAATACAAATTATAGTTACCTCGTATTGGACTTACCTGTAAGTGTTCACGATGGATTTAATCGTGTTTGTATTCATACTTGTTTCTCGAGAAAGGAAGAACAAAATAAAGGGAAAAAACATCAATATGCTGTTGTTGCTTTTGATATAGAACTGATTAATGCAGGGAAAATGTGGATAGAACTTCGTTGGTTGGAAGATACATTGGATTGTTTGTTCAGAGTTGTTGAGAAGGAAACAGAAAGAATATGTAAATGTTCTTTTAATGAACTGGAAGATAGTTTTAAGTCATTAGGATTAAAGAATATAAACATTCGTATTCAGAGTTGGGATGGAGACCGAATAAAAAGTATGGTTTCTCTTCTGGAGTCCATTGAAAATAAAGGGTGGTCTGTATGAATAAAGATGAGCAAAATAAAAAAGATAATGATTTACATATTAAAAGAGCCATTGCTTTAAAGTATGAAGTACATAAGGATAATGCTCCTCGTGTTATTGCAAAAGGAGAAAGATTAACAGCAGAACGGATTATTGAACTTGCTCGCGAAAAAGGAATCTTTATTCATGAAGACCCTGAACTTGTAATTCTATTATCAAAAGTGGATGTAGGAACAGAAATTCCAGAGATTTTGTATCGTGCAGTGGCGGAAGTCCTTGCATTTGTTTATCGAATGAATCAAGAACTTCGTAAATGACTGAATCATATATCTTTATTTTGTGATAGAAGAACAACTGCAAGACAAGATATGGCTTCTTCCTTCCCTTCAGGTCCTACTCCCTCGTTTGTTTTGGCTTTTACAGAGATGCAACTCATTGGAACTTCAAGGATCTGGCTTAAATTTTCTCTTATACTCGTAATATACGGTTTTAACTTGGGTTTTTCAGCAATGATGGTAGAATCAAGGTTAACGATATACCATCCTTGCTGTTTGATGAGGCTAACTACCTGTTGGAGTAATATGGTACTATCGATATCTTTATATTTAGGGTCAGTATCTGGAAAATGTCCGCCGATATCTCCCATAGCGAGGGCACCAAATATGGAATCAATAATTGCATGAATTAATACATCAGCGTCCGAATGTCCCAGAAGACCTTTGTTATGTAGAATATTAACTCCACCAATAATTAAATTTTTCCCCTCGATTAGACGGTGTAAATCGTATCCAATACCAATACGGTGTATTGTATTATGATTCTTCATTCTGGATTGTTCTCAATAGATATTCACTTAAACCAATATCAAAGGGTAATGTAATTTTTATATTAATTGGGTCCCCAATAACAATAGCAACATTATTCCCCATTTGTTGGACTAATGTTGCATCGTCAGTAAATAGTAATCCTTTTTGCTTTGCTATTTCATGTGCTGAGAGAATTATTTCTTTACGAAATGTCTGAGGTGTTTGGCACTCATATATATATTTTCGGTTTGGTGTGTTTTTTAGGAGAAGTCTTTCATCTACTTCTAATATGGTATTTGTTGAGGGTATAGCAACAGTAGCAGAACCTATTGTTTTTGCTTTTTCAATAGAGTCATAAACACATTGGAGTGGTACAAAAGGACGGACACAATCATGGATTACAACAATTTCTGTTTTTTCATTTAAATGATACAACCCGTTGTATACAGATAATTGTCTTTCATGTCCTCCTTCAACAAATATGCACGACGGTAGATTAAATTTTTGGATAATCTCTCTGTTAAAAACATCAATACATACCGGAGGTGCTACTATAATGGGAGGTGCTACCCATTCTAATTTAAGCAGTCTTTTCAATGTCCAGTAAAGAATAGGCTTCCCTGCGATAGGAACAAGTGCTTTTGGTATGCCTTTTCCTAATCGACTGCCGAAACCTCCCGCAGGTATGATTAGTTGTGCATTCATGATACTAATGATTGAAAACGGGTGAAAATCATTCTCCCAGCAGATGTTTGTAGGATGCTTGTAACAATTACATTTATGGTATGCCCCAGGTAGGGTTTTCCACCATCGATAACTACCATAGTTCCATCATCAAGATAACCAATTCCTTGTCCTGTTTCTTTCCCTTCTTTAATAACTTTGATTTCCATTTGTTCATCAGGTAAAAGGATCGGCTTTAATGCATTAGCTAAATCATTTACATTAAGAACACGCACACCCTCAATTTGCGCAACTTTGTTCAGATTGAAATCGGTTGTTAAAATAGGTGCATGATATTTTTTTGCGAGTGTTACTAACTTAGCGTCAACCTCGCGAACATCTTTTGGATTTTCTTCTATAATTTCTATCTGGCAATCCATCTGTGTATCTTGTAAGGATTTTAGTACATCGAGACCACGTCTTCCTTTGGCCCTCCGAAGAATATCCGTTGAATCGGCAATATTTTGAAGTTCTCGTAAAACAAATCGGGGGACAATAAGTGTCCCTTCGAGAAATCCACTTTTACAAATGTCTGCGATTCTTCCATCAATGAGGATACTCGTATCGATTATTTTTACATTACTATAATTAGTTCCTTTTTTCTGGACCGCACTAATAAGAGATTCCCAATTGGAGGCACGAGTTAAGCCCAAAACTATTCCTATAAAACCGAAAACGAGTACCAAAGAAACCATAACAAAGATACGAAGAGTAAGTTCTGCTTGAGGTGCCCAAAAAAAGATATATTGTCCAATAAAATACCCCGCAACCATAGCAAGGACAATTGCAACCAGTGCAGGAGCAATTCTTTCATAGATTTCCTGTGAAACGAATTGAACGGCTAATAAAATTCCCAATCCAATAATTGCCCCGGTAACACCTCCTATTGGAACCCATAGTCTTTGTGGAATCCCCAAAATGCGTATATTTGTATTTACTGTATCGCTGAACTCGCCTGTAAGGTAGTAAGCCCACATAACTCCCATTACGATACAGGCCAATAGAAAGAATATTTTTACCAATTTTATTACCATAATTAAAACCTTACTCTAAATATGTTTATAATTTTATCTTATTTGCCTTTGTTTATCAAATGTATTTATCGCAGAAAATCTATTATCAAATACGATATTTTGTCAAAGATTATTTAATGAATACAGTTGGAATTTCTGAATCGATTAGGAATCGTTCATAGAATTCCCCATTCTATATGAGAATATTATATTTTGATAGAATCTTTTTAGAAGTGCCTCCCTTTCAAAAATTGTAAAAACAATGCATTTTCTAAAATGATTTTATTTAAATTGACAGATGAAAAAAGTAGGAATGTTTTCAGGGACAAATCTCTTTCTTATCCAGAAGAGATGAATTACCCAGTTCTTGCAACTACTTTATACGAGCGATAATTTCTTTAACCAGACTTCTTAATTTGGGTTCTATTTTCTGTGCTGTGGCAATAATATGTTCAATATTCGCAGGTTGAAGTGCATCAGGAAAACATTCATCTGTAATAGCTGAGAATCCCAGAACTTTTAATCCGGAATGAACAGCAACAATGACTTCAGGAACTGTACTCATTCCTACGGCGTCGGCACCAATGGCTCGTAAAAAACGATATTCCGCTCGAGTCTCTAAACAGGGACCTGCCACACCGACATATACCCCCTTGTATATTGGAATTTTTAATTCCAGAGCCGTTTGTTCTGCTATTTGAATTAATTCTTTAGAATAGGGTTCACTCATGTCCGGGAAACGCGGTCCCAGGGTATCGTCATTGGGACCTATTAATGGATTGTCTCCCATAAGATTAATATGGTCTGTAATAATCATTAAATCACCCGCTTTGAATAAGGGATTCATTCCTCCTGCTGCATTAGATATAATAATCGTTTTTACTCCTAATGCTTTGGCAACACGAACCGGAAAAGTAACCTGTTGTAAGGAAAATCCTTCGTAGTAGTGAAATCTTCCTGATAAAGCAAGAACTTTTTTCCCGGATAGTTCTCCGATAATTAATTCTCCACCGTGTAGTGAATCGTCAGGGAAATGGGGTATATCTTGATAAGGAATAATAATCTCGCTTTGGATTATCTCTTTCAATGTGCCTAAACCGGTTCCTAAGATAATTCCGATAGAAGGCTTTGTGGATGTTGTTTTCTGAATAACTTCCACCGATTCTTGAATTTGTTCTTTTAGTGTTATCATCTTGCTTCTCTCCATAATTTATTTGATTTTTTTTAACTCGGTTAGTTTATGGGAGAATTTTAATTTAAATTCATCGGGTATTTCTAATAATTTTACTTTGCTTGTTTTTCCTTGCACAATACAAATCTCGTTTTTGTTTATTTCCATCCAGTCCGCAATTAAACGGATTAGTCTCTCATTGGCTTTTCCTTTTTCAGGAGGAGCCTTTACATGGATGTGTAATATGCCATCTTCTTTTATTTTGATAGTTTCTGTATGTGCGTTGGGTAAAATATAAACTTTAAATCTGTGTTTGGATTTCGATGACATTCTAACTGTATTTACTGTGTTATTAAAATTTTTAATTAATAAACTTTTGAAATTAACTAATATATTATAAAAAAAATAGGGAGTCTTGTTATTGGGTTATATAAAAATTATAAGAACCAAAAGGGATTAATAAAACCCGTTTTAAACAAGACTCCCATCAAGAGCACAAGAGGATAATTCAATTGTAAAAGTTTTTTGCTATGAGTTCCGTTTTTGTATAAAATTTGCCTTAATGGAACCATACGCAGGAGATGCTGTTGTGGAAGTCGTCATTTCTGGCATTTCTCCAAAATACTCTTCATAGCATCCGATATGCCAGTATTCTCCCTCGATTTCAACAGCCTCGTCAAACTGAAACTCAATGTCCTCTATGTACTCATTACAAAGAGCACAGCGTTTCATTTTATTCACCTCGCTTTCTATCGCAATTTAGGGTTTATAATTTATATATTAATAACGAAAAAAAAGAATAAAAAATTCTTTTTATGTTAATCTTATTTCTAAATACTTAGTAAACGAACCTCACTACCTTGTTGATATACACAGGTCCATTAGGTTGTCTATATATTTATACCATATTTAATCCTGAAAGTCAAGTAAAAATTCGATTAAAACAAAAAAACAATAAAATTTTATAAGTATTTTGTTGTCAATATCTTACGAATAAAAAATTCCATTATAGCATTTTTTTTCTTTTTTATGGTTGATTTTTCTATATATTAAAAAATTTTTTTGCATTATTTGTGGTATTCTCTGCTATTTCTTTTTCCGAACATTTTAGATAATCAGATAGGACAGAAAGAACAATAGTAATATTGGATGGAACATTACGCATATCGGTTTGCCCTGAAGGAGGAATGTCTGGACTATCAGTTTCAATAAGGATGTGTTTCGGATAAATTTGATTTAGAACCCTTTCCCTTTTAGAACTATATCGGTATGTAATTCCACAACCGAAGGAGAAGAATATGTTATGAGGAGTTAATTGTTCTACAATTTCAAGACTCCCTTTGAATGCATGGATAATTCCTCCTTTTTCGGGCATACCGATTTTATTTATGATTCCTGTGAGTTGTGAAAATGCACCACGACAGTGCATTACTACGGGAAGATTTAATTCTTTTGCAATTTCTAACTGACGAACAAAAAACTTTTCTTGTAATTCATAAGGGGGGTTATCAATCTTCAAGTCTAATCCGATTTCACCGATAGCTATAATTTTATTGGCAGAGTCCGATAATAAATAATTTAAATCACTAAAATATTCTTCCTTAACATACCACGGATGAATACCCCAAGTGCATTCAATTTCAGGATATTGTTGGGACAATTGTAATGATTTATTCCACTGTTCAGGGATGACAGAAGATGTAATTAATTTTATGATACCCACTGATTTTGCTTTGTTTAATACTTCTTCCAAATCACTGGAAAATTCTTCTGCTTCTAAATGGCAGTGTACATCAATAATTTCCATTTGTGATGCCTTTCATTTGTATAATTACTATATTATTTATTTCATATCTATTACATTTTAACAAGATTTTAATTTTTGTTTATTCGCAAAATAGGGTTAATTAACGATGCCAAATTATTCGAGAAGATTAAAACCGGCAAAGATAATTGTAGAAAGTTCTATCTCTGAAAATGAGAGTACTATTCCTGCTCCGTGGGATTGGGTGGGAAGAGGTAATTGGTGTTGGGGAATAGCCTCTTCTCCGATTCGGAGTAGATTTCATCTCGAATACCTAAAGAAGAAGGAATTAACGCCTGTTATTACACCATTTTTAGCACATGTTGAAACAAGAAGTCGTTTTTATAAGGATAATAATAAAGAAGTTCCTGCCACTGCTGAATCCCTTGCAAGTTATTTTGAGACATTCGGAAACAACTTCATATGGGAAGGATTTACCGAGGAGGATTCTTCTGGAGTTGGATTTTCAAGAAGTTTTCTTGAAAATCCCCCCTGTTCTCACGAAGAAGCTAAAAGAAGGTTTGAACAATTCCTAAGGGAAGGGTTAGCAGAAATAAATAGATATGCTCCTGAAATTCATAAGTGGGGTCGGTGTGGTTATGCTAGTAGTGTGCACATTTATGCGAAACTTGGATTGGATGCAATATTGTTGGAACGAACTAATGATGATATTGATGATATACAAACGGGGATTGCATTTACTCGTGGTGCGGGAAAACAATATAATTGTTCCTGGGGTATCGATTTTTCTCTCTGGTGGGGTGTTTTTTACGGATGTGTGCAAGACTTATCTACTTCATATCATAGAAGGAATTGGTTAATTTCTTATTTTTCAGGAGCGGATTATTTGGCTATTGAAGGGGGTGATTTGTTATGTTACCGAGATGGAAAATTATCACAAATGGGGGTTGATTTTGAAAATTTTTCTAAATGGATACAAAAAATTCCTCGTGGTATTCCTCTTGTCCCTGTTGCAGTTATTCTTCCATCAGATCATGGATGGATTTCTCCTCCATATTGGGAGACACAACAGTTCGCCTGGAATTATGCACGACTAAAGAGAAAACCGGGAGAGAGAGGTATTGATGGCTTCTTTTCAACAATTTTTCCGGGAAGTAATTTTGCAATGGACCCATTTCCTTTTGGAAATTATGAAGAAAACGACCCACCAGCAAGTCCTTTTGCTCTTTCCTGTATAACTCCTCGTTATGCTCCATTACCACAAAATGTTTTTTACAGCAAATCCTATATTCCATTTGGAAAATATAAGGATCGAATTGAGGCGAATGAGTTTTTGAAGAATAATAAAATAGATATTTCTCCATATCGTCCGATGGGAGTCAGTCGTTGGGGTGATATTTTTGATGTATTTACGGAAAAGGTAGATGGAGAAATTCTAAAAAACTATAGAGTCCTCATTGTTTTGGGTCCTTTAATAATCAATGAAGAGATAAAACAAAAATTGATTGATTATATTTATAGCGGTGGTACGGTTGTATGTTCAGCAGGAGCTATAGGACCGGATGACCATGATTGGACAGGAGTTCAAATGCTACCAGAACTTCATACGGGTTATCGGTGGAGGTGGGGAAAAGACAACTGGAATAACGAAGCGTTTCGATTTATTCCATCCAATGTGGATTCTGATTCAGAGGTGGTAGCATGGGCCAATAAAAATGCTCCTTTGATTGTGTATACGCATATAGGGAAAGGGAAGTTATATTTAGTTCTTAGCCCGTGGTTTGAAAGCGGTTCTGCTATTTTAATGGGTGCAGTAGTAAAGTTGCTCGATACTCTTTTTTCGCCATTAATCCCGTTTAAAGTTTGTGGCCCTCCTTGTGAATGGTTGGTTACAGAAGATGAAGAATATCAAACGGTTTTGGTGGTAAATCATGCGGACTTTTTATGGGAGGGTTTTATTGAGTATAAAGATAATTTTTTAGGTGAGAAAGAAGTCATAGAATTAATCAACGGGAACAGATACCCAATTGATAAGGATAATAAGATAAGTTTTATTATCCCTCCTTTTGAAGCGAATGTCTTTCAATTTTCAAAAAGACAATCTTAAATTATATAAAGGTTTTATACTTGTATGTTGAGTTTTTCAGTTTTAGGAAGTGGTAGTTCTGGTAATGCCACTTATATACAAGGTTCACACACATCTATTTTATTGGATTGTGGATTTAGTATGCCTCAAATTAAGAAAAGATTAGAGTCTATAGAGAGGGGAATAGATGATATTGATGCAATTTTTATAACACATGAACATGTTGACCATATTTGTGGTTTGAAACGATTGTTGAATACATACGATATTCCTGTCTTTATGACCCGAGGAACCTACAATGTTTTGCAAAATATTATCAATAACAACAAAAGTATTGAGATTTTTGAATCAGGTGAGGCCCTTACTTTAGGAGAGTTTTATGTTCAATCTTTTTCTGTAACGCATGATGCTAAAGACCCTGTAAATTATGTGGTATCCAATGAAAGAGTAAAAATCGGTTTTGCTACGGATTGTGGGTATCCCTCTAAATTGATTATAAATAGGTTGAAAGGATGTCATGGGTTGATAATCGAATCCAATTATTGTCCGGATTTGCTTATGAAAGGTGTATATCCTATTCATATAAAGCAAAGGATACAAAGTAGATTTGGACATTTATCCAATCAGCAAATGTTACAATTGCTTTCTTCTGTTATCGACGATACATTGCGTGCACTCGTTCTGGCTCATATAAGCGAAAATAATAATCAACACGGATTGGTAGAACGGCTGGTTCGACAAATTATTGGGGAGAGAGATATTCAATTATGGATAAGCAGTCAGACACATCCGACACCGTTAATATATTTGAGTTAGAAATTATTAAAAGGCGGTTAACCGATTCTGTTTTTATGTCGCTTTTTCAGCGTGTTTCTAATATTCTTCAATCTGCTGTTGCTGTTCACATTTGGGATCTGAATACGGCTCAGAATTTTTTGGTCTGGTCAAATAAGAAATTTTCCTTATGTTCTTCTGTTTTGAAAAATCAGGTAGGATTTCAAAAGTGTTTTTTAGATAGATATGGAAATGCAAAAAAAGTGATTCATCTGGACACCCCCTTGTTTTATAAGTGTCATGCAGGTTTTAGTTGTGGGATTATACATTTACTTCAGGATAAACATTTTAATCTTGTGTTAACAATAGGTCCTTTTTATATTGAAGAGTCGATTGATATTTTGCAGTTCAATGTAGTTGGGAATTTAAGAGGTATAGGTTTGTATTTATCAAAAGAGGAAGAAGAACTCTTAAAATCTCTTTCAAGGTATCCCATAGAATCTATTAGGGATATATTATTATGGACAAAAGAAAGTTTCCAATCTCTCTGGAATAATTTATTACAAAATGAAAAAGAAGTAAAGGTTATATTTGAAAAATCAAAAAATAAAGTTGAAAAGAGACAAGGTAAAGCGGAATTAATTCTTCAATATTATGAAATATTTGATAAGGACCGAATTCGAGTATTTCTTGTTTCAGTCCGGATGAAAAATAAAAAATTAATGGAATTTATTTTAATGGGGAAAGGAGAAGAAATAAATATACAGAAAAGAAATTTGAAGGAGACAAAAGTTTCTTTATATCTATGGGTAATGAATATTATAAATTCGTTTCTTGTTGGAGATAATAAAAAAGATTTTATGATTAGTGAGGGATTAATGACAGTCAAAGAGCATTTATTTTCTGACAGTAAACCTCTGAAAAGTTTTATAAAAAGTTTGACGAGAATTGTGTTTTCATCGATTGATGAAAATTTTATAGAGAAGGAAAATAAAACGGAAAAATTTTCTATATTTTTTAACATACTTGAAAAAAAACTTATTACAGGTCCTCTATTGTTATCTGTCTCAGAAGAAATGGGATTAGAACCCTCTGCTTTAAGTCATTGGATTAAGAGAAATACGGGTATAAATTATGAAGAATTTTTAACCTATATTCAGACGGAAAAGGTAGCCGAACTTTTGAGGAATACAGATAAAAATCTTTCAGAGATAGGAGTTTGTGTTGGTATTCAATATAGTTCGCTTGTATCCGAAAAATTTAAGCGGATAACGGGTCTTTATCCTACGGAATATAAAGCCTATTTTATGAATAGGTTGAAGAAGCATTAATAAATCATGATTAAGGTTGAATGAAACCTTTTATATCATATATGCTGTCAAATGAGTGTCGTTATATAGATTCAAAACAAAATTAATACAAAATTGATAAGGAAAGACTTATGAAAGGGAAAATTATGAGTAGATTGTTTGTAATTTTTTGTGCAGTTTTAATGTTATCGGGGATATTTGTGTTTTGTGGATGCGGTGGACCGGCAGAACAAGCACCTCCCCCCAAACCACCAGAGCCTAAGGAATTGGTGTTACCTCCGGCAGAAGGAGGGATTCCGACAACTTCATTATTAAAACTGACTCCTGAAAGTGCTCAATTAAGTATTGCCCTACCGTCATTAGCGGATGGTTTGGATAAAATTGCCCAAACAGCGAAACGATTTTATTCTGCCGAAGAAGTAGATGAATGGCTACAAGATAAAGTGGGACAATTAGCAAGTTTTGCAGGGACTCCTGACGCAAAGAGTTTGATTGAAGTGGCGGAAGCACGGGGTTTCGATATAATGAAACCTATGGGTGCTTTTGCAGATTTTAGTCCTTCATTCGATAGCATACTTGCTTTGTTGACTCCTCCGGCCGGGGAATCACAAGAGAAAATAAAATTGGAATCGATTGACTGGGAGCAAGTAAAACAACCTAATTGGGCCGTTATGTTGGGGGTGAAGGATAAAGAAAAAGTAGAAACATCATTGAAGGAATTGGCTGTAGAAATCCCTGAAATAAATGCAACTGCACCCAAAGAAGTCATTGTTGATGGTGCAAAAGTAATAGATTATGGTGTGTATGCTTATTTTATAACGGGTGAATATGTTACGGTTGGTTCAACTTCTACTGTTAAAGGGGTAGCAAGTCGTTTTAGTTCTCCTTGTGCTATCCGATATGGAACAAGCGAGATACCTTCCGCACCTTATCCCGAAGGTGTTGTACTTGTAAAGGATTGGAAATTGATCCCTATGATAAACAAAATAATGCCTGTACTGGTTCAGGCTTCCCCGTATGCATTGATAGGGCAATTAAAAACAACTGCTTGGGGAGAAATGTTACCTGATGGTGAGGACCCGGCATATATCTGTTTTTCATTAAATCCAGGGGAAAAGATGGAAATTCGTACCTTTTTGGATCTAGCAAAACGGCCTCAGTCGGCGAGTATTTTAGGTGAAGCAAAGCCCATGCAATTACCAAAGATATTACCCGATAATACTCAGGCTGCATTGTTACTACAACTTACGAATGAATATAAGACCTACTTGAATCAGAAGGCAATGCCGGAAGTGAAGAAAACTTTTGAGAATACAAAAGGTGTTGCTCAGGGATTCCAGTATGGGGTTTCTGCTATGCAGTTATTAGGTAATGAATTAGGGGTTGCTATTACATCGTCGATGGGTGATTTTCCCGCTATTGTTATTGTTACTCAAGCGTCTAATGTGGAACAAGTAAAAGCATTATTAGATATGTTAGTCCCCTCTATGTCGGATGAAAGTTACAGGGAAATTCCATTAAAGAAACTTGCTGTTCCATCGCCGATACCTATTACCTTAGTGATGGTAGAGGATAAACTCATAGCTAGTAATAATACAGATGTGTTAAAAATGATGATAGACTGGATTCTTGATAAGCAAACATCAGGTTATATGGCTGGTTTAAAACCTCCATTAGGCTCGGAAATTCCGAGGTATAATTTTATTTCAATCCAGAGCAAATTGTTATTGGACACGATATTCCCTCTGATGAAAATCATGGGGCAGGATTTGGGGGGTGCTCAAAGAGATGTTGAAAAAGTTTTGTCCGAAATTCAGGAAGTACGGATTATGAATGAAAAGAAAGGAAATTTGTTAGAGGGACAAATTACTACCTATTTTGTTCCAAAGTCAAGTTAGCGAAAGTTGTAATATAAATAAAAAAGCCGTAATAGAGAAATCTATTACGGCTTTTTTATAAACATAGAATCTGTGTTTATAATTTAATTATATAGATTTTTATGTTTATTTCCTTAATACTTTATTTCAACAAGAACAAGTCCATGGGGAGGTGCACACAAACCTTCAAACTTTTTATTTTCATAAAGACATTTTAACAAGAATTCTTTTGTAAATCTGCCTCTGGCGATTTCCATCAATGTTCCTGTTATATTCCGTACCATGTGATATAGAAAACCGTTACCAATAAATTCAATATGCCAGAGATTGGCTGAATTAATAGTAGTTATAACCCCTCCCTTTTTTAATTTTACTGAATAGAGTGTTCGAACCGTTGTATTCATTTGACTTCCGGAACTCTGAAACCCTGAAAAATCGTGTGTACCGATTAACTCATGGAGTAGTTCTTGTAAAAGGTCCAGATTTACTTTATAGGGAACATGCCAGGAATATTTGATAGAAAAAGGGTTGGGTTCTCTGGACAAATCAAATGTGTAACAATATTTTTTCCACTTCACATCTCTGCAAACATCAAATTCCAGAGGAACCTCATTTATTTCCAATACTTTAGCATTGGGAGAAAGTATTTGGGAAACAGCATGGCGAAGCCTCTCTGGAGGCCTTCCTTCATAATAAAATGTAAAGGTTTGCCCCAATGCGTGGACACCTGCATCTGTTCGAGAAGCACCTTGAACATGTATATCTTTTCTTGTAATCAGGGAGAGTGTTTTTTCCAGTTCTCCTTGAACAGTATTTTTATCGGGTTGATATTGCCAGCCATGAAAAGCCATGCCATCATAACAGATAATACCTTTGTATTGTTTTTTTATGAATTTTTCCATAAGGGGGCTATGTAATTCGTTTTTTTATTTAGATAGTTGAGGAATCCAATCATTCAATAGGTATTCACAATTTAGTGATTTTAGGGCTAAATCAAGAGGAACAAAGAAATAATGATTTGTTGCTTCAAAACCAATTCGGCTATCAGTTATCTGAATATAATATTCTTTTGTTGCCAATTCTTTTTCTCTCTTTATTAGTTTTGTTAAATTTTCAATAATTTGTTGTTTCCTCTCGTTTGAGATATTATTGTTTAGAAGTTCATTGCGGAGGATAACAAAGCGAATTTGATTAGCAACACTCTCAAAATGAAGCGAACAAACTTCTATAACACGACATTCTTGTTCGAAATTTTTCTTATACATTGATTTATCGAACTCTATGTTTTCAGTCTCTTTCTTTATAGTGGAGAGCGATTCTGTAAATCCATGCGATACTTTTTCCATCTGATTAGCAAAAATTTCAAGAGGGAATACTCCACACCAATTTTTTGCATCATCATAGGGAAATCCTGTCATTGTTGCGTTGTAGCCTGTGGGGGTTGTCCATAGAGGATTTGAAGGTCCTACATGTACAGGACTTTGATAAACAGCAAGGATATGAAAAGGATATTCCTTAAAAGCCTTTGTAATTTGTTTCCATGCAGTAACCATTATAGGTGCTACTGCTTTTCCAAAACGTTTTTCGGCTACTTGTACTAATGCAGTATGTATATCATATTCTGGATTGTCCATTATTAAATTAAATACCTGTATATTTGGGGAAGGATAGCCCCCTAATGTCCAGCCCAGCATACAACCGTCTAAATGTTTTTCTCGTAGGTTTACAGCATGGGTAGCCACATTTCCAAGAACGGGGATATATGGAACGGAACCCAATTCCCATGTGGTCCCAATTTGCAATTTTGCGAAGACAGGATGGCCGTATTTTTTGGCGATTTTCCAATGTCGTGAGGCACGAGGTCCCGGTCCGGGCTCTGTTAAACTATATTCCCCTATAACTGAATTTATACCTCCTCTAACAATAGGAATATCCCACTCGCTGACGCTCATGAACGCCATTTGAGTAGGAGTGTTAACAGCAATTTTTTCTACCCAATCGCTCCTCCATCCCCAATCCCATGCGATTAATTTACATGAGGAGTTTGCAGATTCAATTCCCGAATAAATGAGTCGGTGTAATTCTGCGATGACATCTTCTGCATGTCGTTCTTTACATCGGGGACATTGTTCTCCATGAAAGTGGGACCAACAATTGGTAAGATTTTCGGAAGCGCTGATGGTAAAGAAGCCACCTATTTCGGGGACTTTTTCACAAATTGTTCGAACTGAATTCTTTATATAGTTTTGGACATCAGGGTGAGATGTGCAAAGGGCAGAAAATTCCCCTTCTGTTACCCCTTTCAAATCAGGGAATTTATCATAAAATGAGTTCGGCATAGCTCGAGGTTCATTTAAATACAAATATACTTTTATTCCTTCTTTTTGTAGGTCTTCAGAAAATCTCTTTAAGTTTTCTAATCTTTTCTCCCAACCTTTACTGATTTCGGGGTCCCATGGAAAAGGAGTTAAAAGATATAGAACAGATTGAAGCCATATTCCATTGACACCGTTTGCTCGTAATTTTTGTATATAACCTTTGGGATAGGATTCTTCAAGGTTTAAAAATGGGTCTCCATATTTTAAGAAGTAAGAAGAACAGTAACGGGGAATCTCTTTGGTAGGGCTTTCCTCTATTTTTGTGTTGTTGAAATCTGATAACTCTTTTATAAAATGATAAGGTGGTTCTCCCCAACATTTTATTCCGTCTGGAAAAAGAATCTTTACTAAATTCCCGATTTGTAATTCGTATTCAATCGTTTTTTCATCAGGTTCCTGGTAAGTTAATGGGGAGCATCTGGGTTTGAAATTCCCCAATTTAATGAAAAGGAAATCGTCTTCTCGTAATGTATAAGCTAATTGGTGTGTGTCCCATTTTAGTAATTTTATGATTTGTTCATAGGGGAGTAGGTGCCAATTTCTTCGTATGATAGTGCAATGTAGCCGTTCTATTTCGTTTTCAGTAATGGGATAAGGATCTGGTAATCCCATTCGTTTACCTATTTTTAGTATGTCCTCTTCTTTAGCTCCAATTGTTTCTGCTATTCGTGAAATAGGAAGAACTGACCAGTTTAACCAGATATATGCATGAAGACGGTCTTTAAAAAAAGCAGAAGGAACAGGTTCTTTATCTATTGGGGCTGGTAGTTCCCATGAATTTAAAATAAACAATATTAGAGATAGATAAATCATATTGATGTTCCTTTTAGTAAAGTATCTATTGAACAGTTAACTTTTTGGATTAGGAGGATGTTTATTTCCATTTTTGGTGGATACAATGCATTCAATTAGAGATTTATCTTGTTTGAAAGCGAATTCTCTTCGGAGTATTTCAGCAATTAACCCTGTCCCAATGGTTAGAAAACCGATACCTGCAATAACGGAACCTACTGTTCCCAAAAATATATAGCGTAACTGTTCTCCATCAAAATAGAAGCCTAAGAAACTGCTGGATAGACATAGAAATCCTAATCCTATAGCCATTAATCCACGTTTTGTAAAAAAATGGGATGGGGATTGGCTATGTCTTGATAGGAACCAGACTGTATAAACATCTACAGCACCGAAGAAAAATCGACTGATACCAAATTTTGATTTTCCATACTTTCTTGGGTGATGTTCAACGGGGATTTCCGTTACCTTAAATCCTATCTCTGATGCGATTATGGCAATCAATCGGTGCATTTCTCCGTATAATGGGATATTTTGAATAACTTCTTTGCGAAAGGTTTTGAAACCTGTGTTTACATCATGTAGGTTTATCCGAAAAATTTTTCTAATTATTGCATTGTATATCTTAGAGGGAATTGTCTTGTGCCATGGGTCAAGTCGATGTCTTTTCCAACCACATACAACATCAAAACCTTCATATATTTTTTCAATCATTCGAGGTATTTCTTTTGGGTCATCTTGCATATCTGCGTCCATCATAATAACGATATCCCCATCTGATTCATTAAAACCAGCAGATAATGCCCGACTCTTCCCAAAGTTTCTACGAAATTTTATAATTTTAACCTGATGATGTTGTGATTGTGCTTTTAACATTGATTGAAAAGTTAAATCTGAACTCCCGTCATCAATAAGAATAATCTGGGTATCATAGGAAACGGTATGTTTTAGGATACTTTCCACTAGGGGTTCTATTGTCATTTCTTCATTATATGCAGGAATTACGATGGATATTTTCATTTCGCCTTTAAACCTTGAATTGGAGGGCTATTATATCGTGAGTCGTTTTTATTGTATAATTCATACTATAAACTCGATAATAAAATTTTATTCATAGTATAATCAAGTAACTCAATATTAAATAGAATATATCATAATTAAGGAGTGAAAATATGAAAAGAAGAAATTTCTTTGTTACCTGTGCAAGTGCTATTTTAGGTGGGGCTTTTATTGCGAATAAAAAAGGATATGGAGCAATTCCTGATGATAAACCTTTTTCTAAAGTTAAGTTGAGGATGTCGGCGCCGTTGGATTGGTTCCCCGGGAAGAAACCTGAGGATAAGCTGGAAGCAGTAGCAGGTTGGGGATTGAGCGGGTATGAATGGTTGCATCCCAAAGGGGATTTTAAGTCTATTCGGAATAAAGCGGATGCATTAGGTCTTGAACCAAGCTGTATTGTAGGTGTGGGAGCAATTGCCCCGAGACAAATGGTAGATGAGACAGACCATGATAGGCTTGAGAAGCAGTTTCGGGAAAAGATTGAAGTAGCAAAACAATTGAATTGTAAACGATTAATTGGTCTTACGGGAAATGAACGCACAGATGTTTCTCGAGATGTGCAAAAAGAGAATGTAATTAAATGTTTGAAAAGGTTGGCTCCAATTGCACAGGATAACGAGGTTTTTATTGTGGTAGAGGCTCTGAACCCTCTGGTTGACCATCGTGGATATTTCTTGTGTAGGACTGATGATACAATGGAAATTTTGAAAGAAGTCAATAGCCCGAATGTTCTGATGTTGTTTGATATATACCATCAGCAGATTACAGAGGGTAATGTTATTCGGAATTTGACTGAGAATATAGGTAGAATTGGACATTTTCATGTAGCGGATAATCCGGGAAGAAAAGAGCCTGGAACAGGTGAATTAAATTATCGAAATATATTCAAAGCCATTGCTCAGACAGATTATAAAGGTTTTGTTTCACTTGAATGTGGGCATTCGACAGGCAATTATGAGGATACCTTAAAGGCGACTTTAACTTATCTTGAAGGTATTTAATATTATCTTTTTGATTTAATGTAGTTTTTTATCAGCAAAAGAAGAAGAGTTTCTATTCATTTTATATGTAAAGTTCCTTTGAGTAGGAGTGTTTTTAAAGTGTTAGACATAGTAAAAAAAATAAAAAGTGTGCTCGTAAATAATTTTGAAGGAATAAACGAAAAAGATATTCTTATATCATCTCCCCCTGATATAAAGTTGGGTGATATTGCTATTCCTCTTTTTTCATTATCTAAAAAACTAAATTTTCCATTACCAGATTTGGCTGAAAAATGTATCCCCTGTGTTAAAATAGAACCTTTTGTTGAAAAAGTTGAACGAGTAGGAGGATATTTGAACCTCTATCTAAATAGGGAAATAGTTGCAAGGGAAATTATCCAACAGGTTTTATTGCAGAATGTTCAATTTGGTTCTTCATTTTCGGGAAAAGGGAAAAAGGCTCTAATTGAGCATACAAGTATTAATCCTAATGCAAGTCCACATGTGGGGCGGGCGCGAAATGCAATGATTGGAGATAGTCTATCCCGACTTTTCCGGTTTGAAGGCTATGATACAGAAGTCCATTACTATGTAAATGATATGGGACGACAAATAGGTTTATTGGTTCTTATTTCTGGTGAGATAGAGAACTTAGATTTTAATGGAATTCTGGAGGCCTATGTCCGAGCAAATCAACGAGCTGAAAATGACCCAGAATTTGCGAAATATGGGTATGACCTATTAGCAAAAATGGAACAAGGGGATGAAGAAGTTCGAAAGAAGTTTTTCAAAGTAACGGAGATGTGTTTAAAGGGACAATTGCAGGTCTTAAAACGATTGGGTGTGGAGTATGATTTTTTTGATAGGGAATCAGATTATATCGAGTCAGAGGAGTTAAACAAAGTTTTGGAAGTGTTAAAAGCAAAAGGTGCTTTGTTTATAGATGAGGAACAACGATTAACCGTAGATTTATCACGGTTAGGATATACACAGGAAGAGGGGCGTTATTTTGTTTTGCGTCGAGCAAATGGGAGTTCAATGTATGGCTATCGAGATTTAGCATATACAATTTATAAAGGACATCGAGGTGCGGATGAAGATATAATCATTTTAGGGGAAGACCATAAACTCTATCTCCAACAAATTTCCCTGATTTTGTCCAGTGCAGGTTATAAACCACCGGTTCCTGTATTTTATTCTTATATTTTGTTGAAAGAAGGGAAAATGTCAACGCGACAGGGAAATGTAGTATTACTATCGGATTTCTTAGATACTGCTTCTGTGTTGGCTTTAAAGAGGGTTCAAGAACAGTGTAAAGAACTCTCAAAGGAGGAACAAAATTTAATTGCGGAACAGGTGGCTGTTTCTGCAATTCGTTTTGCTGTACTCCGAGTAACTCCTACCAAGAATGTCATTTTCGATATAGAAAGTGCGTTATCTTTTGAAGGAGACACCGGTCCCTACTTACAATACAGTTGTGCACGAATTAAATCTATCTTGCGGAAATATGGGAAAGAAGTCCATGATGATATACCAGAACCATTCCCAGTTCAACAAAATGAGGAGTGGATGTTAGTTCGTAAGATTTCGGAATTTCCTTTTACGGTATTGAATAGTATTGAGCAATGCAATCCATCTATTATTGCTGGTTTTGCTCTGGATTTAGCCCATATTTTTACTTCATTTTATCATACATGTCCTGTATTGCATGTGGATGAGGAAGAAATAAAAATAGCGAGATTGCAGTTGTGTAAGGCTACATTACAAACAATGCAGAATGCGCTTTATTTATTGGGCATATCTGTACCCGAGCGAATGTAGTGTCATTGTTTGTTTTGTTGAACATAAGGAACAGAGTAGGAAGCATGAGGGAGAACGAGCCAGGAAGGTTTAGAGATTCCAACTTTTTTAAGATCTTTACAGGCTAAATGAAAACCCTCCTCCACAGTTTTTATTTTTTGTCCTCCCATCAAATTAATAGTTTCTTCATCCATTTCAGTGAGGAAATATGTATTCACGGCTTTTTCTAAAGTTGATATAACGGTTTGTCCATTTACTTCTCCGTTTTTTCGGAGGTGATCAACTAATTGTTTTGGATTTCTCTTACGAAGCCATTCTTTAAATTGATAACCCCCCAATCCTTCACTACAGGGAGCAATAAAAATTATTTTTCCGTAGGGTTTTTTTCTTGCCTGCCATGCGTTGACAAGTGCTTTATGACTTTGAAGAAAATTTTTTGCTTCCCCGGCAGATGCAATTACAATATCCACAGGTTTGGGGATTTTTATAGAGTACACTTCTTGTGCATATTCTGTTCCCGCTTTATGTGCTTTAACGATATCTCCACAAAAAATATTTAGTATTTTTTTATCAGGAGAGATTACTGTATTGATGATAAAATAGTTTTTTTGAGTAAGTAATGTTGCTTCAAGTAAATCTTCTGCGACGGGGTTCCCTTCTAGTTTTCCAAGTTGTACATCGGGATGAATTTCGCATTTGTCCGGATGAATACTTAAAGCATGGTTGTAACGAATTGTAGGTAATGCGGATAATCCTGGAACAATGAGTTTCCGACCCCCTCCAAAACCTGCAAAATAGTGATACAAAATTGTTCCCGTTAATATTAGAAGGTCACTTTTCATAACTTCTTTATATATGTATACGGGAGTTCCCCTTTTTGTTCTACCTAGATATTCATACTGTTGTAAATCTTCAGGGTTAGGAACTAAAATATTTTGCTTGTAAGCATCATAGATTTCAGGTGTCAGTATGGATTTTAGCTCTGTTTCTGTTGGTGGTCGATGGGAACCTACGGAAACCAAAAATTTTAAATTTTCGGGTTGGGCTCCACAAGAGATGAAGTAATTCATCATATTTTTAATGAATAATTCAATCCCTGTATAGCGGAAGGAGTCGGAGATAGCAATTGAGATATTTAGATGATGAATGTTTTTATTAAATGGGTTTTCCAAAACCCCAATTGGGTTTTGGATAGATTCCATAAACAGATTTTCAGGAGAAACTTTTGTTTGGGGCCATTGTAGAGCAAAAGAACCTCGATAACCGTCCTCGGGGAGATATGCAATTATTTCTTTTGATTTGTAGGGTACCTTAATTTTAATTTTTTCAATATGATTGTTTTCATTTTGTTTTTCTTGCATTTTACTATCAGTTTAGGTAAGAATATATTTAATAGGTAAATTCACCCTTAAAATTTAAGTGAGCGAATATGATGTTTCCAAAATTAAAAAAAAAGAACTGTAATAAGGATATGACATTCTTAACTGAAACATCAAAAGGTTTTACTTTAATTGAGTTAATAGTCGCTTTAGCTGTTTTAAGTATAGCAGTAACGGGTTTGGTTCAGATGTTCTCATTAAGTTTAAACCTGGCTCAAACATCTCAAAATGCTATATTGGCCGGTAATATTGCATATGATAAATTGGACTATTTAAGAAACTGTCCGGAAAAGTTTATTTGGAAGGTTTCCGATAGTGTTAATCCGGAGGATTTTTTCTCTATTCTTACCTCTGAAGATGAGGCCAAAGCGGGAAATGTATTAGAAGTCCCAATAACTGTTCCTCCCGACTGGGCGAGTTTTCGGAAATATAAAGATGTTTCACAAAAATTTCGCTGGAAAGCATTTGGAAAATTAGTGTCAAATGGTAAAGATTATTATGAGGTTGTAGTTATAGTTATTTATAAAGAATTTGGTCGAATAAAATATTATACTGCGAATTCAATTATACCTTGTTTCCAAATAGATAAGGTAATAAAGAAATGAAGACTATTAATCGAGTAACGAAGAATGGATTTTCTTTAATAGAAGTTATTACTGTTTTGGCTATCTTATCTGTATTGTCAACTATAGGTGTAGTTATGTTCGGTAAAATAATGGATTACCGACGACAATCTGAAATAAGGCAATCCCTAAATATAAATTACTTACGATTATCAAATAGACTACAGGCAGATTTTGACCAGATTGTTTCTCCAACATTTACACAGGGGCGTTTAACTACGATTCGGCATGTTGAAAATGAAAAAAGATATCAATCTGTTCCTCTGGATGATGATAGGATTTCATTCCCTATAATGTATGTGGATTCTGAAGATAGAAATACTGTTGTTCAAATATTCTACTATATTGACCGAAGTTTGGGGGGGGCCCCTTCTCTTGTTAGAGTAATTAGCCCTGTGGGACAGAAAGAACCAAGTGGAGCAAGAGAAATTATTATGACAGGTGTACTTGCAATGAAAGTTCATTGTTATGATGGGAATAATTGGTTAGAAGAGTGGAATAAGCCTTTTTATCCGAGAGCCGTAAAGGTAAGTTTAGTGTTGGCAGATGAAAATAGGATTTGGGAACAAGTAGTTCGTGAAAGCACTTTCTGGTTAGGGAATATCTTATGAGAATGATATTTATTAAAATACAAAAGAACTCATGGAAACCTGATAATAAGGGTGTGGCGCTCATAATAGCCATATCTTTATTGGGGGTTTTTGCTCTACTTGGTATGTATTATGTGCGTGATGGTGAGACAGAGATAAAAAGGACAGCCCTTCTTCTGGATGAAATGAGGGTAAGAGAATATGCGAAAACGGGTGTTAGTTCGGCTCTTGTAGAATTGGAAAAAGCATGGAAATCAGATACAACTCAGGATTTGTTAGAGAAATGTCCTCTTGAATTTAGTTATCCATACTATAAACAAGTACATAAGAGTGATAGGTCTTTGTCATTAGAACCATCCGATACAATGGATGTTCGTGTAAAAGTCTGGATAACAGATGAAAGTGGGAAAATAAATTTGAATTGTACTCCTGCGAGTGTACTCCAGAAAGTTCTTAATATAAACGGGGAAACTGCAAGAAGAATTGTTTCCAACTTACCTAATCCAGGATTTTCTTCTTCATCAGGGAAATGGTTTTATCTTGTGGAAGAGTTATATGGTCCAAATGGGATGATTCAGGAAAAGATTGATAAGAAAATATTGAATTTTGTATCAACCTGGAATGCAGGGAATCCTAATACTCCCATTCCCTATTTAAATGTTAATAAGACATCTGTTGAAATTTTGATGGCTTTGTTTAATATAAGTTCTGAGGAGGCACAAAAAGTTATCGATTCTCGACCTTTGAAATCAATGAATGATATTGTGAAGTTACTGGAAAAGTCCCCGATGGGATTTAATGTAAAAGTTGATGATATGTCCTCAAACTGGCAATTTCCTTTCACAGATAGGTCAAATAGTTTTAAGATTATAGTAGAGGCAGAATTGAGTAGAGTTGTTTCTGGAAAGAAGTATAACCCTGTTTATGCATCAAAAGAAGTAGGAGTTGTATTTGTTGATGGGAGTCCAGTGGTTGTTTGGAATAGAAGTATTCCTGCAGAAAAAATAAAAAATAGATGATGATATAAGGAGAACAGCGATGGCAGAGAAGAACGCTGAAGGAATTAAAAAAGTTCGCAAATCGACAAAAGGGAAGGTACAAAGTCTTGTACAAATTGTTAACGAAGAGGAAGTTATTCGTCGAGAACCTGTTTTTAATAATACGGGATCTATGAGTTTTTCATTTATAAAAAGAGGAACCGTACGGTATCAAGAAATAACCGATTTTCTAAGACAATTGATAATGCTTTTAGAATCGGGGACGCCTTTATTGAAATCATTAAAAACTTTAGCATTGCGAGGTCAATCTGATGCCATCCGTGGACTTGTTAATGACATGGCGTTGTATGTTGAGGAAGGAAATCCCTTATGGCAAGCGTTCGATAGACATCCTCGTTATTTTGATACTGTATTCGTTAATCTAATTAAAGCCAGTGAAGCTAGTGGAACACTGACGACAGTATTACAGCGACTGGTAGATTATCGACAAAGGAGAGATTTACTCCGTAGAAAAGTGAGGGGAGCCATATTTTATCCGATAGTGCTTGTAATTGCGTGTCTGGGGGTATTGTTACTGCTTACAAATTTTGTAGTTCCACAATTTCAGGATATGTATCAAAAGCAAAATATAAAAATTCCTCCTGCAACTGAGTTGTTTTTTAGTGTTTCCGATTGGTTCCGTGTGTGGTGGTGGTTACCTATTGTATTGATACTTATTTTGATATTGTTATATCAAGTATGGTTTATTCGGAATCCCCTACGACGGTTATCGGCAGACCGGTTTAAATTAAAGATTCCGATTATAGGGAAAATTATTCATAAATATGCGATTGTTGAGATGATGAGGACCTGGTCCTTGTTATTGAGAAGCGGTCTTTCTATGATGTCTTCGTTGGAACTTACTAAAAATTCTATACATAATCAAGCCGTAGCTCAAAGTTTACAGTCCTTGCGTGATTCCATTGAACGGGGCGGAGGTTTAGAAACCCCCTTACGGGCTTCTGCTGATGTAATACCTCCTGTTGTTGCCGATATGTTAATAACTGGGGAGGAATCGGGGAGTATCGATAAAATTGCAGAACAAATAGCGGATATATATGATAATGAGGTTCAGGTAGCAGTCAATACCTTAGGAGAAGCCTTACAACCTATATTTACAGTGATTGTAGGAATTATTGTAGTTACATTGTTCATCTCATTGTTCTATCCAATGATTAGTATGATAGAACAAATAACAAATGCCAGCGTCTAACAAATCTAATTAATAAAAGACAGGGCAAACATAATTAAAAGATGTTTGCCCTGTCTTTTTAAGAGTAAGATTAGCGATTTGCAAAAGCATTTTGAATGGTTTGTAAATCAACTCCCAATATTTCTTCTGCAAGGTAGTTCAATTCTTTTTCATTTCCTATAAAGTGGAATGTTCGATGGGTGTGTTCAACATATTCTCCCTTTTTCAATTCTTCAGCGGGAGAAGAAGTTTCCAGTTCATAAAAAGGTCCTAAAGGTTTTTTGCCAGGTCCTAAAGGCCCATCGTTATAGGAATTTATAGTATCACCGCCATAGGGTTCTTTTTGGAGTTCCCACATAGAATTCACATACGGTTTTAATGTGTCAGGTTTACTATATTGAACAACTGTTAAAACTTTATTTTTTGCATCATAACTTCCACATACGGATAATGCTCGTTTTGGGGAAATGCCGATTTTACTCCGATACTGACCATCTCCACGGAAGAATACTACATTATTTTTTACTAGCAAACGGTCTGCGGGAACCTTCCCAAAGTATGCATCGTTTACTTTGGGTCCTAAATCTTCTTCGGAACCGGGTAAAAATGGGATAACAATGGTAGTTTCTGGTGATGGATTGAACATCCCTAAAATCCAGATAGATAGAAGTCCTTTTTCCTTAGTCCAATCTTCATTCCCTGTATTTGTCATTTTGTTTTTTGACTCAAAACCTATATATTTGATGTTAGAAGGAATTCTTACTCCTAACGCCCCCGCTATTTGTTCCTTCGATAGAATACTCACGGTTCTTTCAATTAGTGTCTGAAAATCTGTTCCCGTCCAGTTCTTTAACTTTGCATCTTTCTTAAAAGTGATTTGTTTTTCACTTTGTGAGACTACTTCATAAGGTTCCGTATCAATGACAGCAGGTGTTTGCCAGTGTTCTAAGTCAAAAGGGGCATTAGGGGGAAAGAAAATACCATATTGTCCCCCTTCGGGACCAATCCAGAAACGGTCCTCACCTCCAAACACATTGATATGGGGTTCTATCTTTTTGGATTCTATTAGTTCACGGTTAATCCAGCCAAAACTCAATCCTTCAGGACCTTCCGCAGTGCTGGTCATGATACGTCCCTGATATTCAGGAACTATCGCTACTTCTCCATTAGATTCAGTATCTTTTAGTAGAAGGACCGTTACATATTTCTTTAAAAATTCCACATCATCCTTAAAGCGAGAATTGGCATAGGCCGTGTTGTATGAAAAACAAAAAATAAGCATTAGTAAAAACAATCCGATAATGAACATTACTTTTGTCATACTTCATCTCCTTTTATTAATAGCTTACAGATATAAATTAATATGTTTTAGTTTCAAAGAATTAAAACAAAAGTATTATAATATATCTTTCAATAGGAACTTATTAATTGTAATCTATTTTAGAGAGGATTTTCGCTATGAGGTTGTTTTTTGATAAAAAGACACAGAAGAAAAAAGTAAAAATTTTATATATTCTTCCCTCCCATTATGACGATGATGGTTACCCGTACCATTTTTGGAAAGGACTACTTCCCTCAAATACACTTGTATGTATGAGGGCATTAACAGAAAAATTGATTGATGAAGGTAAAATTGATAAACAGTTTGATGTACATGTTGAAATAATAGATGAATTTGTCCATGGGGTTGATGTAGATCGCATTGTGAGTAATAGCAGAAGGCAAAAAGAAGACCTTGTTGTTGGTTTGGTAGGTGTGCAGACAAATATGTTTGCGCGGGCAACGGATTTGGCTCTTATGTTGCGAAAGTATCATATCCCTGTAATAATAGGAGGGTTTCATGTAAGTGGAGTTATGAAACTGTTTGGTCCCGATGCTCCTGATTTGAAGTTTTTAATGGATCGAGGTGTGAGCTTGGTATGTGGTGAAGTTGAAGGAGATGGTGTTCTCTTAAGTATATTAAATGATGCAATGAATAATAGATTGCAGTCCTATTATATTATTAAGGAAGCACCCAATATCGAAGACGCGCCTATCCCTCTTGCAGACCCCCAATATCTTAAACACTTTATGCAACCTATGTGCACAATAGATACCAGTAGAGGGTGTCCTTTTAATTGTTCTTTTTGTACCATTATTAATGTTCAGGGTAGAAAATTACGGTGTCGTTCTGCTGAGAAAATTTTGGAAGCAATCGAGAAAAATTATGATAATGGCTTTTTCAGTTATTTCTTTACAGATGATAACATGTCCCGTTCTGCTATCTGGAAAGATATTTTTTCAGGGCTTATTGAGTTAAGAAAGAAAGGGAAAAAGATTCGGTTTATGATGCAGATTGATACTCAAGCCTGGAAAATTCCTGATTTTGTTCGTATGGCTTCTGAAGCGGGATGTTACCTCGTATTTGTTGGGATGGAAAGTATTAATCCACAAAATCTGATATTGATGAAGAAAACACAAAACAAGACCTCCGAGTATGCGGAAATGGTAGAAACATGGCATAAAGCAGGAATTTTAGTTCATGTAGGGTATATCGTGGGTATGCCCTGCGATACTCCACAAAGTATTCACCAGGATGTTACATTATTAAAGAGCGGAGTTAAAGTTGACGAGGCTTCTTTCTTTATAATGACACCTCTTCCTGGTTCAAAGGACCATAAAGACCGTATTGAAGGGGGGGAAGAAATATCGGCTGATTATAATGAATATGATAGTTGCCATGAAACCTTTCCCCATCCTAATTTTAGAGAGGGGGAATTGAGAAAGTCATGGTTAAAGGCATGGTCTCTTTTTTATTCAAAAGATAATATTATCGATGTATTGCTTCGTTGTCCACCAGAACAGTATTGGAATGCTTTTTGGTTAACTCTATGGAATCGTTATTCAACTTTGCTTAACAATCATCCTATGAGTATGGGTTTTTTAAGGAAGAAGAAACGTATGGAGCGTCGTTCTTCAATGATTATAGAAAGTCGTAGAGAGTTTTTACACCGAAGGATTAAAGATTTTATAACCCAGGTAAAGGTAATTATGCGGGTGTTTTATGAATATCAAGAAATATGGCTATTAACACGGAAGCAATTGAACGAGAAGCGAGAATCATTAGCCTCTGCTTATTCATATCTTCAAGAAATACGTTCCCGACTGGTTCAGGGATTACAGTCAAACCAGTATACACAATTTGTTGCTCAGGAATATGAACAGATTATTCAAAAAACTAATGAATTGATGCTTCGATTATCTCAGACATCGGGCAAGATAAATCATAAGATACAGTGGAAATTGGAACAACAACTAAATGGATTAAAGGATCAGATCAATGGTTTTAAGTCCCGTGTGCCTAATTTTGATAATCTGGTTCGACTTGATTCTATTGTAAGAAAAAGGATTATTTATAGTTATGAGGAAATAATGATTAAATCTGTTGCACATCGTAGAAAGGTCAATCGTTGGTGGATAGGGTTAAAACATGATTTATCTGTTGGAAGATTTCGATTAAGAAATGTGTTTTATTTTCCGGAGGTATTGTTTTTTGAACTTTTTACAGGTTTGAGGTTTGCTATATCAGCAGTTCGGATGAAGTAAATATGCAGGAAGAAATAGAGATACAGCATCGCAGGGTAGGCGTTATCATGCTTCATGGTGCTTGTTCTATGAGTTGTCTCTTTTGTATTACAGAGAATTCTCTCACGGAGATGACCTCAGAACAGGTGGAAGAGGTTTTAAAGATAATAGAAGAACGGGATATGGAAAGTGTAGTATTTGGTGGAGGGGAACCATTACAATGGACCTACTCATTGGTTCATTCAATAAATTTAGCGAAATCTTTAGGACTTCATACACAGGTAGGAACAAATGGTATAGGACTAACTTCGAATATAATAGAAAAAATAAATGCAGACCGATATATTCTCCCGCTTGATTCCGTCAATCCTCAAGTTCATAATTATTTAAGGGGAGGGTTTCGAAAACATTATGACATAATAAGGAAAAGATTGAAATATCTAACAGAAAGAGGTATTTCTTTTACTATATCTACCGTTATTTGCAGAGTTAATATTGATATCTTAAGTGAGATATCTGCTTTCTTGCTTCATTTGTGGGATAAAGGGGCCAGGATTCATGCATGGCATTTATACCGTTTTTTGCCATTAGGGAGGAACGGATTTAAGAATGCAAATATGCTCAATATTTCTAAAAACGAATACTTTGATAAGACTGAAGAGATGAAAAAACGCGACCTTCCATTTTTTGTTTATCGCAGGCCTAATATGAAGTTATCAAAGGAAGTAGACTTTTTCTGGGCAGAAGAAGGTTGTATAAAAATAGGAAGTCAGGTCTGGTTTGAAAAACAATCTCCTGATTGTTTGTGTAAGTGAGTCATTATTTGTTTTTAGGGGGGACGATAGCAATATGAAGTTCCTTGAGTTGTTTTGGAGTAACTTCACTGGGAGCCCCCATGAGTAAATCACGGGCTTTTTGATTTAATGGGAATGCAATAACCTCACGAATATTAGGAGAATCTGTGAGAAGCATCAGTATGCGGTCAAAACCGGGGGCTATACCACCGTGAGGAGGAGCCCCATAGTGGAATGCTTTCCATAATGCTGGAAATTTATTTTTGACAACTTCGGGGGGATATCCTACAATCTCAAATGCTTTGAGCATGATTTCAGGTTTGTGATTTCGGATGGCACCTGAGGAGAGTTCTACTCCATTGCAAACGATATCGTATTGGTATGCGAGTATATCAAGAGGGTTTTTATTTAGTAAAGCATCCATTCCCCCCTGTGGCATTGAAAATGGATTGTGGGAGAAATCGTAATGTTTTTCTTCTTCATTCCACTCAAACATTGGGAAATCGACAATCCAACAAAATGCTACTTGATTGGTATTTATCATATTGAGTTGACGCGCAAGATATGTGCGAACTTTCCCCATAAGAGCATGGGTCTCTTTTCGTGAGCCTGCTCCAAAGAAAATTGAATCGCCCTCGTTTATTTGAAGTCTTTGAATAAGTGCTTTCTTTTCCTCATCCTTCATAAATTTTGCTATAGGACCTTTAAAATCCCCTTCTTTTAATATAAGCCAGGCCAGTCCTTTTGCTCCTTCACTTTTTGCGTATTCTTCTGCATCGTCAAAGAACTTACGGGGTTGCTGGTCTGCATGTGGAAGATGGATTCCCTTTACAACTCCTCCTGTTGCAACTTGAGCACTAAAGACTTTAAGTTCTGAATGGGCAAAAATATCAGTACAGTCATGCATTTCCAGTCCATAACGCAAATCGGGTTTGTCCGTACCGTATTTTTCCATGGCCTCTCGGTATGGGATTCGGGGGAATTTTTCCCAGATGATATTTTTGGAAGAGAGTTCTTTGAATATATGAACCATAAGTAATTCAAGTTCATAAAAAATGTCTTCCTGAGTTACAAATGACATTTCAATATCAATTTGGTAGAATTCTCCTGGACTACGGTCTGCTCGGGAATCTTCATCACGAAAACAAGGGGCTATCTGAAAATATTTGTCAAAACCAGAAATCATCAGTAATTGTTTGAATTGCTGAGGGGCCTGAGGTAAAGCATAAAATTGTCCGGGGTAAATTCGACTGGGGACAAGGAAATCGCGAGCTCCTTCTGGAGAAGAACTTGTAAGTATTGGGGTGTGAAACTCGTTGAAACCTCGCGATATAAGGTGGTCTCTAACAAGTTTGGCTAGTTGGGTTCGCAACATAATATTTTTGTGAAGGGTACTTCTTCGAAGGTCTAAAAAACGATATTCCAGACGCAACTCTTCAGGGGTCTCAATTTCCTTATTAACAGGGAACGGTAATTGCTCACAAGCAGACTCTAAGTGAAAATTGGTTGCAACAACTTCTATTTCGCCCGTCTCAATATTTGGATTAATAGTTTCTGGTGTTCGAGCGACTACTTCTCCTTCAATGGTAATTACACTTTCATTTTTTACACTTTCAACCTCAGAGAAAAAGGGACGGTCGGGATTCACAACGATTTGGGTTATGCCATAATGGTCGCGTAAGTCAATAAAAATAACTCCTCCATGGTCTCTTTTTGTATGTACCCAACCCGAGAGTTTTACTATTTGACCGACATCAGATTTTCTTAACTGGTTACAACTGTGTGTTCGGTATAAGTGCATTTAACTTTCTCCTGCTTATAATGTTTGTCTTGATATATGTTATTCAACTTTTAATTCTTAAGAATTATGATAAAAGGATAAAATCTTATATTTTAAAAAAAAAGGTAATTAAGAGTATAATATCTCCTTAATCCCCCAATAAATATTTTTCGGAGTGATAGTTTAAACGAATAAGGGGAAGTTTTTCAATGTAAGAACCTGATTAAGAATATTTTATTAGGAGTTAAATATGGTAAAGGTAGGAATTGTCGGAGCAATCGGTTATGCAGGAAGAGAATTTATTCGTTTGCTTGTGGGACATCCACAGGCTCAATTGGTTTGTGCTATAGAAATGGAAACAGGGAAGAAATTGCAGGATCTACTTCCAAATTTTCGAAAATTGATAGATATCGAGTTGGAAATATTTGACCCCGATATGATTGCAAAAAAATGTGATGTTGTTTTTTTTGCATTACCGGCCGGTAAGTCAATGCCATTGGCTTCGGAATTGGTAAAGAAAGGTGTAGTGGTAATGGACCTCGGTTCCGACTTTCGCATAAAAGATGCTGAGGCCTATACCAAGTTCTATAAAATACAATATAGCAATCCTGAATTGGTGCAACAATCTATTTATGGTTTAGTTCCCTGGTACCGTGAGCAAATTAGAAATGCGGATATTGTTGCTGTTCCCGGATGTTTTCCGATTAGTGCTATATTGCCATTACGCCCCTTAGTTCAACATGCAGAACCTGATATTCCGATTGTGATTGACTCTGTCTCAGGTGTTTCAGGAGCGGGACGGAGTTTGAATGAACTGTTTCATTTTCCAAATATGAATGAAAATGTGCGGGCATACCGTATCGGGAATCATCAACATGTTCCTGAAATAGAACAAGAAATTGGTGGGAAATATATGGTTCAGTTTACTCCTCATGTAGCACCTTTAACGAGGGGAATTCTATCTACAATTACACTAAGACCTACGAAGAAGATAAACCCGGAGACAATATATAAATGTTATGAATGTTATGATAATGAACCTTTTGTTCGTGTGTTACCGGAAGGGCAGTTTCCGGAGATTAACTTTGTTCGTAATTCTAACTTTTGTGATATTGGCTGGACTTATGATAATAGGACAGGGAATATTGTCATTGTAAGTGCAATAGATAACCTTGTGGGGGGAACAGCCGGTATGGGCATTCAATGTCTGAATGTTCGATTTGGTTTTCCGGAAGATGCAGGTCTTCGTTTCCCCGGAATGATGCCGTAATTAATGTTTCATAAATAAGGAAAGGAATATGAGTATTGTTCCCATTGATGGTGGTGTATGTGCGAGTTTAGGTTTTGAGTCATCTTCTGCTTGTGCAGGGATAAAAAATCCAGAGGGCCAAAGACTGGACTGTGCCTTAGTTTTCTCAAAATTCAAAGCAAGTGTAGCGGGAGCATTTACAACAAATTGTGTCAAAGCCGCCCCCGTGTTATGGTGTCAGAAAATATGTGAAAACGGTGAGGCTCAGGCTGTCTTTATTAATAGTGGTAATGCGAATGCATGCACAGGGGAGCAAGGGAAAAAAGATGTAGAAAAGACGGCGGAGGAATTGGCATCAATATTAAAAGTGGATAAAGATAAGATATTAATTATGAGTACAGGGGTTATTGGTGTTCCTTTGCCAATGGATAGAATAATAAAAGGGGTGCATGAGTGTGTCAAATCATTATCTTCGGAAAATCATTTGAATTCGGCAAAAGCAATTATGACTACGGATACGGTTCCAAAAGAATATGCAGTAGCCGTCCAGTTGTCAAAAGGGATTGTTCGTATAGGGGGAATGGCAAAAGGTGCTGGGATGATTTGTCCTGATATGGCGACTATGCTGTCTGTTATTACCACAGATGCTGAAATTAATAAGGATGTGCTTAAGAGTTTGCTTTTAAAAGTAGTCCAAAAATCATTTAATTGTATATCTGTCGATAATGATATGAGTACAAATGATTCTGTAGTATTATTGGCAAATGGTGCTTCGGGAATAAAAATTCAACCCGGGACAGAAGATGAAGTATCATTTTATAATGGATTGCTACAAGTATGTGTTCGCTTAGCAAGGAATATTGTTGCAGATGGAGAAGGAGCAACGAAGTTTGTGGAGGTTAAGGTCTTTGGAGCGGATACCCTTGATAATGCGCGGAAAGTCGCAAAATCTATAGCAGTTTCACAATTATGTAAAACGGCGTTTTTTGGTGGTGATCCAAATTGGGGAAGAATTCTATGTGCAGTGGGATATAGTGGGGTTCCCATTCAACCCGAAAAAATAAAACTCTGGATAGGTGATATACTTGTGTTTGAAGGAGGAGTTCCTGCAAACTATGAAGAAAAACAGGTTGCAGAGGTGATGAACAACAAAGAATTTGTTATTCAGGTATATTTGGGAATGGGTTTGGAAGAAATATGTTATTGGACCTCTGATTTAAGTTATGATTATGTAAAAATAAATGCAGATTATCGGACATAATTCTATAAGGAAAATTTATGGATAAAATAATAGAAAAGGCAAATGTCTTAATTGAAGCGTTGCCGTATATTCGTGAGTTTTGGGGTAAAACGGTAGTTATTAAATACGGTGGTGCGGCAATGATAGATGAACGATTACGGCAAAGCACAGCAGAAGATATTGTTTTAATGAAATATGTTGGAATGAATCCCATTGTGGTGCATGGAGGCGGTCCCTCAATAAATGAGATGCTAAAAAAGTTGGGAATTACACCACAGTTTGGTCCACAGGGATTACGGATCACTGATGAAAAGACGATATCTGTGGTGGAAATGGTTCTTTCTGGTATTGTAAATAAGGATATTGTAGCATTGATAAATCGTTCGGGAGGTTCTGCGGTAGGTATCAGTGGTAAGGATGGTTGTTTACTTTATGCCGTCAAAAAATATGCTGACGATGGAACAGATATTGGTCAGGTGGGAAGGATAACAAGGGTGGAGGTAAAAGTTATCCAGGTCCTCTGTGAGGCTGGCTTTATCCCTGTTGTTGCTCCGTTAGCAACGGATGAGTTTGGTGGTGTCTGGAATATAAATGCAGATACTGTAGCGGGAGATATTGCGTCTGCTATGCGAGCCGAAAAACTGGTATTTTTAACAGATACCCCTGGCTTGCTTCGGGACCCTTCTAACCCAGACACATTAATTCACCAATTACCTTCTAACGAGATTCAACATCTGAAAAAGGAAAAAATAATCAGTGGAGGAATGATTCCAAAAATTGAATCGTGTCTTAAAGCATTGGACCATGGAGTTCGTAAAACCCACATAATTGATGGGCGAATTCCTCATAGTTTACTGTTGGAAATATTTACTCGAGAGGGATTGGGAACTCTTGTATATCTTTCTTAATGAATTATCGTAATAAATAAATGTTATAAAGTATTAATCAATCTGAAAAGGAGATTATCTGATGCCAATGGATCCTCTTGAAATTATGTTTAAAGGTGGGATTCTGATGTGGCCTATCATGCTCTGTTCTGTGATAGGTGTATGTATTATTATTGAGCGTTTCTGGTTCTTACGAAGAGCCGGGATTGATACAAGTGAGTTTATGGATACCATTCGTCAGGTACTTCGGCAAAATCGTATTCAAGATGCGATAGATATTTGTAATCGTGTCGATGCTCCTGTCGCGAGGATATTAAAGGCGGGAATTTTAAAGTTTAAGAAGTCTAAAGAAGAGATTCGAGAATCTATTGAGGATGCGGGACAAATGGAAATACCTCGGTTAGAAAGGTATTTATCTGCTTTGGCTACATGTGCCAGTATCGCTCCACTGTTAGGGCTTCTCGGGACAGTTCAAGGTATGATAAAGTGCTTTGCTGCAATTCAAAATAAAAGGGGACAGGTTAACCCTTCTGACCTTGCAGAAGGGATTTCGAATGCCTTGATTACAACTGCAGCGGGTTTAACAGTGGCAATCCCTCTTCTGGTATTTTACAATTATTTTGTGTCAAGGGTAGATAATATGATTGTTGAGATGGAAATAAGCTCCTCTGAATTGGTTGATTTGCTTACACGACATCAAGGAGACAAGGAGATTTGATATGAAGTTTAAAAGGAAACCGAACCAAAGTAAATTGATTAAAGCGACGATAGATTTGACCCCTTTAATTGATGTTGTATTCCAGTTGTTATTATTTTTTATGCTTACATCAACCTTTGTTGTACAAGCATCTATACCTGTAGAATTATCGAAAAGCGATTCTTCAGAGCAGTTGGAACAAAAAGATGCAACGGTAACATTAGCATATGGAGAAGGGGGACCTGACAACCAAGGGGAAATCTATTATACAGAAGATAGTGAAATTCCTGTTAAAAGTTGGTATGAGTTAACGCGAGCATTGGAGAGTTTTTATGATAGGAGACCTGAAGGTCTTCTTCTTATTCGTCCTGACCGTCGAGTACCTACAGAAAGATTAGTAAAAGTACTGGGGATTGCAAATTCCGTTGGAATAAAGCATTACGGGATAGCTGCGATTCCTTCAACAACAGAAACAACTCAATAAGATACGGATTATAACGATGAAAAGGCGCACGCGGAAATCCGTGCGCAAGCACGAAAAAAAGTATGAATTTGAAGAAAAAACTCAAGAGACCCTTGATTTTTCTAAAATATCCGATGTGATTGTTTTACCTAAGACAGAAGTAAATGGTGTTCAATATGAAATTTCAACAAGCCATCAGGGCGATTTATTGTTGCAGTTAAGAAAAGACCGGAATCGTTTCATTAAAACAATTATTTTTGCCCTAATTCTTCATCTTTCTGCAGTTACTCTCTTTAAAATTGTTGTGTATATACCACGCTCTGACCTTCAATACCTGGATATTCGTGTTATACAGACAGATATGGACAGTAGTCCCCATTCCAATGTAGCATCTCGACTTAAGTTATCAAAGAACATGGAAAATGATGATGAAGATACAGAATTTAATATTAATGAATTAAAACAATCAAGTACTTTTGAACTTCCTAAAATTGAGTTTGAGGAATTAGAAAAACTTAGACTTCGTAGGACACTGGTAGAAGAAGAAGTATCCTCGAAAACTTTACCAGAGGAATATAAAGATAGTTGGGCTCAATTTGGAGCAGGAATCAATAGAATAAGAGAATCTATAAGTGCTTTAAGTCCATTTTCATCTACTATAGTCAAAGAAAATGGTGATACTCCTAATGCTCCTTTAATAAGGCAAAATATAGGAAATGGTATTGAAATTGTTTTCCGCTGGATTAATCCTCCATATAACAGGTCTATTTTGTTTTTACCAGGTTTGTTGGAAATGTCAAGGAAATCAATAATTGATGAAGAAAAAGATTATGATTTTATGCTAACAGTATTACCTGATGGAACAGTGTCGCGGGTAATTGATTTGAACATTATTGAAGATGATCTATCAAAATATATTGAAGGAGAAATTAGTAAGATTCGTTTTGAACCTTTGATAAACGCTGATTCTGGAGAACAACAGGTAACTATTCGTTATCATATATCCGGAGTCATACTATGATTGAAATATCAATAACAGGGGCATTTATCATCTATTCATTTATTATCGCTTTTGCAGGTATTATTTTATGGGGACTCTCCGAAATGGGTACTCGGAGAATATATACAGTGTTTAAAAGCCAGAATGTATGGGAATGCAGTTATTGTGCTTTTGTATATCTGGATATGGAGGCAGAGGAAATATCCCAGTGCCCGCGATGTTATAGTTATAATCTTTTATCACATAATAATAAAATAATTCAGCAAGAAGGAGAGGAAGAAAATAAAAATACAGAACCCCGTCGGAATCCTTCTCACAAAAAACATCCTCACGCACAACATCGAGGCCCCCGGAAGAGGAGATAACCCATCTATTTATAGGAAAAATAACTTAATATTTTTTGTAGAATCGAAAGTTTCTTTTCAGGGGTTACTATTGTCATTCCCTCATGAGAGATTAACTTTTTATGTTCTAATGGACCAATGATTCGGACAGCGACAGCGGTAATATTGTCGGGGGCTCCCGCATCGATGGCTGTATCTAAAAGAAAATTCAACCCCTCAATCAGGTTTTCGCATGATAATCCTTGTTGTAATTGTTCTTCTGTTATCATATTACTTAGTCCATCGGAGCAGAGGAGTATTGTATCTCCTGCCTTTATTACAAAGGCATACAAATCAATTTCTACAGTCTCTTTGATCCCTAAAGCTCTTGTTATAAGATTTTTTAACATGTGGTTCCGAGCTTCTTCCTCATTAATCAAACCTTCTTTTAATTGCTCTGCTACAATAGAGTGGTCTTCAGTTACTTGTTTCACGGGATATTCTTGTCTGTAGATATAGACACGGCTATCTCCTACCTGTGCAACATATCCAGTGTCTCCATGCATAACTAATGTGGATAAGGTAGTTCCCATTCCAAAATAAGAAGAGTCTTTTTCACTTAAATTAAAGATGTCCTCATTGATTTTTTGAATAGAGTTTAGCAATATTTTGGGGATATCGTTTCCTTCAGATTTATAATAATAATCGCTTAGTAGCGTAACAGCCATTTTGCTTGCATGTTCTCCGGCGACAGCCCCTCCCATACCATCAGCCACGGCTGTTAGTATGCCTAATCTTTCATGGTAGTCATTATTGTCAGGTTTAGAGAAGATGCAGTGGTCTTCATTGTTTGTTCTACGAATTCCAATATCAGAAATCATGCAGATTTCAAAAGTTTCATTTTTCAGGTTAAAAGTATACCTTTTTTCATTTTTAGGCCCGATTTCATACAAAACATTTTCTGGAAAATCGACCACAGGCTCTTCCTCATTCTATTAGTTATTTTCCATAATGATATTTTAACATGATTTTATCTTTTCAGGCTATTAAAATTTGTATTTGTTTTCTCTTGGAAACCAGAGGTTCGGGCACAAATATATAAAGGCCTTTGTTTAACTTCATCATATATTCTTGCAATATATTCTCCCAAAAGAGCAATCCCTATTAAGTTAATTCCTCCAAAAAAGGAGATAGAAATAAGTTGAGAGGCCCATGCAGTAACTGCTAATCCTGTTATTAACTTGTGATAAAGAGCGAAAAGAATGAGTAAGAAACAGAGTGATAAACTTCCTATGCCTGCAAGTCGGAAAAAAAATAAAGGAACATAAGAGAAAGAGAAAAATGCATTCATAGCAAGTGTCCACAAACCACGGAAACCGACCCGGGGCTTTGAATCATAGCGAGCTCTCCTTTCAGCTATAACTCCGGTCTGTTTAAATCCTACCCAGCCCCGGAGACCTGGGATATAACGGTTTCGCTCAGGACATGATTTGATGGCTTCTATAACTCTCCTGTCAATAAGTGCATAGTTCCCTGCATCTATGGGGAGCGTTATTTGGGCACTAAGTGATAAGAGACGATAAAAGAGCCAGGAACAAAAACGGAAAAGGAACCCTTCTTTGCGATTTGTTCTTTTTGCAAAAATAACATCATAACCTTTTTCCCATAACTCGATAAAATTAGCAAAGGATTTGGGGTCATCTTGACCATCAGAATCCATAATAATGGCACAGTCCCCTGATGCATGGTGTAGTCCTGCGGTTATGGCAGATGCTTGTCCGAAATTTCTTGCAAGGTGTATGGCAAAAATAAGTCCAGGGTATGTTTCTGTTAGATTATCTAAATGTTTTTCTGTTTCGTCTGTACTACCATCGTTTACAAGAATTATCTCGGTATTGTTTGTTATTTTTAATTCGTTAAGGGTTGCAATAATCTCTTCAACAAAATTTTTAATGTATGAACCTTCATTGAATACAGGAGCTATGATGGATAGTTTATAATTCTCGGGTCTATTTTCCATTTTTGTTTATAATACAACTCGTGTAGTTACAAGTGTTTTGTGACCACTTCAATGGGGTTTATTCCGGTTAATAATTGTATACCTATTATGATAGTTAAGGTCATGATAACAAAATTGAATGTTCGTTCTGAAATTTTATTATGAAGCCAGACCCCCATGAAAGAACCTAATGGAATAAATGGTATCAAGAAAATATCAAATTTGAGTACAGACCAGTCTATTAGCCCTACCCCAATATAAAAGGGTAACTTTGTAATATTTATAAGAGTGAATGTCCATGCCACTGTTCCAACAAATAAAGTTTTACCCAGATTTTTTGAAAAAAGAAAGAGGCTTACAATAGGTCCGGCTGCATGAGCAAGTGTTGATGTAATACCTGCAAGAATCCCTGCGATGATACCTGTGCGGACACCGAAACTTCTTTGTTCAACCCATTTCATTGAGGATTCTTTGCCCGTTATATAGAGAGCAAAGATTATAGCTATGACACCTACGAATTGCTTAAGTAGTTTTTCATATTCTTTAATTCCATTTTCTCCCATATACCACCACATAAGAGAACCGATTAAAATTCCAATAATTGCAGGGATGTAGATTTCCATTATTGGTTTCCATATCTTATTCTTTCGATGTATATATATTGCATTTAAATCACACAAAACTAAGATAGGGAGTAATGTTGCAGCAACTTTATCGGGTGGCATAACTAACATCATGAGAGGAACGGAGATAATACCAGCCCCACCTGCAAAACCCGATTTACTGATTCCTTGAATAAGAACTCCAATTGATACAAGAATCCAGAATAGAACAGCGGGGATTCCTGGTAATGCATACGAAGTCCAAAAATTTTCCATATATTAGTTCCAAAATAAACAGTATGTGATTTATCTTTAATTGTAATTAAAAAATAATAGAGCATGATTATATAACATCTATCGAAAAGAATTGCCAATTTTGGGTAGTATGTTAATTTGCTTATAACATTATTTTTCAGTATTATGTTTTTTAAAAGAATTAATAAATTAACAAGGAGACAGCCTATGCTTAATCTGGGTTATGTATTGGAAGAAACTGCAAAGAACTACCCGAATGTAACAGCAGTTATTTTGGACCAGATAAAAATAAGTTATGAACAGTTGAATAAATATTCCAATCGGGTAGCAAATATCTTAAAACAAAAAGGATTGAAAAGAGGAGATAAGGTTGCTATGATGATTCCCAATCTTCCTTATTTCCCTATGATATATTATGGGATATTAAAGGCAGGAGGTGTCGTTGTCCCGGTAAATGTGTTGTATCAAAAAATGGAAATTGAACATTATATAAAAGATTCGGAATCAGTAGCATTTATTGTATATCATGGTTGTGCTGGAGAGGCCGTAAAAGCATATCAATCTGTGGATACTTGTAAACATCTTATTATTATCCCTCCAATGGATAACATGGGAGATTTGGAAGTTGGTGAGAATTTTAATAAGTTGATTATGGAATCGAGTGATGAATTTGATGTTGTGCAAACGATGCCTGATGATACCGCAGTAATACTGTATACATCAGGGACAACAGGGGCCCCAAAAGGAGCAGAGTTAACACATTTTAATATGTTTTTTAACTCTTACTATGCCTCTCATGAAATTGTTCGGGTAAAACCGGGACTTGTAGCACTTGTTGTGTTACCCTTGTTTCACTCGTTTGGTCAGACCTGTGTTATGAATGCGTGTATTATGAGAGGTGGAACTCTGTCTATGCTTCCACGATTTGAAACTCAGAAAGCCATGGAAGTTATAGCAAGAGACCGTATCAATGTTCTTGCCATGGTTCCAACAATGTATGCGTTTATATTAAATGCCCCCAATTGGAAAGATTATGATTTTTCTTGTGTTACATTGGCTGTATCAGGTGGAGCTGCATTGCCCGCGGATATACATCAAAGATTTCAAGAGCGATATGGGATAACAATCTTGGAGGGATACGGTTTATCGGAAACAAGTCCGGTGGCTTCTTTTACTGTGTTAGGTGAAGAGGTTCGGGTGGGCTCTATTGGTAAACCTATATGGGGAGTGGATATGCGCATTATGAGAGACGATGGAACCTTCGCAGGACCGGATGAAATCGGAGAAATTGTGATTCGTGGTCATAATGTAATGAAGGGATATTATAAAAGGACAGAAGCAACTTTAGAAGTAATGGTAAATGATTGGTTTCATACAGGAGATATGGGACGAACAGATAAAGATGGATATTTTTATATTGTTGACCGCAAAAAAGAATTGATTATTCGTGGTGGTATGAACATATATCCACGGGAAATTGAAGAAGTTTTGTATACACACCCCAAAGTTCTTGAAGCAGCTGTAGTTGGGATTCCTGATAAATTGAGGGGCGAAGAAGTTCGTGTTTATGTTTCTCCAAAGGAGGGAGAAGAAATCCACCCTGAGGAAATTATGCAGTTCTTGCAGGAAAAAATTGCGAAGTTTAAATGGCCAAAAGATGTGGTTGTTTTGCCCCAATTACCCAAAGGCCCCACCGGGAAAATATTAAAACGCCAGTTACGAACCATGCCTATCGTTTGATTTTTCTAAAAAGTAATAATAATCCTCAGTATGGTTTCTGAATGGGTTTGTTTGTATCTGTTTATAAACCAATATAATTTTTTCTTATGAACTTTATAAGTTTTTATTATGAATAGTTTTATATCAAATAAAAGATATGGTAAAAATATTTCAAGAAAAATACAGTGTTGTAAGTTATTGATATTTAGACACATAAAAAATGGAAATGTTTCACAATTAAATTAGTGAAAAAAATGAATATAACTAAAATAGTAATTTTATAAAAGAATAAAAGTATTTAATGAAAAATAGAAATTATGTTGACAAAGGGTATCTATATGTAGTATAAATATTAACGGTATACCACAATATAAAAGTTTGGTATACCCTGTGTATATCACAACTTATGTAAACTAATAAAAAGGAGAATGGAAATGGCTACAGCTAAAAAGGCCGCTGCAAAGAAGGCTCCTGCGAAGAAAGCCGCTGCAAAGAAGGCTCCTGCAAAGAAAGCAGGTTGCAAAAAGTAAAGTAGGATAAGATTTCTACTTTTTCACGCACAGGTCACATGAAAATGTGACCTGTGTTTTTTTAAGTTTATTTTTTTATTGTGTTTGGTATAAATTTGATAAATGGAAAAGTCATTTTGTAAAATTTGGACTATTTAAGATTATTATTATATAAACATAAGGTTTTTTTATGAAACGGCATATAACATTTTTAACCCTTATTATTTTTTGTTTTGTAATTTGTTTTGGTCTTTTTTTCCTGCAAAAACAGGGTTTTGCTGAAGAGATAATAAAGGTCATGACTTTTAATCTCCGATACGGAACTGCCATGGACGGACCCAATCACTGGAATAAAAGGAAAGATATCCTTGTGGAAGTTATAAAAAATTATGACCCGGATATATTAGGGACTCAAGAGTGTCTTGATTTTCAGGCAAAGTATATCGAAGAACAAATATCTTCGTATTCTTTTATTGGGAGAGGGAGAGAAAAAGATGGTTCTAGTGAGCAGACATCTATATTTTACAAAAAGGATATGTGGGAGGCTTTAGAGACGCAATTTTTCTGGATTTCAGAAACACCGGAGGAGCCCGGTTCAAAATCATGGGATACTGTTTGTACTCGAATTGTTACCTGGGTGAAATTAAAACATAAACCTACAGGGAAGAAGATTCTGTTTGTTAACACACATTTAGACCATAAGGGTGAAGTTGCTCGACAAAAAGGAGCGGAAATAATTTGTGAAAAGATTAAAAAGGATAATGAAAATCTTCCGGTTATAATCACAGGTGATTTTAATGCGGTTGGTGAAAAATCAGAGACATGGAAAATTTTTATGAATAATGGCTTGAATGATTCATGGATGAAATCAAATGAGAAAAAGGGACCTATAACAACATGGTGTGGATTTAAAGACCCTGATACCAATTCCGATTATCGGATTGATTGGATTTTATATCAAGGACCTTTTCAACCATTGAAATATGAAACAATTGTTTATAGTAAGGAAGGAAAATACCCCTCAGATCATTTCCCTGTTATAGTTTTTTTCAAGTGGGGTTTATAGTTGGTATAATTACCTATCATTTCCCTTTTTTTAATTCCAGATATATATATAAATAGAAATTTAGTTATTACAAATGGAGGTATCATTGTGCCAAAAGTAAAAGTAATAACTTTTGATTTGTGGGATTGCCTTTTTATCGATGACAGTGATGAACCCAAAAGAATCAAAGCAGGTTTGAAAAGTAAGAAAATTACTCGCCGGGAAATACTTCACAGGGCCCTGTCAAAAATATCATCTATCGACCGTATTCTCGTTGATGTTGCCTTTGATGTAGTTGATTCTGCGTTTCGTAAAGTATGGCATGACCAACTTGTAACATGGACAGTAGCAGAACGCCTATCTGTTTTGTTGGAAGGATTGGGATGTTCTTTACCTGAAGATGTGTTTAATGAAATTGTTAAGTCTTATGAAGATATGGAAATTCAATACATGCCGGACCCTGTTCCAGGGGCCGTAGAAGCATTGAGAGAATTGAATAAACAATATAAATTAGCCATTATATCTGACGCTATTTTTACACCTGGTAGAAATTTGAGAGTATTATTAAAAGAAGCAGGAATGTATCCCTATTTTGATTATTTTGTTTTTTCAGATGAAATAGGTGTTTCCAAACCGCATCCGGCAGTTTTTGAAGCAGTAGCACGACATTTTAATGTAGAATTTAAGAATATTGTTCATGTTGGAGACCGTCCCCACAACGATATTTTAGGACCCCAGTCTATTGGGGCGAGAGGTGTACTTTTGACTTCTGCAAAGGATAGGCCGTTAAATGGAACCTGTCCTGATGCTATTTGTAGAAGATATGAGGACTTACCACATATTATTTATGAGTTGGATCAGGAAGACTAATTTATAAATTGTAATGCAAATACATTAAAAGTTAAGTAGTAAAGGAGTTTTTATATGAGTAAAGCCCCACAATTCCTTATAGTAGATGGGTATCCTCCCCAAAGTCGTGAACAATTCAATCGGGTTGGAATGGGACTTGCCGGAGTGCTTTATGCTGATTTATTGCTTAAGTACCTACCTGGGGCAAAGTATGATATTTGGTATAGTAGTGATGAAGGAGCTGTTCCGCCAACGGATGAACAGTTGAGTCAGTATACGGCTGTTATCTGGCCCGGATGTAATCTTACAATTTATCATGATGACCCTCGTGTTCATGCACATATTCGTTTGTGTCAGCGTTGTTATGAAGCAGGGATCCCGCAAATTGGTAGTTGTTGGGGAATTCAATTAGCAAACTATGCAGCAGGGGGGAAAGTAGAGGCTCATCCTAAAGGTCGAGAGATGGGGATAGCAACAAAGATCCGAATAACAGAAGAAGGAAAAAAACATCCTATGTTTAGGGGGAAACCCGAGGTGTATTCTCATTTTGTAAGTCATGATGATCATGTAACTAAGTTGGCGGATGGAGCCATACTTTTGGCAGGGAATGATTGGAGTTTTGTTCAGGCTTGCGAGGTCCATTATAAAAAAGGAGTTTTCTGGGCAACACAATATCATCCCGAATATAATCTTCATGAAGTTGCAAGGTTGATTATTGCTCGGGAGGCCAAACTTATTCAACAAGGGATGTTCCGTGACCATGAAGACCTGATGATATATGTAACGCGTCTCGAAATGGTATACGAAAATCCTTCTTTAAAATATATTCGATGGCAGTATAAGATAGATGATGATTTAATTGATGACAAAATTCGTGAATGCGAGTTTATCAATTGGATAGAACATATAATTAAACCTCGGATTGCAGGGAAATAGTTTATTTTAGATAATTCTTATGAAAATATGAGTTAATATAGGGTTTGCAATTAGAAAATTCGCGGTATATTTTTTAAGTATTCGCTATATTGACATAAGTGTACTATTGATTTTGCCATGTTCGTTGGATTTTGAAATACATAAATGCCCATCTCTTCAAGTCTTTTTAGAACGGGGTTGATACCTCCCCAATGTGAGAGAATTGTTGTATCAGAGGCTACAACGATAGGTTTTTGGTAGATTTGCATAATATTTGTTATCTCTTCTGCATCTCTTATCTCAATTTGCATACCGATTTCTGAAAGTTTGTCTAACCCCAGGTTTTTTGCAAGGTCTAAATTCTGAAATCGTATATATGCACTTGCAATGTAACCGATTCCCAGTATAACCAAGATGTCAATATTATTGTCTTGTATAAGAATTTCCATAGCATTTTTAAATAAATCTATATCGGTTCCTGCTACCATATCTACGGGATTCGTGCGATTCCACCATTTTGGCATAATCTGGTCTAATTTTTTTAGTGTTTCATCAGAAAGTGAAATAACATTTAGTCCTGCTTTAGCACAAGCATCGGCGGTGATAACTCCCCAACCACCTCCCTGTGATAAAATCCCAACATTTCTGCCACGAGGGAGAGGGACATTTGAGAGAAGATGTGCTGTTTCAGTGGCTTCATATACATCCTCTGTTACTATGGCCCCTTGTTGAATACAAATCCCCCGAAAAAGTCTGTAGTCTGTGGCTAATGCTCCTGTATGTGAAGATGCGGCTCGAGAACCTGCTTGTGTTTTTCCCCCTTTCAGAACTATAACGGGTTTCTTTTGTGTTACCTGTTTTAGTCTATCAAAGAAAAGTTGGATATGTCTTGCACTTTCAATATATGAAATAATTACCTTTGTTTTAGGGTCAGATCCAAAAAATTGAAGGTAATGATAATTCTTTATAACGGCTTCGTTACCTGTGCTGATAAATCGTGAAACGCCCAATTTATGTTCCATTGCCCAACTAATGATTGTATTCCCTATATTTCCACTTTGAGATAATATGCCTAATCCCCCAGCATCAGGGTATCTCCCTATCATAGAGCAATATAGTTTTTTGGGGCTGGGACTAATAACCCCGGCACAGTTTGGACCAATAAGGTATATATTATGTTTTTTTGTAACTTGTCTCAATTCCTCCTGGGCAGATTGTGCTTCTTTATCATCCAGTTCTCCAAAGCCTGCTGTGATGACTAAAATATCTTCAATACCTTTTTTAATACATTCATGAACGCAAGAGAGAACAAATTGAGGGGGCACAATAATAATGGCTAAATCGACTGGCTCTGGTAAGGTGTTAATAGATGGGTAGCAAGGTATTTTCAATACTTCATTTCGTTTTGGATTTACACCATATATTTTCCCCATATATCCACCGGCTAAGGTATTGAACAAAACACGGAAACCCCACTTTAATGGATTATCGGTAATTCCAACAATGGCTATACTGTTCGGTTCAAATAGTTTTAATAACTTATCATATTCAATTAAGGACTCCTCTATTTCTTGATTTTGGGCAGGTGAAACACCTTTTATTGCGAGTGCATCAACAGCAATAGGAGTGTCGTGATGAATTAGAACAGGGTTTAGTTCGAATTGGCTGATTTCTGTTTCATTAATTAAAAGGTTCTCAATGGATTTTATTGTTAGAAAAAGATTATTTAAGTTTATAGGAGGGTCCCCTCGAAAAGAGTAAAAAATTTTTTTACAATTTAAATCATTTATCATTTCCTGCAAATCAATCTCGTTTATAGGTGCACATCGGAAAGAAACATCTTCTATCGCTTCTACAAAAAGGCCCCCTATCCCAATGTAAACACAGATTCCATAATCTCTATGTTTCATGCCCCCTACGATAAGTTCACGCTTTCCATAGATATGTCTTTGTAATAAGAATCCTGATAGGGAGAGATTTTTTGAATTTTTCTGAATATTATTGATTGCATTCAAAAGGTGTTCTTCTGACTTGACATCTGTCTGAACCAGGCCAAAATCGCTTTTATGAGCAATTCCTTCTACAATACCTTTTATGGTCAATGGAAATCCCAGTTCTCGGGATTTAGATATAGATTCGCTTGTATTTTGACATATATAAAATTCGGGTTTGGGTATTTTATATTTATCCAATAAAGATAGTGTTTGTATATCAGATAAAATATCCGTTTTTTTGTTATTCATTTAAAACTCCCACATCACTCTTTATTATTTTGGTTCTTATGGTATCAAATTATTATTTATGATTTATATCGCATCGTTTATGTTATTCATTTGCCTGTTGTCTCCCTCGTCTCCATCGTCTGCGAATTTGCTTTTGTTCTATTTGTTTTTCAGTTTTTTCTTCTTCCTCATTGTAGAGTTTTTTATAGTATAACGCTTCCTTCTCGGAAAGTTTCTTTTCTTGTATCATGCCTTTTATCTTTTCAATATCTGTGGTAGTTCCTGTTGGCTTTAATAAGGTTCCTTCTCCAGATATTGATGCCTGTTCCATGTATTTTTTTTCTGGTATGAGTTGGTAGAGAAATACAGAGATAAATGTAATGGAATAAATAAGCGATATACTTAGAAATATGAAATCATTTCTTTTCATGTTTGTAACACCTGTTGCATTGGATACAGTCTATTTCTTCAGGTCTTGAAATTCCAAGGTCACAATGTGCAGGAAAGGTTCTTTGCCAGAAAAAAGAAAATATTCGTAGTGATTGGATTAGACTAAGGAAAGCCCCAGTTGGGCATAGTACTCGACACCAAAAACGATTGTAAAGAAGACTTGCAAGAAGAACACAAATCCCAAAGATAGTTGTTAGGTTTGAAGTGTCTAATGTAAAAAAAGTTAGCAGAGGGTCGACGCTAGCCAACTTTATATCTCTCAAACAAATATATATGAGTAAGAAAAGGAAAGCAAGAATGTATTTGAATTGTCGTGCGGAATACCATATTGGTTTCGTAGGAAAAATTCTTTTGCTTATATAATTAAACTTACTTATTAATTCAGCCATTGCACCAAATGGACATATATACCCGCAGTAAATATTGCCGTTAATAAGAACCAATATGGGAATACCTATTGTAAGTAATGTTGAAACTGAAAAGTGGAGGTGTAAATTATCTATAGATAGTAATTGGACTATAGAATAAATTCCGTATTGAATATTTAGCCAGAAACCCAGAACTACTGATATGGTAACTAACCATAAGGTACGGAGTAAATCGTTATAGAAAAATCGGATTATGATGGCCATCAAGATAGATAGAAGAAAAATATATTTTGAATAGGTTGTTTTATTTGTAAGATTATAAACGGATTGTGTTTCCTCATATCCTATTTTAGTATTTTGAATTATATTTGCGAACTCTTTTCCTGCAAACTGGACAGCTCTTTTTATGGCATCTGAGGTTGTTGTTGCTCCACTGATGGTATCTATTACTGATATGGATTCCGGTTGAAAGATACTTTTGCCTTTATACAAAAAGAAATAATCTTCTACTCGTGAAAGGTAATCGGGTGTTTCTTTAGATTGAATTACTTTTAGGTTTTCTATGGTTCCATCCTTAGTTACTTTTACCGCAACATCAATTTCGCCTCCATACCCCATTACTTTAAATAGTGATGCGGTAGAAAAGATATAAAAAGTGTTTTCGTTCTGATTACTATCTTTTTTAGTATAAGTATAGTAGCGAAATTGTCTGTTATCAGACAGGGTCATTCTCTTGAGTGAAATATCTTCTCCTTCTGCCATTTCCTTGGCAATTTTCGTAAATGTATCTTCTGGCAAAGGTTTTTTACTACTATAATAAATTTCCGTGGATATAAAGGTTATTATCAGAATAGGTATCAAAGTATATCCAGGAGGTCTACCCCATAACGAGGTTTTATAGATGGGAATTTTCTGAAGTAGGAGGAGAGGTGCAAGAACGACAGTAATGCAAAAAAAGGTAAACCCGATAGAATATTTTAGTCCTAACAGAGGTAAAAGTATTATGGGAAATATAAGAGAAGCAAATCCTGCTCCTAAATGGTCCCAGGCCTCTAGATACATGGCTACCTGAGATGTATTAAATTCTTTTTTAAAAATATCAAGAGATATTGACAATAAAAGGCCTAATGCAAACCCCCATGCAAAGAAAGTAAACAGGTAGAAATAAAAGTAGATGTGTATTCCATGTAGTATTAGAAATGTGGAACATATACAGAGAGTAAACACAAAAGTTGTAATGAAGAAGAACAACTTTTTATTTTTTCCGGTGAAAAAGTAATTATAAATATGTGGACTTGTAGATAGCCCCATCATAAACATTGAAGAAAGAAGTCCAATATAAGTAGAAAGTGTTCCATAGTTATATTGATATTGAATCAGTAAAAGGAAAGAAATTCCCATACCAGCAGTACCGATCATAAAAATAGCAAAACAGATTTCTAATGTATTTGATAGATAACCAGGAACCCCTTTGCGGAAAGATTTCTTTTTATATATTCCCCGCGACAGAATAAAGATTAATGGAGAGAAGAATAAAAGGAAAATAACAATTTTTTTAAAGATTGGTATTTTTTCTAATATGCCTGAATAGCCTTGTTTCCAAAGATAGAGGAGAATGTTGTAGAGGAAACCGAGGTATTTGGCTTCTGTATTAATTAAGTATTCGTCCGTAGTAACATTTTTAACTTCTTCATATCGATTTCTTTGGAAAATAATCCTATCTGCTGGATAGAGGTCTCTTACAATACCGGGTTTTATCTCTGGGGTGTGTTGTATCAGAGCCGATAATCTCTTCTCAAGAGTTGGGACATGTTCACTCAAAGGATAGTTTATTGAACCGAATAACCAGGTTTCTTCACCCGGTTTTAAAGCTGTTACATTAAATATTTTGTGAAAAGTTAAATATATGGATGCACCGAGTGTCGCAATCTCTCCACCTAAAAAGTTTTCTCCCCCAGAAATTCGTATGCCTGCTATGCCTTTATCGGCTAAACGAGTTTTTAATAAACTAAAAAAATGGTCCGTTAGGAAGTGATTAGAAGCAATTGTTTGAGGTTCACTTGTATAAATGAGAATAATATCGAATGTATCGGTTGTGTTTTTTAAGAAAGATAGGGGTTCCGATTGTGGATATATTAATTTCCTCTGATTCTGTAAAGGTTCTTCGGGAAGTAGTGGGATGAGTATTTTTGACAATTCAGAATCAAAGGGTATCCATGTAATGTTTTCTATTTCTTGAATCTTTGTGAGATAGGGTAATGTATAGAGAAAGGGTTCGCCAATCAGTAAAATTCTTTTCCCATCATTCTTTTGAGCAAGAAATGTGGATAAAAGTCGTAATCCGTATTCTGGATTAGGAAAGTTCAGGGCAGGCTTAAGATTTCGAAGCAGAATAAGTTGGTTCGCTTTGTAACCATATAAGTACTCTCCCTTTTGGGTGATAATTTTTCCCCCTAACTTTTCATTTTTGTTAATGCTACTCCAAAGGTATTTGTTTTCCCATGTTTCTAATGGAAATGCCAATAGTATCAGAAATGGCACAAAAGAGAGTAGTATTTTTTTGAGAGTTTTATGGTTTAAGAAAAGGAATACAGAAGTTAATAGTGTTCCCGAAGCGAAACAAAAGGGTAACCAGTGGGAAAATCCCCGGAAGATACATATGGATGTGATAAAACCTCCCAGTACTGCTCCGAGAGATTCATAAGCGTATACGGAACGAACGATAGCAGGAGGAGAGTCTTTGCCATGTATAGAGTTCGGTTGAATATTGTGTTGCCACCATATAGCACAATGTGTGAACAGGAGTCCCGTAAGGAAACTTATTCCGGCGGGGACAATTGCAGAATAGAATAGGAGAGTATGAATATTGAAAACCTCGTATGCGGGTATATCGGATATATAACGGGAATTCCGGATTAAGAAATGTCCCCATAACCATGAAGGGATATAGAGTAGGGATGAGATGGGCAACAATGAGGAATATTTTTGGAGAAGTTTACCCGTAATAGTGCCGGGGACAATCCAGAAGAACCAAAAGAAATAAAGAAAACCTAAGGTAAACTCATTTTCTTCAATGCAATGTAGAAAATCACGCACAAGCAATGCTTGCGCTGTAATTGAAAAGAGACCTAATGAAATGGGTAATAAATACTTTTTCACAACTACTCTTCGTGAAATACTTCTGCTTCGAAAACTTCAAATTCCGCACCTTCTTTATATCCATCTGGAGGTAGTCCCGCTTTCATAGATAGGTGTTCTAATGTTTGTTGTAAATTCCACTTCTGTTCAGGGGCTACCTGTGGCAAAAACAAAGCCTGATAATAGCTTTTTTTCATGATAATACCATGTTTGCCTAATTCGATTTCCTTATAATTATCTATCTTTTTTGGATGTGTAAGGAGTGATATGTCGATTTTAATTTTGGCGAGTTCATCTTTTGTAATAGGGTGAAATCGTGGGTCTTTAAAACCTGCATTATATGCATTTTGAAGCACAGATTTATACATAGGTCTTACTGCGAAAATTTCGCCAATACATCCTCTCAGGTCATCATTTATTTTTAAAGTAACAAATGAGGCTCGGGGTGTTTTCATAAGTTCCGTTATTTTTATTGGTATTTCGTTTTCAGAGGGTAAATGGTTATGTTCCAGGACATATTCAATTGTCCAGCGTGCTAACTTTAATAGGTCTTTTTTTTCTTCTTGTGTTAAAGATGTTGAAATATTCATAGATATCCTTTCCTTTTTTTCCCATGTACCTGTAAAAACAATGCTAAAGTAACTTACAGAATTCTGATAATCATTCACAATTTCACCTGATTGTTTGTAATCGACAAGTTTTGTTTGAGTTTTACTGGGAAGTAAACATAATAGGACTCCGATACCATAAGGGCCACAAATTGTAATACCTGTTTTTTCTATATAGTCATAAAAACCTTTTACATCCTTTTTTTCGATGTATTGGTAGGCTCCCATATCCAAATCTTTTAAATTTTGGGCAATGTCTTTACTAAAGGGAAGATAATGGTAATTGGGACCATAGTGGGTAAAATCGCTACTTGCAATTAGTAGTGTTTTTTCATCTACAAAATTCTTTAAAATGCTTGCGACTTTTTCGGTAGTTTCAATATCTAATTTTCCACAGATGAGCGGGATTAATTTGAAGTCTTTTTTGAAATATTGGAGTAAGGGTAATATGATTTCGACACTGTGTTCTCCTTTTTGGGCTATGGGAACCTCGCGGAAGTAGGGATGTTTCCGTAGTTCTTGTAGCGTCTCTGTGTCAAGGGGTATTTTCCCTAATGGTGTTTCATAAAAATCTACAGAAGGGATGCTAACTATATTTTCCAAAGGGGCTTTGTGACTTGTGCCTAATATAATTATTTTAGAATAAGAAGAATTTTCTGTTGCTTTGATTCCTTTACAAGCCGTGAGTCCCGAATACATATATCCTGCATGAGGTAATATCAAACCGAGTATATTTTCAATAGAATCTTGCTCTGTTTTATTAAACATTTCTGAGAGTTGTTGTATTAATTTTTCAGGAGAGGCCTCATACCATTGACCAGCGATTTGAGATAAATAAACGGACTTATGTTGTGTTTTCTCATGTTCTTCAGAATATGTGTTGTCATTACATGCAACAGGCAGAATCATAAAAAAAAGTAGGGTAAAAACATTATACGGATATATGTTCATTTTATATCCCCTTTATTAACTTATTTTATTATATTAAATTTTATCCTGCCCATGGTGAATGTTTTGAAGGGGAAAATATTTTCTTTTTTTTATTTTGGACATCATAAATGAGTTTATTTTTAGATAAAGGAATAGCATAAGTTTGTCGGACTAGAGAAACCTTTTTCATTTTTGGTTTTTGTAGAAAAGTAAAAACAATGGATGATAAAAAAGTTCTTCGTTTTATCTTCATTGCCATATTCCATATATTTCCGTATTACACTTTGGACATTTGCCCTGAGTGATATTGTTTTGAAGAATGTTATACCCATATCTTTCAATTAGCAAAGTATTACATGATGGACAATAGGTATTTGAACTATCACGGTGAACAATGTTCCCTATATACACAAAATATAAGCCTTCGTTGTTTGCAATTTGACGTGCTTTCAAGAGTGTTTCTAAAGGAGTTGGAGGAAGGTGGGTCATTTTATAGCGCGGGTAAAACTGGGAAAAATGAAGAGGTGTATCTTTCCCTAAATTTTGGGCAATCCATGATGATAGTTTTTGGAAGTCTTCCTCTTTGTCGTTTAATGTAGGAATTACCAGGTTAGTAACTTCTAATATTGCATGAGAATTTTTAGTTAATTCTAAAGTTTGCAAAACAGGTTTTAGTGTACCGTCACATACCGTTCTGTAGAATTCATCTGTGATACCTTTAAGGTCAATATTAGCTGAATGTATAAAAGGCAATAATCTTTTATACGGTTCCTTATTTATATATCCTGCGGTAACAAGAACATTTTTTAAGCCTTTTTCCGCAGATATTTTACAGCATTCATAAGTATATTCATAGTAAGCCAGAGGTTCTGTGTAGGTATAGGCTATAGAAGGACTTTTATATTGGATTGCAAGCGAAACAATATTTTCAGGTTCTATAAATTTTGTTTCGTATTGATAGGGCTCTGCCTGGGAGATTTCCCAGTTTTGACAATTTTTACAGTGAAGGTTACAACCCACTGTTGCAAGAGATAAAATAGGTGTTCCTGGTAAAAAATGGTAAAGAGGTTTTTTTTCCATAGGGTCAATATGTATGGAGCAAGGATGTCCAAAGGTAACAGCATATAGTTTTCCATCCATATTTATCCGAATACGACATTCACCTTTTTGTCCATTGTCGAGGACACAATAGCGGGGGCATAACTCACATTTAACTAAGGGGATCATTTCTGAAATCTTCTTTTTATCTTAATATTATAACGGTAAAAAAATTAAATTTGGAACTATTTTAATAATTTTAGTGTTTATTATATAAAATATTTAATAATGAAATTATAAAATAATTTGAAAATAAAATTATTTTATGATAAAATATTTATGTTTCAAAATAGTTATGACATTTGGTTTTTGTTGATTTGATAATTTAATTAGTTCGAAACAAGATAGGAATATATTTCAGGAGATATTTGATGGAAAAGTACTCAAACGAGGCTCATGAGATTTTTAAGACGATACAGATAATTCAACGTTGGATGCATAATCGTTTTCACAGTTGTTTTACAGATAAAGACAAAACAAAACTGGGGCATGACCTTACAATGCCTCAGTTTCATATGCTGGTAACAATAAAACAATTTGAGCCTTTGAAATTAAAGGAATTGTCTGAATATCTTCATGTATCTCCACCTGCAGCAAGTTTGATGTTAGACCGTTTGGTTGAATTGGGTTTGGTTCTTCGTGAACAATCTTTGGAGGACCGTCGGGAAGTTCAGATACGATTAACTTCAGAAGCCAGTGAATCGCTTAAGTGGCATGAACATCAGATTATCTCCGGAATTAGGGAATTATTATGTGGATTGGGTGAGGAAACTGCATCTAAATGGGTTGATGTTTATAAGGCAATAAGACAATATCTGATATCAGTTCAAAATAATAAAAAATAAAAAGAGGAAGTATTATGAGCGATAATGAAGTAAAAAAATATATAACTGTTGCAAAAATTTTTTCCTTTTTGACTGCTATTCTGATTTTAATATCAGGGATAGGCTTATTTGTTTTCTTTTCATCATTTCGTAAACCGCCGGCCCAAGCGGAACAAGAAGAGCGACCTATTCCTGTTGAAGTAATTCAGGTTCAGCCGGAAGACATTCCTATTGTATTAGATGGTTTTGGAGAAGTTCGTACTTTAGCAACGGTGCCTATATCACCCGAGGTATCTGGTAGAATAATTCAGATTCATCCGCGACTTGAAGTTGGCGAAATAATCCCCTCGGGTGAAGTTTTGTTTGAAATAGACCCGCAAGATTATCAGGTTCGCTTACAATCTGCCCAGGCGGGATTAGAGCAAGCAAGACATACTCTCAAAAGGTTACAAGAACAATTTGAATCGGATAAGGGTCGATTAAAGACACTTGAGAGGACTAAAGACCTTGCTTTTTTAGAATTTCAGCGAGTAAAGCAGTTATTTGATAAGGAAAAAGTTGGGACGCAATCCAATGTAGAACAAACAGAACGAGTATACAATCAGGCATTAGATGCCTTTAATCAATTAGCCCAGACTGTTGAGTTGTATCCACTTCGAATAAAGGAAGCAGAAGAATCTGTTAAAACAGCCGAATCTCAGTTCACACAGGCGGAAATAAATCTATCTCGAACGCGGGTTAAGGCTCCTTTTAATGCAAGGATAAAAACGGTTAATCTGGAAGCAGGACAGTATGTAAACCCTGGAGTAGCTGTACTGACACTATCGGATGACTCTATACTTGAAATATCCGTCCCCTTAGATGCTCGACAGGCGACAAAATGGCTTTCTTTCCAGAAAGATAATGTTAACATTGACTCTGCATGGTTTCCACCATTAGAGCCAAAAGAATGCGAAATTTTCTGGACAGAGGACAAAGAAAATCATAGGTGGAAAGGGTTTCTTCATCGTATTGAACGATATGATGAGAAAACAAGAACTATCTATGCAGTTGTTCGAGTTGAGAAGGGAAATATCCTCTCACTTTCGGATGAAAAAATGCCACTGGTTCAGGGTATGTTTTGTCAGATAAGGATTCCCGGAAAAACATTGTCCGGTGTTTATCGTTTACCCGATACTGCTGTAAGTTTTGAGGGAACTGTTTACATTGCAGAGGATAATCGTCTTCGTTCTGTTCAGGTAGAACGATTATATATTCAGGGGGATGAAGTTTATGTGGGTGGGCTTAAACCCGGGACCGTGGTCATCACAACTCGTTTGGTTAACCCAATAGATAATTCTTTATTAGAAATTATAAAACCGGGAGATAAGGAAACTGTTTCATGAACCAGTTTTTGGGATATTTTGTAGGAAACCGTGTTTTTGCAAATATATTGACGATAGTCATACTTGTTTCTGGACTGATTTCAGTAATGTTAATGCGGAGGGAGATGTTCCCTGAATTTTCTTTAGATATGATAACGGTTCAGATATTTTATCCGGGGGCCGACCCGGAGGAAGTTGAGGAAGGGATTTGTAGAAAAATTGAGGAAGCACTGGATACTGTTGAAGGTATAAAACGATACACCACAGTTGCTTCTGAAAATATGGGAATGGCGACTATTGAGGTAATGGATAGTTATGATTTAAGCAAAGTCTATGATAAAGTTCGTAATGCAATTGATTCTATATCTACATTTCCCAAAGATGCTGAAAAGCCTATAACTAATGAAGTTACTATCCGTCGTGAGGTCGTTCAAATAGCACTATCGGGTAACTTGCCTGACAAGACCTTAAAGGAATGGGCAGAACAGGTTAAAGATGAATTGCAGGCTTTACCTGAAATTTCTCAGGTTTTTATTTTTGGGGCCAAACAATATGAAATAGGAATTGAAATATCAGAAGAAAAACTTCAGAAATTGGGTCTAACATTTTCTCAGGTGGCATCAGCAATTCGGTCAGGAAACTTGAATATCTCAGGAGGACTTATCCGCTCCAAAGGCGCAGAGATACGAATCCGAACTATAGGTAGAAAGTACTACGCGGATGAATTAGCGAAGATTGTAATTCTTGCTAAACCAACAGGTGAAGTAATCACATTAGACCAGGTTGCAGAAATACGCGACGATTTTAATGAGGACCCCGTAGAGGCAGATTTTAACGGAGAAAAAACGATTCTTATTGCCTGTTTTAAGACTCAGGAAGAAGATGATATAGCCATATCAGATGCGGTTCATAAATATGTTGAGGCTAAGAAAAAACAGTTGCCTCCAGGGGTAAATATTTCCGTATGGAATGATAGAGCAAGGCTTATTCGTGCACGGTTGAATCTGTTGGAAATTAATGGAATTCAGGGATTGATAATTGTTATTACACTTCTCTTATTGTTGATGAATGCAAGATTATCCTTTTTCGTTACATTAGGGATTCCTATTTCTTTTGCAGGGGCTCTTTCTATTTTATATCTTCATGGTAGTACGCTCAATATGATGTCCTTATTTGGTTTAATCATGGTATTAGGAATGCTGGTCGACGATGCTATTGTTATAGGTGAGGCTATCTATTATCATCGTCAACGTGGATTGCCTCCGATGAAAGCAGCATTGGCAGGAGTAGAAGAAGTAGGGCTTCCTGTTATTGGTGCTGTTACCACAACTATTGCTGCGTTTCTACCACTTATGTTTGTTAGTGGTATTATGGGAAAGTTTATCCGCATTTTACCAATAGTGGTCATTTCTGCATTAGGAGTTTCTTTATTTGAATCTCTTTTTCTTCTTCCTGCTCATTTGAATGACCTACCTGATTTATCACATACCATTTCGAATTCAGATAATAGAAGACATCCATTAAGAAAGCTTAGATGGTTTTTCAGTGATTTTCTTGACTCTTTTATAGATAAAATTTACCTACCGTTTATAAGAAACATGCTAAGGCATCGGTATATTTCGTTATGTAGTTTTATCACTATTTCGTTAATAGTCTTTGGACTTGTTCGTGGGCAGATAATTAAGTTTGAAGTGTTTTCTGAGGTTGATAGTGATTATTTAATGGCACAGATCGAATTTCCGGCAGGAACACCGTTCCATGTTACTAAGGATGCGGTAGAAAAGATGGAAAGTGCATTACGGCGATTATCAGAAAAAACAAAAACAATGAGTGGAGAGCCGTTGGTTCAAAATGTTTATAGTGTTGTGGGACAAAGTAGCAGTGGTTTTTCTGTGCAGGGAGGTAGTAATGCAGGAGAAATTCGTGTTGAGTTATTACCTACAGAACGAAGGGGAATTCATGTAAAGAAAATAAGTTCTATGTGGGCAAAGGAGACAGGTGAAATTCCAGGGGCATTGAAACAAAAGTATGATTCTGGTGGAGGGGGTCCCCGTGGGACAGGAGTCGAATTATGGTTAAGAAGTGAGAATCTTCAAAATGTTGTTAATGCCAGTCAGGAAATAAAAGAAAAACTTAGAACTTATGATGGTGTATATCAGATTGAAGATGATTATAGACCGGCAAAAATCGAGGCGAGATTTTATTTAAAGCCTGAAGCACAAACATTAGGTATTACACTGGATTCATTGGGAAGACAATTAGCGAGCGGTTTCTTTGGTGAAGAAGCAGTACGGATACAGAGAGGAAGGGACGATATTCGTATACGGGTTCGTTACCCTCGTGAAGACCGTAGTTACCTTTCTATATTGAATCAAGTTCGTATTCGAACAGCACAGGGATATGAGGTTCCTTTATTTGCAGTGGCGGATGTGGACTATGCCCCTGGTTTTTCTTCAATAACACGCGTTGATGGGATGCGGAGAGTTGTTGTAACAGCGGATATAGACAGTACCAAGGCAAATTCACAAGAAATTATAGGTGACTTGACGAAAACATTTTTACCGGCTCTACAAAAAAAATACCCTGGATTAATTTGGTCGTTTGAAGGTCCCCAGCAAAGTAGTAGAGATGCTCTAAATTCATTAAAAGTAGGTTTTCCAATTGCATTATTAGTAATTTTTTTAATTATTTCTTCAATCTTCCATTCTTATTCTCAGCCAATATTAATAATGCTTACAATACCATTTGGTGTTGTGGGGGCACTTATTGGACATTTACTTTTTGGGCAAACAGTAACCCTTATGAGTTTATTTGGTATTGTCGCACTTGCAGGAGTGGTTGTTAATGATGCCATTGTTTTTGTTGATTGTTTTAATGCGAACTTGGGCGCAGGAAATGAGTTTGTTTCATCCATTATTCAGGCCGGGAAAAGGAGGTTCCGTGCTATTTTCTTAACCTCGACAACTACATTCGGAGGGTTAATTGGTTTACTTTTTACTCGTGATATGCAAGCACAGTTTTTGAAACCGATGGCTATTTCATTGGCAATCGGCCTGATATTTTCAACGACTGTTACTCTTTTATTCATACCTACAATTATTGGTGTATTGAACGACCTCCGTAGAATATCGTATATAATCAGAAGACGAAGGATTCCCAAACCTGAAGAAGTGGAACCCGTATTTGCAATGTTGGAACAGAAAAGACAATTAGAAAACGGTTCATCATAAAAACAAATAATAAAGGATTCATATTAAAATGTTAGAACCTTTCTTAGTTCGCTGGAGAAGTTTTTATCATGGATTAAAGTTTGCCCGAATAGGGAAAAAATGTCGTATTCAGGGAAAACATTTTACGGTAGAAGGGCATGTAGAGTGTGGAGATTACTGCCGTTTTAGAGATTATTTAATCTTTCGCACTCATAAGGAGGGAAAAATAGTAATAGGGACGCATTCAGTGTTTAGTTATTATATAATTTTGGAATCTACCTCATTAATACAGATTGGTAGTAATACCGCTATTGCAGAGTTTACAGTTATTCGGGACACTAATCATGTTTTTTGGGGGACAAAAGAACATTTTGGGTTAACCCCTCATGTGGCCAAGCCTATTATAATTGGAGATGATGTCCTTATAGGGAGTCGTTGTTATATTCATCCCGGCGTAGAAATTGGAAATGGAGCCATTATCGGTGTAGGAAGTGTTCTTGCTGAAGATACGAAAGTAGGAGCATTTGAGATTTGGGCAGGTATCCCTGCACGAAAGATCGGTCATCGGTTAGAAAATGTCCCTACTGCAAAATTACAACAAACAGAGGAGTTAATAAAACGATATGGTGTGCGTAAATTCCGTTATTAATCCTAAAAAAATTGTAATTTTCCTATGGATTTTATCATTATCCCTTTTATTATGTTTATCGATTTATTCACAAGAAGCAGATACGGTTTCTTCTTTACAAAAAACAGACCATTCTAATCTTGTTCAGGAACTGCCAGAGTTCTTAGACCTTAAAACAGCACAGACAATAGCATTAGAGCAAAATCCATCGTTGAAAGCCGTCTCGGAACGGATAGAACAAGCCCGGCAAAGAGTGAAACAGGCCTTAGCACAATACTATCCTCAAATCATAGCCAGTTATACGGCTTCTCATACTGAGTTGTCAGATACTGCTATCCGCCGTTCCCAGATGGCTGTTTGGCAACAAAGTTCAAATGTTATTTCACAGTCTATAATCAGAAGTACCGGAGGAACAAATACAAATATTATCTCTTCAATTCCCTGGGAGACCATTTTGAATTCATGGATTTCTGAATATCAATCGAGCAATAGTATTCCTGAATCACAGAATAATTATGCATTAAATTTTATTATTAGATATACCTTGTTTGATGGTTTTGCTCGTAAGCATTCTGTCGCCCTTGCAAAACTGGGTGAAGAATCAACACATGAGTCCCAACAAGAAACCGTTCGGGTGTTATTTTCAGCAGTTGCAAATAGTTTTTATGCTGTTCAATTAGCAGAAGAGAATCTTAGGATAGCCGAAGCCGATAAGGCATTCAATGAAAGGTTGCTTTATGAAGCAAAAGTAAAACAAGAATTAGGTGCAGGTTCTTTAAGTGATGTGTTGAATTTCGAGGTACGTTTGAGATCGGCTGATGCTCAGATTATTAATGCCCGACAAAATCGTGAAATTGCAAGGATTTCTTTAGCGGGTGTAATGGGATTGAATACAGGAATGCTTCCCGAACATGTAAGATTAACACCACTGAATACCGAGACGGAAGAAGATTTAAAGAGTCCTGATGTTGATAGTCTTTTATCCTGTGCTTTACAAAGCAGGCCGGATTTAAAGATGTTAACTTTAATTATTCAGCAATCAGAAGCACAAGTGGGACAGAGTCGCTCAACTTTATATCCCCAGATAGGAGTTTCTTTGTCTCGTTCAGCAACGCGGACGGTGGATAGTGAATTTAGTTCGGATGATTTCGCAACTACTGTAAGTGTAGATATCTCGTACAATCTTTTTTCGGGAGGCAAAAATCGAGCATTGCGGGCAGAGGCCCGTGCAAAACTTAGAGAAGCTGAACAGAATTATTATGCAGGAAGAATTGAAGTAATAACGGATGTGCAAAGTGCAATTCAGGAGTTAAAATCTGCCCAGGAACAAATAAAACTCCAAAGAGAGAATGCCCAATATGTAAGGAAAAATCGGGAATTAGTTGAACAAGAATATAAGGCTGGACAAACCTCATTAGTTCGATTGAATGAGGCTCAAAGGGATTTAACTGAGGCAGAAGGGAGACTTGCCTCAGCCCGTGTGGCTTTATTCCGTGCATGGTATCAGTTAAAAACAGTTACTGCACAATCTCTTCTGGAAGTAAAATAAAGAATATTTGCCTAAATTATTTCATTTGTTTTTCGGATGTTCTTTCAGGGAGGGTTTCTTATTTTGTTTATTACCTTATTTGCATTAGAATTTTGTAGATGTCTTTTGATTTAGTATTAGAAGTAGAATTGTAGATAACAACATCTAATTGGAGTGTATCTTATGAACAAATCTGTTTCTTATTCACGAAGAACATTTATAAAAAATGTTCTTATGGGTTCAGCGGGCATTGCTGGAGTCCCTACAATTATCCCTTCTTATGTTTGGGGAGCCGACCCCTCTGTTCTTCCTAATGAACGGATTACAGTTGCTTGTATTGGAGTTGGAGGTCAGGGTAAGTATGATATGAAGGCTTTTTTAAGTCTGCCTGAGGTTCAAGTTATTGCGGTTTGTGATGTAGATGATAATCATGCACAGGAGGCCCAAAAGATTGTTAATGATTTTTATGCACAAAAGAAAGAGGTTCCTGCATATAAGGGCTGTGATGTATATCATGATTTTAGAGATATAATGGCTCGTAAGGATATTGACGCTGTAATGATAGCAACACCCGACCATTGGCATCCTATTATATCGATTTCTGCGGCGAAATCAGGAAAGGATATCTACTGTGAGAAACCTCTATCAAATTCAATTCCAGAAGGGAAAGCCGTTGTTGAGGCCGTCCGAAAATATCGTAGAGTGTTTCAAACAGGAAGTCATGAGCGTTCCCGTGACAATGCAAGGTATGCATGTGAATTAGTACGAAATGGAAGAATTGGTAAGTTACATACGATACGAGTGAACATGCCTGTTGATAATCATACACCTATTCCCCCTCAGCCTGAAATGCCAATACCTCCAGGTTTTGATTATGATTTCTGGTTAGGTCCCGCCTCCAAAGAGCCCTATACTGAAAAAAGATGTCATTTCTGGTTCCGTTATATTTTAGATTATAGTGGAGGTGAGATGACAGACAGAGGAGCACATATTATTGATTTAGGGCAGTTAGGCAATGGAACCGATCATACATTTCCGATTTCAGTAGAAGGAAAAGGGTTCTTCCCGAAAGAGGGGTTATTTAATACTGCTATGAGTTATGAATTTAAATTTGAGTATGCTAATGGTGTTGAACTAATAGGAAAGAGTATAGGTCCACGGGGAATAAAATTTGAAGGAGATAAGGGATGGATATTCATCTATATTCATGGAGGTGATTTAAGAGCAAATCCTTCTTCACTCCTTCAGGAGACAATAGGACCCAATGAGATACATCTTGGGAGAAGTAAGGGGCATCACAAGAATTTTATTGAATGTGTGAAGTCTCGGAAAGACCCAATGGCTCCTGTTGAAGTGGGTTATCACACTGCAACAATGTGCCATATGGCCAATATTACAATGAGACTTGGACGCAAATTGAATTGGGACCCTGAGAAAGAAATGTTTATTAATGATGATGAAGCAAATCGTATGATGCAACCTTCAATAAGAGCACCTTGGACATTAGGTTAAATAAAAGGAGCAAAAAAATGAAAAAGAATTGTTTGTTAAAAAATATCTTCCTGACATTTGTGTTGTTAACATCTGTTGTATTTGCTCAGGAAATTCCAAATATAAAAGATGCTTTGGATTATTTGAAAACTTATAAATTTGGAATGAATCGTGAACCTTTAGAACCCATTCTGGATGCAATAAAAGTAACACAAAATAATCCTGTAAAACAGGAGCAATTATCCAGGCAACTTGTTGGTGTTTTACCCCATTGTTCTATTGATGGCAAGAGATTTATTGCCCGTCAATTGGTTGTGATAGCAACCCCATCTATTGTTCCTGCAATTGAACCTTTGTTAAAGGACAGGGAGACAATTGATATTGCTTGCCGAATTTTAGAGCAGATTCCGGGGAAAGAGGCGACACAGTCTCTAATAAAAGTTTTAAAAGAAGATACCTTATCAGAAGAAGACATAATTGCTATTATCAATTCGTTGGGTAGAAGGAAAGATAGATTTGCTGTAGATGTATTGTCTAAATATCTAAACACATCCTCATCCAGAATCCAGAATTCAGCAATAACCGCACTGGGTTGTATTGGTGGTAAAGAGGCTGGAAGTATTCTCTGGAATTGGGCAAAAAGTAAATCTATGATAGATAATCCTGAAGTACAGTCTGCTTTATTAAAGATTGCAAGTCAATTGGAAGATGAAAAATCGGACAAAAACTTATCTTTAGAAATTTATTCGGCTCTATTCAATAATGATACAGTAGCATCGGTAAGCAAAGGGTATGCATTAAAAGGATTGGTTCAATTGAAAGGCAAAGACGCTTTTGATGAAGTATGGCAGAGTGTTAATAGTGGGGACAGGATGCTTTCCTTAGCAGGGATAGATTTATTAAAAGACTCGTTGTTCACAGATGATTTGATTTTAGAAAAATGTGTGAGTACATTAAAAACAATGAGTCCAAGACTTCAATTAGGACTTTTGGAACTAATTGCTTCTCGTAAGATCCAAAGTGCTACCCCGCAGGTATTGGACCTTGTCGAGAAATCAGATGGTGAAGTAAAAATATCTGCAATCCAGTGTCTTGGACGAATGGGAGATACCAGTGTTATTGAACCATTGCTGAATCTGGTTTTAAATGCTCCTCGTGAAATTAGAGAAACTGCAAAAGATGCCTTAATAAAGTTGGATAATCCCGATGGAAATCAGTATTTAATAGAAAAAGTCCAAAAGGGAAATCCAGAAGTAAAGAAACTATCTATGGAATTACTTATAGAACGTCGAGCCGTTGAAGCCAAAGAAATAGTTAAAAGTGTAATATTAAAGGGTGATAAAGATATTCTTGATTCCGCTCTAAATTATTTTGGAGTATTGGGGAATGAAGATGATCTCCCATTTCTATTTGAAAAACTTTTATCCGAAGTAGAAAATGCTTCTACTTATATCACATCTATTTCTTTGATTATTGATAGAACGGGTGATGAAGGGAGAAAAGTATCTCTTATAATGGAACAATGGAAAAAATGTAAGAATGATACGCAGAAGAAATCAATAATTTCATTATTAGGGAATATAAAGTCTCCGGAATCATGTGCCGTTATTTATGAACTATTATTGACGGAACCTGCTTTAAAACCTAATATTTTGCAATCTATGGGACAATGTGAAGATCTCGATACCCTGCAGAAGATTATAAGTCAAATTGAAAAAGAAACCGCAGAAGATGTGAAAAATGTAGGGATATTGAGTGCTTTAAATATTTTGAGAACTCTAAATCTTACAGATAGGCAAAAATACGATTATTATTGTGGCCTCTGGAAAATGGTAGGAAACAATCCCATGCTCCAAAAAAATATATTAGGTGGACTTGCGAAGTTGAGTTTGCTTGATGTATTAGATTTTATAGAGGGGTTAATTGTAATGGATACTGTTAAAGCAGATTGGGCCAATGCGAGATTTAGTGTGGCAAGAAATATCAGTTTTTCTTATCCTGCAAAAACAATACCCATTTTAGAGGGAATGCTTCCTAATTTAAAAGAAAATCAGGCTAAAGAAGTAGAGAATTTGATAAATGGAATAAAAAACAAAGGCGAGTATTTATCCTCGTGGAGTGTAAGTGGTCCATATCGTATGGAAGATTTTAGTGCAAGGAGGTTGTTTGATGAAGTATCATTGCCACCCGAAACAGATATGAGTTCTGTTAAAGATTGGCGAATTTTACCTATGAAAGTGCGAGGAGATGGGTTGATTTATGCAGATTTGTTTGAATTTTTAGGAGGTGAAGTGGAATGTGTTGCATATGTTGCATGTAAAATTACAGTGTCTGAACCCATCGAAGCAGGGATTTTGTTAGGAAGTAATGATGGTGTAAAAGTATGGCTCAACGGAACACTGGTGCATTCCTTTGCAGAAGGAAGAACCATGACTCCTGACGAGGATAGGTTTCGTATTAAATTACAAAATACTAATGTTTTGTTAATGGCTGTGTATAATCAAGGAGCGTCATGGGAATTTACACTGAAAATTCAAGGAATTGCTTCAGATAAAATCTCTATTGAGCCTTATATCCCTTAATTGTAAAATAAAAAAAGGAATATAATTGAGGTAAATATTAGTTCTTGTGTTTACATATAACTAAAAGGTGTTAATATCATATGCCATTATTAATTATAGAACAGCCTGGGATTTCTACACAGACGATCCCAATTGGCGAAAAAGAAATAGTATTAGGTAGGTCTAATGATTGCGATTTAATTCTATTTGCAGAAGAGATATCCCGTCATCATGCAAAGATTTTTGTCAAGGATGAAAACTATATTATTGTCGATTTAAAAAGTCTAAATGGAACCTATGTAAATCGTCAACGAATTGTTGAACATAAACTTAAACATTTAGATGAGATATGGCTCGGGAGTAAATGTAGAATTGTTTTTAGGAATGATGTCTCTCAGAAAGATTCAAAGACTGTACGGGATAAAGAAGGGAGAGAGAGTAAATATGTAGACCAGATGCAACATATACGAGAAGAAATAGAAGAGGTTAAGAATACTCTATTTAAAATATCAAGGGAACAAGGAGAACCGGCATTAAAAGAAACTAAAGATAAACTTACTCCATCTATTGATATTAAAAAGTTAAGTCGTGCTTACCGTCGATTAGATGCCTTATATAAAGCCACGCAAATTATGAGTTCTGCTAGGGATTTAGATTCAAGACTTTTACAGGTACTGGATTTAGTAATAGAAGTTCTTGGTGCTGAACGAGGTTTTATCCTTTTAAAAGATGAAATGAGAGACACATTGGTTACAAAAGTTGTTCGGGCAATGGATTCTGGGTTAGAGGCGACCTCTCCGAGTATGGGTATTGCAAGTAAGTCTGCGATTGAGGGGGAACCCGTGCTTATGATGGACCGTTCAGCCAACCCGGAGTTTGGCAGTAGAGAAAGTGTTATTGCTCGAAGAATAGTAAGTGCTATGTGTGTACCCCTACGGATTGAGGATAGAATATTAGGCTCTATTTATATCGATACAATCAAGAAAAAAGCATTTTTTGATGAAGAGGATTTGGAACTTTTCTGTTCAATGGGAAATCAAATTGCCTTTGCAATTGAGAATTCAAATTTGAATGAAAGAATGATAAAAGAACAACAAAAAAGAGATAATTTTAGACGATTCCTCCCTGATATTGTTGTAGAACAGATTATTGGTGAAGGCTCTGCACTGCAGTTAGGGGGGGAGAAGAAGAGGGTAACTACTATGTTTTGTGATATTCGGGGGTCATCACAATTAGCGGAACAACTTTCTCCGCAGGAATTGCTGGTATTATTAAATGAACATTTTACAGCAATGACGGAGATAATTTTTGCATGGAATGGGACATTGGATAAGTATATCGGTGATGAAATTATGGCTGTATTTGGTGCCCCTATTTCAACGGGGGATGATGCGTATTCTGCAGTATGTGCATCTTTGGATATATTAAAGAGAAATGAAGAATTAAATGTTTTGAGAATTTCTGAAGGAAAACCTGCTTTTCAATTGGGCATTGGTATTGAAACAGGTGATGTAATAGCAGGGTTTATTGGTTCACCAAAACGGATGGAATATACTGTGGTTGGGGATAGAGTAAATTCTGCAAAACGTTTATGTGATATGGCATCCCCTGGAACAATCGTTGTTGGAAACGAAACATGGGCCAATTTGAGGGGAAGAGTCAGGGGTAGTCCTATAGGGACATTCAAAGTAAAAAATAAAGAACAGTTTATTGTGGCTTATGAAGTTAAAGGTTTGATTTAACGCTGAGAAAGCCTCATTCTTATTGTTAGAATATTTATGATGAATGCTGGGATAATAGAAATTTCCAGATAATAAAAGACAAACAGACAACCCCTGAAATCAGGATAAGAATGTGGAATACCCATTGTTTCAGAAATGTATTTTTATTGAAATTCGGATTTATTTCAACACCACTGGGACTGTATAACAATTCAGGGGGTTGGGTTTTTTTATAGACAGATTGAGCCATTTCCATTGCTTGTAATGCTTGTTTATATGTTATATCTCGGATTACTTTTTTCCCTTGAAAACTGTCTAAAAGGACATAACCGGCCTTCTTCCAACCTTCTTCTAATCTTTTTTTTCGTAATACAGGTGCTTCGTATGAAACTTCTATTCGATGGCCGAGTTCACGACGGTGAATTTGAGGTGTTTCCCATGGGGTATCGATTACAATTTCCACAGATTTACTCTTTAATTCAGGGATGGAAGTATTATCCAGCCATTGTCCCTGAACAATAATTCCGCCATAGAACTCGGATTGTTCTCTCTGAATTCTTATTAAAAATGTGGGAATGTTTTCGGGGATTTCACCATAAAAAGTTTGTGTTCCATGAGAAAAATACAAAAGTATTATATAAACTGATAACCGAATCATAATCTCTACATTAAAAGATTTTTTACTTTTTTTCGTTATATGATATAAGATTGTATTATATTTATCTGTATGTTACATAATTACAAACATCCCTTATTTTTGTACGAGCAATAATATGAAGAACAAAGGAATAAATATTCTGGTAGTATGTATTTTTATTATTTTAACAAGTATTTCATGTAAATCTACTCCTAAGGGCGAGGAAAACAATTTACAGGATGAAATAATAAAAAATGAGAGCATATTTGACCTTGTTAAAGAACCAACTTTGTTAAATGTTGTGGTGAGAAAATTAGGAAGTGAATATCCTGTATCTATTTTGATTGTTAATGGTGCTGAAACCCGATGGGTTCAAATCGATAAACCTGATAAAGATATATCGAAGTTTATCCAGAAAATATCTGAGATTACCAATATGTCTTTACAGGAGGTGAACGACTATTATTTTTTATATCCTGTAGAACAATCCGTTTATGAAAGTCTTACGCAATTATTATTATCGGACAAGTTCCCTCAAAAATATAACAATATTATTGTAACTGCTGGATTTGGGGCAGGGACAAAATTATTTAATGTGTTGAATAGTCTTAATTTTACTTATGGTTGCAATATTGTTTCTGATAACAGTATTGCCGAATTACCTATTGGAGAAGTGGTTATTTTTCAAAAGCCTTTGAGTGTAGCACTGGAAATGATTTTGAAAAGTGCTCGTATTGTCCCTCAAAGTATTCGATGGTGTGCCACCGATGATTTTATATTTTTCTATACTACATTAAATATGAGAATAAAACAACTGAATGATTGTAAAATTTTTGATGTAGACAAAGAAAATCATCTGTTAGAAAGGGAAGTAATCATTTCTCTACCTAAATCTGTTCCATTAGATAAAAAAGCATCGCTTCCGTTTTATGAAGGGGCCATGCCATTATCTAAAGTGGCTTCAAGCCTTGCGAATCAAACAGGTTTAACAATAGAAATGAGGTCCGGTACGGAAAACCTACCAGTGAATCCATGTTACTTGAATAAAACAAAACTCAAGTTAGCTCTTGATTTGTTGACTTTTCAATGGTTAGATGTATCCTATTCATATTCTGTAGAAAATGGAAAAATAGTTTTCAACAAATCGGGCGAATAAATGTCTTTGATGAATGCGCATTTTTCTATAAGTCATGAGAATAAACATATGACTTATACCCAAAAAATATCTTTTTATACCTTGTTTTCATTACTTATTCACTTGTGTGTTTTCCTGATTTTGTCAGAAATTTCCTCAAAGGTAGTTGTAACCTCATACTCATCAATGACCAAACCTATTAAAATAGAATTTGTTAAACGAGAACAAAAGGAACGAATAAAAAAACTAGTAGAAGTAATAGAACACTCTGATGAGTCCCCTTCTAATACAGAGAATATTGCAGAATTTAATTCTATATCTTCTGCTCCTGTAAAAAAAGAGGGAGATTTATCGGGACCTTCATTGCTTGAGGAATCTAAAGTTGAAACATTGGGCTCGGAAAAGAAAGAAACCCAGGTTGCTAATATAATTCCACAACCTGAAAAGCAATCCATAACAAAATATGAGCCTACTATCTTGAAGAAAAAGGAACCTTCTCGTCCGGATGTGCTCCCTGTAGAAAAAGAAAAAACAACGATTCAAAAACAGGAGATCGATTTGGAGGAGGAAAAAGTATTAGCGAAAGATGAAAAAACGGAAAAGGTATTAGAATCACCACAATATTTAGGAGACACATTTCAAAAACCACAGGGAAAATTATATAATCAAGTGAAAAAAGAAGGGGTACTTGGTTTTGAAGCACTTCAAGACCAATTAGCACCTTATTTAAAGGAAATCCAGAAGAAAGTGGAAAAATATTGGTTACACTATTTGTTAACTCGATACTCTGGCACGAAATCTACAGAAGTTATCATTGATTGTGAGATAAATTCAAAAGGTAAAATTGTTAGAATAGATATAATTGGCAAACCTGACGACGCATTATTCGCAGGTATTTGTAAACAAGCATTACAAAAATCTGAACCATTTTCCCCTTTTCCGTTTCAAGTCCCGGATATATACCAGAATAAAAATCTACAAATTCGATGGACATTTCGTTTTTTGTAGGGAGTAAAGGAGTTTTTACTATGAATTGGATTAATATGTTATATCAAGGTGGATGGGTTATGGTTCCTTTAGGGATATGTTCTGTAATAGCACTGGCCATCATACTTGAGCGTTTTTTCGCTTTACGAATGGTAAAAAATATACCTAACAATCTATCACAATTACTTTCTTATCCTAATATTTTAAAGGACCTGGATACTATTCGTTCTGTATCCCAAAGAAGTGTATCACCACTTGGGACACTCGTTATTGAAATTATAAATCTTCGGAATGAACCGAAAGATGTACTTGTGGAGCATATTAATACATTAGGTAGAACGCAGATAAGCCAGTTGGAACGAGGGTTAACAGTATTGCAGGTTGTTGCAGTCATAAGCCCTCTGTTGGGTTTGCTCGGAACCGTTTTGGGGATGGTCGATATTTTTAATGTAATAACTATAGGAGGGATAGGAAATGCGCAAATGTTAGCACAAGGTATTTCTAAAGCACTTATAACAACTGTGGTAGGGCTTATTATTGCAATTCCTTCATTAGTAGCATACCATTTGTATCTAAGAAGGGTTGAAGAAATTGGAGTCAAAATTCAAGAACTTATAATGCCTTTCTTAATGAAGATAAAAAACACGGAAAAATAATCTTACTTTGTTTTTTTCCCTCTTTCCCATTGGAACAAATAATTTTTGTATAATAATTTATAAATAGTATTTTGGAGGCTTTGTACATGAAAGAATTGTTAAAAGAATTCTGGGACTTTCTGAGGATTAGAAAGAGATATTGGCTGGCACCTATCATTATTACTCTACTTTTATTGGCTGCTCTGTTTATTTTTGCTGGGAATGCTGGGGTTATTTCGCCATTTATATATGCGTTATAATTCTAACTTTATACAATTTTATTATTACTCTACTGATTATTAGTCGTTTCTCCAGTCAATATATAAGGAAAACGGTGTGAAGGAAAAAAGTGTCGGGTTACTTTTATTTATAATCCTTCTAATAACAATTATTTTGAGAGTATGGTATCTTTACGAGGTATTTAAATATGCACCCGATTATTCTGCACTGCAACAAGACCCGGAGGTGCAGGATTATTTTGCCCGTGCCCTTGTAACGGGTGATTGGAGTGTTCCAGAAGGAATAACAGACCCTGAAATGCGGACAACACCTTTTTTTCGACCACCGGGACATGGATATTTTTTAAGTGTTCTCTATCGTTTTGTTTCCGACAGTTATATAACACCCCGAATTATTAATACAATAGCAGGGATATTAACAGTTCTGCTGTCATTTTATTTAGGCAGAGCGATATTTAATGAGTGGGTAGGATTGATTTTTAGTTTTTTGGTTGCTACTTATAGTTTGTTTATATATTGGGAAGGTGAGGTGAATGACCCTGCATTGTTTGTATTTTTTGTTGTGTTCATGTTTTATATCCTATATCGTTGGAGTGTCTACAAAAAGTGGTATTGGTGTATCCTTTTGGGGTTGGTTATTGGTGCTTATGCCACTATGAGACCCAATATCCTCTCTTTTGGCCCATTTATAGCTCTATGGATGGTATGGCTTACATACAAAGAAAAGAAATTTTTTACATTTATTCCTTCCTGGATTGCCTTGCTTGTTTTTACCTTTGTTCCTATTGTTCCGATTACCCTTCGAAATTATATTGCATCTGGCGAGTGGGTTCTCATTTCTACTTATTTTGGTGAAAATCTTTTTATAGGAAATAACCCTGAAGCCGATGGTACAACTCCATGGAACCAGTATCTACAAAAATTAGAAGGAACTGGAAACTGGACTGCGCGTGATTATGTAAATGTAGTAAAAGGATTAGGAAGAGAGTTAGGAATAAAAAATTTGAAGCATGCAGACGCATCAAAGATATTTTCACAAAAAGCGATAGAATATATTAAGACACATCCAAAAGAAACCGTTAAACAAGTTTTTAAAAAAGCAGTTCTTCTCTGGTGTCCTATTGAAATTACATGTAATAAAGTGGTGTATTACGAAATAAAACATTATAGTCCTCTTAAATATCTACCAACTTTCCCATGGGCTGGTGGACTGTTCATAACCGGGACAGTTCTTCTTTTTTCTAATGTAAGAAAAACATCAAAAAGTAAATTATTTCAATTTGTATTTCAGTCTAATGATAAATATTCTGGTGAATTGTTATTACTTATATATTTATTTATTGGAACTTATCTGGGTAGTTTCCTTATGTTTTTTGTGAATGGAAGGGCCCGCGTTCCTGTAATTCCTCTTTTTTTCTTAATAGGGGCCAATCTACTATATTTTTTATGGGTATGTATCAAAAATAAAGATTTTTTAACCTTTGCTAAATGGTTATCAATTCTTTTGATAAGTTTTATCCTGATTTCTATCCGATGGGTTCCCTTTGAACCGGATTTAGCAAGGTGGCATTATCAGCGAGCGGATTCCTATTTAAGACGGGGCGAGGTACAAAAGGCTTTAGAGGAAGCACGAACGCTTATATATATGCCCAAAAGTTTACCGTATATGCACCATCGATTGGGAAAAGATCTTTTCAAGGCAGGTTATTTCATGGAGGCTAAAGAGCAATTTGAAAAAGGTATTCATCTTGCTCCAGATTATCAAGATATGTTTTATTACCTCGGCAAAACCTATCTTGCTTTAAAAGATGAAGCAAAAGCAGAAGAATACTTTAAAAGAGCACTCGAATTAAATCCGCATGACGCCCGTTCTCATAATGAAATAGGAGAAATACTTGAACATCAAGGGAATTGGAGAAAGGCTCTTGTTCATTATGAAAAGGCTCTGGAAATTGTTCCCGGCTTTACTTATGTTTTAGATAAGTATGGCAGAATACTCGCATCACAAGGCCGATCAGATGAAGCATTGGCTTTTTACAGAAAAGCCCTTGAAGCAGACCCTTCCTACCAGGATGTATATTTTCTTATAGGTAGGGAATTGAAAAATTTGGGGAGGGTTGAAGAAGCAAAGGACACCCTACAAAAAGCGGTTGATTTAAATTCTAAAGATGCAAGGGCACTTTGTGAGTTGGGAAATATTTTTGCCGATGACGGAGATTGGGATATTGCGGAAGATTATTATCGGCGTGCTATATTTGCTAAACCGGATTTTGCTTATGCTTATGAACGATTAGGAAGGATCTTATTTGCAAAAGATGCCTTGAAAGATGCTGAAGAAAATCTAAAAAAAGCGATTAAGTTAAATTCTGAGTATCAGGATAGTATTTATCTTTTAGGTTGTATTTTGAAGAAGCAAGAAAGATTAGATGAAGCGGAAACTTATCTTCGTAGAGCGATAGAGTTGAATGTTAGAGATGCTCGAGCATGGAATGAATTGGGAGAAATGATGGAAATTAAAAAAGATATTGAACAAGCCCTAATCTGTTATGAGAAGGCCTTGGAAGCGTATCCCCAGTTTTCCTATGTTATTGCCAAAATGGGGGCTATTTATGCAAATAAAGGCGAATATGATAAATCATTAGAGAAACTAAAATTAGCATTAAATATTGACCCAGGTTTTCAAAATGTATGTTACATGACAGGACAGGTATTATCAAGAATGGGCAGAAAAGATGAAGCGGTAACATACCTCAAAAAGGCGATAGAGATGAATCCTGATGATGCACGGGCCCATAGAGAATTGGCTATTTTACTACAGGACGATAACCCTGAAGAATCAATTAAACACTTTAAGAAAGCGCTGGAAGTTGTTCCTGACTTTACCCTTGTATTAAATAATTGGGGAAGTCTTTTAGTTAAAATGAATAGGTGGGATGAAGCAGAAAAAAAGTTTTATGAGGCATTAAGAATTAGACCTAATGATGAATTGGCCTATTATAATTTGGCACAGTTGGCCGAAAAAAGAGGGAATACAGAGCAAGCAATAGAACTCTATCAAAAGGCAATGGTGAATAGCCCTGATAATTCCTATATCCCTTACGACCTGGGTGTCCTATACGACCGAATGGGACGGACAAAAGAAGCAGAGGAGATGTACCATAAAGCACTCGAAGTAGATGATAAAAATCCTTTAGCCTATAATAATCTGGGCTATCACGCATTTTTGTCCGGAGATATAGATAAAGCAATAGAATTGTATCAAATGTCTTTATCCATAAAACCGGACCTTATAAATGCTCTTTTTAACATTGCAGATGCTTTTTATATGAAAGGCGAATTGGAAAAAGTTATTCCTTATTTTGAAAAAGCATTAGAAAAACAACCGAAAGACCATAATCTTCATAATGCTTTAGGGTTTTATGCATTTCAGGTAAATATGTTTGATTTATCGGAGAAACATTTAAAAGAGGCTGTTAATTTACTATATGAATTCCCTCTTGCATGGAGAAATTTGGGGAATTTGTATAAAGCACAGAAAAGATATGAAGAAGCAGAGAATGCATATAAAACAGCGATAAAGATTTATCCCAGTGATAGTGAAGGGTGGATAGATTATGCTTTGTATAAAAAAGAGATAGGAAATTATCAGGAAGCGAGACACCTTTTTGAGGAATCTCTTAGAAGGTTAAAAGAAAAAGAGGCCCCCATAGAAACAATAGCGGAGATTTTATTGGAGATAGGAGAGATGTATTTTAAGTTAGGTGATAAAGAAAACGCAGAGAAAGTATTTGAAGAAGTTAGAAAGTTAGATATACAAAATAATGATATAAAACAAAAACTTGAACAAATAAATGTTCTTAAATAATCAAAACTCCTACTTAATTAGTTTGTTCAGACAATTACATATATATTTGATTGTATCTTCAGAAATCCCATCATAGAAGGGTAGTGCCAGTAGTCTTGGATAGACGCTATTAGCATTTGGACAATTTGGTTCGTTAATTATCGTTGAAACATCGTCAATTACTTCTTCTTTTAATGCAGTGTCTATACCATGAAAGAGAAGGGAACGGCAAATTCTCTGAGATTCCATAGGAAGAATTACAACAAACATATAATATGAAGGCGTACAATTCGTTCTAACATAAGGAATGTCAATTTTATCGGATAATAATTTGCGGTATAGTTGTGCTATTTCGTTTCTTTGCTCAATCCGTGAAGAGAGGAAAGATAATTTTTCAATCCCAATTCTGGCTTGAAGAGGAGTATATCGGATATTTTCAGGAGGAACACTTTGAAATTTACGATATACATATTCTATTGATTTGAAAAAAAAAGGAAATAATCTTAAAAAAAGGATGGGGTACATTAGTTGTGAGTTATATAGTGTTTGTTCTATTTTTATCGATTTTGCTTTCTTTGTTATTTCAGCTGTGTCTATGACGAATTGTTGATTCTGTTCACGAACAAAATTAATTAAAGATACATCATTGCTAACGAGCATACCCCCACCATATGTATTTATGGGTTTCGATACATCAAAACTAAAAAAGCCCGCATATCCAATCGTCCCCGCATATTGGTTGTGGATCTTAGCACCACACGCATGAGCAGTATCTTCTATTACAGGAATATTATAAGCTTCTCCTATTTTGCATATTTCTTCTATATAACAGGGGTTCCCAAAAGTGTGGAGTGAAATTATAACCTTTGTCCGGGATGTAATTCTTTTTTGAAGCGAATGGGGGTCTATATTTAATGTTTTAGGGTCTATGTCTGCACAAACAGGTTTAAGACCTAATGATAATATAATATTTACAAGTGCTTTTAGTGTCAATGCAGGAATAATTACTTCATCGTCTTTTTGAAGATTTAAATGTTTTAAAATAAGTTTAAGTCCGACCCGTCCTGAGGGGAGAGCTACTGCATATGGAGTTCCAAAAAATGTGCTGAATTCGTTTTCCCATCGGGAGACAATACTTTCATTTGATAGTAAATCAGAAGGAGGATTTAGAACTTCTTTGTATTCCATAGGTAAAATATGTATCCATCTTCGTGGTATCATATACATTTCCAATTTAAAGGATTTATTAACTATTAATGTTTAATTTTATAAAAAATAAAGACAGAATATTAAATGTGCTTCATTTATCTGGTTTTATTATTTTAATATTATTAACCTTTTTGGGGATATACCAGATAAGAGAAGAAAATTTATCAGATGTGAAAAATGTAATTGTAAACAGATGGGGATTCTTTTTGCTTGCATGTCTATTGAGGTTGGTGGATTGGATATTAGATTATTATTTATGGAGATGTTTACTTAAAAAATATGTTAATGACTTTTCAATGATGAAGTCTATTTGGGTGTATCTAACACAAGGTGCAGGTGTTGTTTTACCAGCACAATTAGGGAGGGCATTAAGGGGTTATGTAATTACAAAAACTATGGGAATCCCTCTTTCAAAGGCAATGACTGTCGAGTTCTTATTTTTGTTATGTGTTTTTGAAGGTGCATTTTTAGTAATGATGCTTTCTTTGGGGTTTTATGCAAACTTTATTTTATTTCCGCTCATTCTTGCTCTGGTGTCATTAATTTCTCTCCCCATATTACTTCGATTTCTAAGACCTTTATTAGCAAACTTGAAAATAGTATTAACAGATGAGTTCGTAAACCCTTATTTTTTGATATTATTTTGCATTGGTTGTTCCATAGGTTGGGCCGTTAATGGATTTGTTTTTTATCTATTATTAGGGGGAAGATCTTCTGGATTGTTATTAAGCCAGGTCGAGATGATTGTATTGGGAAACCTATTTCTTGCGATATGTAGTGGAATTCCTGGTGGGGTGGGTATTGTTGAAACAACCATGAGTATTTCCTTGCATTGGTTACAGATTCAATTACTCGAAATAATCGTTGTAATAGGAGTGTTTCGTATAATTACATTCTGGATATGGATCCCTGTAGGTTGGCTGGCGTTGATTAGATTGAAGATATATAAAAAAAATGATTTAATAGAAGATATTCAATGAAACAGAATATAAAGAGCATTCCATTGTTGTTAAAATCGTGGGTAAAAACAAAAATTTTTAATATAAATGCACCTTTGTTTGTAGAGTGGAACTTGACATTTCGTTGTCCATACCAATGCCTTTACTGTGGTTCAAGTGAGGTAGCGAAGAATGAATTAGACACAAAAGAGATTTTAGAGCGGTTAACATTTTTATACAAGGCAGGCGCAAGATGGATAACATTTGGGGGAGGCGAACCATTAATTAAGAAGGATATAATAAAGATTCTTGAGCATGCAAAATCTTTAGGTTTCAATGTCTTCTTAAGTTCTACAGGTGTAAATATAGAGAGATATGATGGGATTGAAAAATATGTTGACCACATTAATTTAAGTTTTGATGGTCCCCGTGAAATACACGATAAAGTCCGAGGGAAAGGCTCTTATGAAAGGCTGTTTCAAGTACTTAATTTTTGCAAATCAAAAAAAATATCTATATCTTTTTTATGTGTAATATCTCAATTAAACATAGATGCTATTGACTATGTTTTACAAATGGCTCGGAACGAAAATGTAAAAGTGATGTTCCAGCCTTCAACGCTACATCTGGATTCATCCTTGAGCCCAAATCCCATTGCCCCGAATAAGGAAGAATACAATAATGTATTACAGTATATTATTGAGCAAAAAAAACAAGGGGCTCCTGTCCGAAATTCATTAGCAGGTTTAAAATATTTAAGTAATTGGCCTTATCCTGCTAAGATATGGTGTCCTGCGGGACGATTAACATTTACAATTGAGCCCGATGGTTCTATCTTATCGTGTCATTTATTTGAAACTCCTGAACTTTATAAGAAAAAAGGTAATATGAATGAGGAATTTGTAAAACTAATAACTCATTTGAAAGTTCCTAAAAACTGTAATACTTGTTGGTGTGCACCAATTGTGGAACTTGCTTTAATATGGAATTTGAACCCTTCTGCAATCTGGAATGTTTTCTGGATATAAAACATTTTTCGATTAGGAATAATTATTCATGATTATACTGGGAATCAGTGAAGATTTTTTTGATGCAGGCATTACCTTTTGTGATAATGACCGTATTTTGTTTATGTCCAATGAGGAACGATATACCCGCCGTAAAAATGAAGGAGGATTTCCTTATTTGACTTTGGAAAATGGTCTAAAGCAAACAGGGCTAACCTGGAAAGACATAGATGCTGTATGTGTTTCTGGATTTGTTACACCGTTCCCATTTTTTCGATTGTTCCCTAATTTGCAAAAGAAAGCTTTTTCTTCAAGAAGAGAAAGAAAAGAAGATGTTCAAAAGCATAATTTTTGGAGCAGTATTACGGAGTGGGCTGTTTCTCATAATCCCGTCAGTTATATGAATCCTTCGGAAAATATGAAAAAGGGTTTGACCATTATATTAAAGAAGATAATTTATAAAAGATTACCATATCTTTCAAGAGAGATTTCTGTCTCTTTTGTAGAGCATCATGAAGCCCACGCATGGGGTAGTTACTTCTGTTCCGGATTTGATAAGGCTTTAATTATAACCGCAGATGGAATGGGAGATGGGTTATCTCTAACTGTTTCAATAGGAGAAGGGAATACGATAACGAGATTATGGAAATCCTCTGCGAAAAGTTCTTTTGGCTTGTTTTTTGAAAATTTGACAGAAGTTTTAGGTTTTGTCCCATGTAGGGATGAAGGTAAACTCACAGGTCTATCAGCACATGGAAATGCAAATAGAATTAAACATGACAATCCATTTTCCTGGGATGGAGACATTTTAATTTATAAAGGACCTTATGGAAAAAAAATGAGAGAGTGGCTATCCAATTTGCTGGAAAAGTACTCGAGAGAAGACCTGTGTGCTTGGTCGCAGAATATTTTGGAACAGACGATTTGTGCCCTGACTAAACATTGGTTAAATAGAACAGGATTGAACAAGGTGACAGTAGCAGGAGGAGTTTTTGCGAATGTGTTATTGAACCAGAAAATACATGAATTGGAAGAGGTAGAGGAATTGTTCGTTTATCCAAATATGGGGGATGGTGGATTAAGTTTAGGTGCTATTTGTTCCTCTTACCGTTTTTATCCTAAACCACTTCCTCATGCTTTTTGGGGAGACTGTTTTGGTAAAAAAGAAATCGTAGATGTAATCGTAAAATATAAACTACCCTATAAAGAGTTGAGCAATCAGCGAATTTGGGAATTCACTGCAAAATGTCTTTATGAAAAGAAAATTGTTGCCCGATTTTATGACAGGATGGAGTGGGGCCCTCGGGCACTGGGAAACCGATCTATCTTATGTGATTCAACAATGAAAAATATTACTGAAAAATTAAATATGAAATTAAAACGAAGCGATTTTATGCCTTTTGCCCCTGCTCTTTTAGATGAAGATGCAGAACGGTTTTTGATAGGATATACTAAAGCGAGGCATGCAGGTGAGTTCATGACATGTTGTTTTCGAAGTACTAATAAGATGAAAGAACAACATGGTGCAGTAGTGCATATTGATGGAACGACGCGAGCCCAACTTGTGAAAGAAGAAAGCAATCCAACTTTTTATGAAATACTGAAGCGATATAAAAGATTGTCGGGGACAAGTGTCGTTCTAAATACGAGTTTTAATATGCACGAATCTCCAATTGTTAGAACACCTGAAGAAGCAATGCAGACATTTATTGAATCAGGAGTGGATTTTTTATCTATAGATAATTATGTTGTAGCAAAGAATCAAGATTTGTGGAATAGTATTGATGGAGACAACGGGTATTAAAAATAAAAATCTGCGAATTGCTATTATCGATTATTCTGCGGGAAACATCCATTCTGTATATCGTGCTTTTTTAAAAACAAATGTATCGATAGATATTGTCAATAAGGATACAGATTTGGGTCGATTTGATGCAGTTGTAATGCCTGGGGTAGGTGCATGTGGAAGTGCGATAAATTTCTTAACAAAGACGGGCTTGACTAACAGATTAAATCACTTTGTATTAGAACTGAAGAAACCTATTTTGGGTATTTGTTTGGGATTTCAAATTATGGCAGAGTTTAGTGAGGAAGGTAATGTAAAAGGTCTGGGCTGGATACCCGCAAAAGTTTATCATATAAGGAATGTGGTTAAAGATTTTATTCGAGTACCCCACATTGGCTGGAATGATGTAAATGCTAACAGTAAAGATTTGACTTTATTGGCGGGAATGATTGAAAAACCTAATTTTTATTTTGCACATTCTTTTTTTGTTCCATTAAAAGATATTGATGGGAGCATAGGAACAACAGAGTATGGGGTCCCGTTTATTTCTCTTTATCAGAATAGAAACATTTATGGAACACAATTTCACCCTGAGAAAAGTTATATTGGAGGTGCCATGTTGATACAAAACTTTCTTAGTGAGGTGTTACATGTTAAAAGTTAGGGTGATACCCATTTTACTATTGCGACACTGGGGTTTGGAAAAAACAGTTCGGTTTTCAAATCCAAAATATGTTGGTTGCCCTGTTAATGCGGCTCGAGTATTTAATCAACACAATGTAGATGAATTGATACTGTTGGA
>CAKZKR010000110.1 GCA_937124615.1 uncultured bacterium
TCCTGTCATTGCGAGGAGCGTAAGCGACGAAGCAATCTCCTGATCCCTTTGAGATTGCTTCGCTTTCGCTCGCAATGACATGTGAGGAATTATGCACCTCGCAATGACATGTGAGAAATTATGCACCTCGCAATGACATGTGAGGAATTATGCACCTCGCAATGACATCTTTATCCTTCTTTGTGCGACAAATTCGGCATGAATGTTTCATTCTATTATCTCCATATACATCGCTTCTTACCCTTCTTAATTTGCCTTGTTGTTTTAATTTTGAAATGTTTTTTTTGACAGCTCTTGTTGTAAGGTTAGTAGATTTGGCAAGTTCTTCTATTGTGATGTCTTTTTTCTCTGAAATTAAAACAAAAAATTTTTCCGAACTTATCTGGGAACTTTTCTCCACAGTATTTCGTAAAAGGTTTCTTTTAAATTTTACTAAAAAGAAGTCGTCTATAATCCATTCTTTCTTCTCATAGAAAATTTTCTTAATAATATATCTTTTATTTTAATCTCGCCAAAAAGTTTGCCTGGATTCACAATTTTAACCCTATCTTTATAATCAGGTTCTCTCATTATTTAAAAATCCCCATTTCCTTCAAAATCTTCTTCAATTTCCTGTCCGCCTCTTGTCTTTCTTCCTCTGCCTCTTCCAGTTCTACAATAGCATCTTCTACACTCAAAACCTCTTCGGTTCCGTTTTGGGCTACATAGCGTGATGGGCTTAGGTTGTAGTCGTTTTTTTTCACCTCATCTTTTGTAACTATCTTGATTATGCCTTCTTCTTCTTTCCAATCAAGATAAATTTTTGATATTTGTTGTATTGTCTCTTCGGGCAAAAAGTTTTTCGGACGTCCTTTTTCAAAGAGTTTTGAGGCATTGATAAGTAAAATTTGGTCTTTATGTCGTTTGTTTTTGTTGATGACCAAAATAATACCTGGCGCTGTTGTGTTATAAAAAAGATTTTCGGGTAGGAGAATAACTGATTCAACAAAATCGTTATCCACAAACTCTTTTCTGATATCCCTCTCTCTATTAGAGCCCTGATTTCCAGAACCACGCGAAACGGCACCTGTATCTAATACAACCGCCATTCTCCCACCTTCGTTTAACGAAGCAAACATATGTTGCACCCATCCCCAGTCAGCAGAGTTTGAAGGAGGATAGCCGTAAGTAAATCTATTGTATTGGTCATTTTCATAGGTGCTTTGCTGAAAATCCTGATTCCACATGGGATTGGCAACAACGATATCATATTTTTTCAAAGACCCCTTTTTGTCCAGAAACGCGGGTTTGTTCATGGTATCGCCTAATGCAATCTCTGCTTCCATACGATGGATAAAGGCATTCATCTTTGCCATAGCATAGGTATCATGCAATATTTCCTGTCCGTAAGATTTTAATGGTTTTATTTTGTGATTATTGCCAAATTTTTCTCTGAACCGTAAATAACATTTGATAATCAGTCCACCCGAACCAAGGCAGGGATCGTAAACATCCTCTCCCTCTTTTGGGTCAACAATGTATGACATAAGAATAGCCACCTCACGGGGAGTATAAAACTCCCCGGCACTCTGTCCAGATCCTTCCGCAAATTTTCGAAGCAGGTATTCATAGGCTCTACCCAAAATATCGGGCTCAACATCATTAAGACCCAACCGGTGTTTATTGATCGTATCAAGCAAAAGTTTAATTTTTTCATCGCTAATGATTCTCTGCCCTCCCGCGGTAGCATTAAAGTCAACGATATCAATTACACCCTGAAGTTTCTCGTTTTGCCTCGCAATCTCTCTTGTAGCATCAGTGAGGTACTCACCTAATTTTGTGCTTTGCTTTATAATGTTACCCCAGCGCGATTTTTCAGGCAGGTAAAACCATACAAGACTATGTTCTTTTTCTACGGAGGTATTTGCTAATTCCTCATTATCGTAATCTTTCGCGAGTTCTGCCAATTCATCTTCAAACACATCTGAGAGTCTTTTTAGAAAGATAAGCGGTAGGATGTAGTCTTTGTATTTCGGGAATCTATCTCACCTCGAATTTTGCAGGCGGCTTCCCATAACCAGTTTTCTAATGTACTAATATCCAGCATAAGCACCTCTTTCTTATTTTAGGTTTACACTACTATAGATTATTATAGATTATGATATTTTCTAATAATTATAACAAGTGGTGGGTCCTTCTCCTCTCTGTTCTTTTTTTAATCATTATACAAAAAATAATACGCTTCCACATTGTCTAAATAGGCACCGTCGAAGCCTGCATTTATTATTTTCTTTATGTAGGAATTGTCATTTCCATAAATGAGGTTTTTCCATTCGCTATGCCAAAATTCAATCCAGAATTCGTCATCATAACCGGAATAGGGCTTTTTTATCCAGGACGGATGGTTTTGTTTCCAATCGGGTTGCCAGTAGTAACGGAATTTTTCAGCAGAACCGATGCTGATATATGAAATGACGAGTCTTTGTTGTCCGCCGGGCTTGGTTTTTAGTTGTGCGATGTCTGAGGGGGTCAGTTCGGTTCCCTGGAAGAATAGGTCTATTAAAATAATGTCGTAGTTTGTGGCTTTGATAGTGTCTATCATTTCTTGTTTTGTGGAGAAGTTGTCTGTACTGATTAGGTATAGATAGTTTTTTGCCTGAGAGGGGTGGGTGATGTTATCGGGATTGCTTTGAAAAATTTCCGTTGGGATTTGTGTGTAGTGGTAATTGTCGGGCTCTCTCACAAAACAAATGAACCCTTCTTGATAATTGCGGTTTTGGGCCTCCGCGATATATGCAGGGTCGGAGACATACTCGGATACCATAATTTTTTTCATGTCTTTGAGTTGCCGAAGTATTGAGAGGCGATAGGTGTCTATGCTTAATGTGCCGTTGTAAAAAAGTTCTTCTATTCCCAGCCCGTCGATAAATTGTAAGTAATCTGTATTGAGTTCGTTTTCTGGGTCTGCATTGTTGAAGGCTAACTCCGCTCCATTTTGGGGTATGATGATAAAGTTTGGGTTGAAGGTCCTTGCGTAAGCAGAGATGTTTTTAACGAATTCCTGCATTCTTTCATCCGCAAGGTCTGAGTCCTCATCTACCGCTGTACAACCGATAAGGACTATGAAAATCAGGGGTAAACAAATATTTAGTATCCTCTTTCTCCAATTCTTTTTATTCTCATATATAGGATGGTTCATTCACACCTCCAGTGGTTCATAATACAATACACTTCTTAAAATATAGAAGCATCGGGGACGAAATCAATTTTTTTAAAGGTTCACCCAAACTCCAAGAATTCATCAAAAACCTATTTATCCTGAAGTCCCGATTATGTGGCTATGTAGAGGATATTAAATGACAAAAAGCCCGGGAAAAAAGGAGAGATATTGGTATATAAAAGATAAATTTCTCTTCAATCTCACTTTTAATCCATCTATCTATAACCTACTACCACCCAATTATTAAATATTGTTTTCGCCACAAATAACTTCTTATAGTATTTTTGTAATAAATCAATAGAAACAGAATAGCCCTCTACTTTATTGGGGTAGAAGGCTATTCTGTCTAATCAATATCGTTCTTAAAATCTATGCTTTCCCCCGGGATAGCATGGTTTTTCGAGTTTTAATAAGAAGCCATCCGGAAACGAGTCCGAATATTAATATATCAGATGTAGAAAAATTGTCCGATGAATTGTTGCTTCCGCAGGATATAATGAAACGTCTCTTCTTCCCTTTACTGACCACCAGATTAACAGGGGTCTCTTTGGGAACCGTTGAACCTGCTTCAGGAGATTGACGAATTACTTTCCCCTCTGCAACCGTATCGCTGTATTCCTGCGTTATCGTTCCAACAGTAAGACCGGACATGATTATTTTCGTCCTTGCATCCTGTTCCATCATCCCAACTACATTCGGCACATTTATCGGACACGGTCCTGAAGAAACTACAAGATTTACTGCTGTGCCTTTGTTAACCAATTGCGCCGGTAATGGGCTTTGACTAATTACATTTCCCTCAGGAATTGTGTCGCTGCATTGTGTCGTTACATTTCCCAATACCAAACCTGCCGTAGTTATTTGACTTGTTGC
>CAKZKR010000111.1 GCA_937124615.1 uncultured bacterium
TAAAAATATTACCATATTTTTTCCTTATTGTCAAGTAAATTTTTTATAAATAATATGAAATAATTGTTTTCATAATACAAAAATCCTCCACTTCTTAAATGGTCATTCTTATTATAACAGCAATGTTATCAACCGGGGGTAGAGATTTCTCCACCCCGGTTATACGCTAACTTATTTCCGCTACGAACAGATCCACTCAACCGGCTCCTACCAAACCAGATGACCAGGAAAAGGTTCCTCTTTATATATCCCTTTTTCTCTTATTCATCAATCTACACCTTTTCTCACTCAATATTCTGTTTTTAATTTTCTATCCTGTAACCACACACAAATATTTTAATAATATTTATCCTTATATATTGCATTTTCTCTATATATATTGTACTACATACAATATGTTAATTCCTTTACTTTTCAAAAATCGTTTTCCAATCTTAATTACATCTTTTCGCGTCTTATTTTTTTCTTTGTTTTTTGCTCGGATAGAAAAACAGCAATATAAAGAACTGCTACAATAAAAATTTTATTACTTATTACCTTTTTTTATTCTATCCCTGAATAGTAAGGAATTATTAATGTTCAAAGATTTTAGAGTTCAGGATATTTGACAATTTTATGTACTTCTATCAAGGGAAGTGTATAGATATGTTTTTTATTTAATCTTATTCCAGGAGTTTTGAACGGAATGCATAATAAGTTCTTCGATTTCTTCTTTCCATTTAGCGGGCATCTCGTATTCTAATTGAGATGTATCGCCTTCGTATCCCCCTTCTCGAATAATTCGTACAGAAGGGATATAACTCATCAGGTCGTTCGAATATCCCAGAACCATTGCGTTTGGGTGTATTTTTTGTTTTATGGATATAGCATAATCAATAACAACTTCACCTCCTAATGCAATGAGGGGAAAACCGCCAATGTTCCACACCTGTATCGGATAGGGATAGGATATTCGTAGGGGAAGGCCTTTTTCTAACCCTTTTAGAAGGTAATTTGCAGAACGGCGGATATATTCTGCTTTTTTTGTATCATCTGATATTTGTTGGAGTTCTTCTTTTGTTAGCGGTGTTTCTAAAGGGAGGGTAATCGTTTCAAAACTTGTTTTTAGAGAGGGGGGGAGAGCTTGAAGAGTATCTTCAATAGCACGAACGACGGATAATGCAAGTTCTTTTCCATATTGTTGTGCTAATGCTATAGTTCGTCGGGGCAATGGATTTATGTCAGCACCACAACCTGCGACAAATAAGGCTTTTGCGTCTGGATATATTTGTTCCAATTCCAATTGTGCGTAACCCGGATAATCTCCGCACCATTGGTAACCGGACAAAACCGTAGCATGACAAGCGTAAGCAAATACAATGGCAAGGAATGTCTCTTTTTGTTCATCTTTTACTGCAAGCACAGGAACAGAATGGTCAACAGGACCTTTGTAGTCGTAGATCGTTTCTATTTCCGCCTCTTTATTATTCCGTCGATTTACTGCAAAACGGACAACGCCTTTAGCAGAATATACCTTTGCAGGTTTCAAATTAGTTACAGCGGAGAGTATTGTATCTGTCACTTTTCTCACAAGTTCTTCTGTGTAGTGATTAATTTTTTGTAATTGTTCTATGTTGTTGTCAAGGGGATACATAGCAATAAGAGAATCTCCAACAACAGGACCTGAATGTGTATGCGAACTGTTAAGGAGAATATCCCCAGGCTCTACCCCTGTTTTTTCTTGAACAGTTTTTTTTATCTTCTGCGACATTTCCGCAGTGAAACCGAGTATGTCGCTACTAACAATTACTACTGTTTTCTTTTGTGCATTTTGCAATGATAATGCTTTAACCCATAGAGGATGAATCGCCCCTTCCGCAGGACGATCTCGCATTGCATATCCAGCCAGCCAGATACCCGCAGGCGGGGTTATATCACACACAGCAGTACCGGCTTTCCAACCTTCATCGGCAAAGCCAAATGTTGTATAGAGGATAAACAAAGTAGTCGTTAGAATGGTAGGTGCTCTCATATTACATCCTTTCAAAGAGATTGTTTTCAATTCAGATCTTTGTTATTATAATAATATAGAATTTTGTTTATTATAAAATATAGGACAGGAGATGGATTATGGACAATAGCAAGAGTAATAAAAACCGTTTTTCCACGCGTAGAGAA
>CAKZKR010000112.1 GCA_937124615.1 uncultured bacterium
AAAAAGAAGCTGAAGAACAGTTATCAGAAGTTCAAGAGGAATTGGATGAGATGGTGGAAAGGATGTATATGGGTTAAAAAACATTATTTTATGAAAGGGTATCCTATTATAGTAAAACAATTACTGCAAAAAGCAAAAGATTCGGCTTTACTTGCAGTAGAATACTACAATAAACCTGCTGTTTCCTTTAAATCCGAAGGTTTTATTGTAATGATGTGCATAGCATGGACATCAATGTTCCATGCTTATTTTCTAAAAAACAAGATAAAACCTTGGTACAGAAAAACCGAAAAAGGGAAAAGACCAAGATATGACATTTTAATAGAAAAACTTCCAAATGGACAAGAAATCAAAGATAAAAAATGGTGGGACTTAAATATGTGCTTAAGCGAATTTTATAAAGCTAACAATAACGATCCTGTTTATTTTAATATAAAATTCTTAAGTGGACTACGAAATTTGATTGTACATAGAAATTTACCTGAATTAGATGCATCGATTTTTGCTGAATGTCAGGCAAACATCTTGAATTTTAATGATTATTTGATAAAACATTTTGGTGAGAAACAAAGAATTGATATTTTTTTATCTTTTTCAATTCAAATGTTTCGTGACCCTGTAAATATCATTGAGGCAACAAAAGAGGAATTGAAAAAGAAAAGTGCTACAGAAGTAATAGATTATATTAAAAATTTTAGAAATTCTTTAAGTGTGGATGTTTTTGAAAACCCCCAATATGCTTTTAAAGCAGTATTAATACAAGTAAAAAATCATCAATCAAAAGATTCTTTAGCATTAAGGTTTATTCATGAAAAAGATTTAACTGAAGAACAAAAAGAACAATTAAGAAATATTGGAATAGTTTTAATAAAAGAAAAAACTGTTTTTAAAGATGAAATTCCTGAAAATTGTACTTGGGTTTATAAAGATTTACTAAAAGCAAAAAAGGTAGAATTGCCTTCATTACCACATTCACTATTTGAGAAATTCAAAAAATATTTTCAATATAAGTTTAATGATAAAATTAACCCAAATTTGAAATCTAAAGAAAAATTGGTTTTTCAGCGAATACATAATCCTAAAAGTAAAAAGCCACAATCAACATTTTATTATGATCCTAAGATAATAGATGAATTTAAAAGACTGTATCCTTCAAATATCACCACATCCAACGAGTCCATTGTAAAGAAAATCGAAGCATTGGTAGACCAAATCCTCACCGCCAAAAAAGCAAACCCGCAAGCGGATACGAGCCACTGGGAGAAGGAAATAGATAGGTTCGTGTATCAATTATATGATTTAACAGAAGAGGAAATAAGGGTGGTTGAAGGGTAAGAGAATAACTCTTAATCGGGGTTATTTATGTATCTTTGTCTGTTTTAGTGGGTGTCTTCTTATCATGTTTATGTTTGGACTGGAAGGATTTACAGTGGGGATTTTGTATGTTTTGACAAGTTTGTTATAATTTATGAAGAAATCAATTTTATAGGGAGAATAAGTATGTATAAGTATTGGTCTTTGTTTTTTTGTCTGTCGGTGTGTTTTTGGGGTGTAGGGGAGCGAGTTAGTAAGACGGTCTGGGAGGTTTTGAGGGAGCCGTTGCCGGCGGAGGATTTAACCTGTGAGGAGAAAGAGGAATGTTTTGTGGTAAAGGGACCAACTTATCGGTATGTGGTGGATAAGAAGACAGGGGCGATTGTGGATGTTGAGGTTTGGCGGGAAGGGGCGGTGGTGGTGAAGATGACGGAGCCGTGGGATGTGCTTGTGGATAGTGAAAGGTTGGTTCGGGATATGAAAGGGGAGACGGTGCTTGTAGAGAAAGAAAGGAATCGTGTTGTATTGGAGACGAAGGGGGAGTGGAATTCGGGGTTGGATTGTTCTATCCGCACTGTTTTTTACAATGATGGTGTGGTTGTGGCGGAGTTTTGTGTAGTGGCGGGTAGGGATGTTTTGTTGCGGGAGGGGATACGGCAGGAGTTGAGTGCGCGGGGCAAGTTCTCGCATTTTTTGCATAAGCGGAGGGATACGCATGGTTTTGATTGTTATCAAGGGGCGATACCGAAAGTGGGGGAAGTAAGTCGGGTGTATACGCCGACTTCGTGTTTGGAGGTGTATAGCCATAAGTGTGCGTTGGCTATGTTTACGGATATGGGGGACTATTATCGCTCTCCGGAGGAATTGGATACGGGTGCGGTGCGGGTGGATGGTGCGGAGGGAGAGGATGTGTTGTTGAATGTTCATCAGCATTTGGTGCATGTGGGGGAGAAAGGGGAGCGGTTTGCGTTGTCGGAGGGGAAAGCGTTTCGGTTTCGGATAGGATTGGCTGTGGCACCGAATCGTTTACCGCATCCGCGACGGCATGATTTGCGAATGTTTATTTGGATCGGGGATGATAAATACCCTTATCCTACGGATGAGGAAATCAAGGCGGTGGCCCAATTGGGCTATACTTTGTTCCAGATGCATCGTTTGGGACCGCCGGGGGAACCGAGACCGCCTGCGGAGGAGTTGGACCGTGTGATACGAACAGTTCATGAGGCGGGGATGCTGTTTATCTGGACGGCAAATGCGGATTTGCAGTATGCGCATGCGTCGGAAGTGGCAAAGCGGATGAAGGAGGGACGCTGGGCAGAATGGGAAGGTTTTTGCTATGGGGGGAGGTATAGAGATAGTAGGGATTCGTTTTGCGACCTTGTGGCGACTTGTCTGGCTTCGCCGAATGGGTTGGCGGATTATCGGATGGAGTGTAAACGGCGGATGATGGAGCGGTATGCGGTGGATGGGATGTATATTGATGATAATTTGGCGTATGCGAATTGTAAGCGGTGGAAGGAGCATAATCATCCGCAGGAGGTGTATGATTGCCTGATTGAGTTGCATGAGGTAAATTGGCGACGGCGGGAAGTTTTAAAGGAGAAGATACCGCATTTGGTGTTGATAGACCACTGTAGCAAGGCGTTCGTTCTGCCGGTGATTGCTCCGTTCGATATGCATTTGTTTGGGGAGGGGTATGATTTTCCTTCGGTGGAGGAGTTTCGGGCGACTTTTGGGTCTTTTTCGAATATGTATGCGCAGGGTTGTTTGTATGCGGGGGATGATGAGAGTGAACGGTGCACGGTGGAGTCTGCGTATGCGTTTGATTTGCTAACGGGCGGGGGGCTGTATTGCACGATTGATTGGCGAATATGGCCGGAGAAGTTTCCATATGCGAGGGGGGTGCATCCGCAGGAAGTGAAGTATATAAAAACATATAACTTACTGCAGTATTATTTTGGGATGTATGAGTGTGAGCGGTTTGTGGAGGTTGGGACATCGGTGCCGGGGACTTATGCGGTGCTGTATCGGAATGCGGTTTGGGACGATTATCTGCTGGTGGTAGCGAATCGGACGGATAAGAAGCAGGTGTGTGGCGTGTTGGATGTGGGAAAAAGTATGAGTAAGGGGAAGGAGTTTGTGTGTTATGATGTGATATTTCGAAATCCTGTGAGAATTCGGGGGGATGAGTTGGAAAATGCGTTTCAGGAGGTTTCGTTAGATTCTTATGAGGTGAAGGCTTTGTATATAAGACCTGTGGGGGGTGAGGTTCCTTATCATCTTTGGGGTGGAAAACGGCTGTCGGAGGTATGGGATAGTAAGGAGAATTGTTTGACGGTGAAGTTGGATGCGCCGGTGGGATTGGAAGAGTGGGTGGCGTTTGGTAGAGGAACGGTGAATGTTTGTAGGGTGACGGTGAATGATGTGCCTGCGGAGTTCTATTATGACCGCGAGAAGGATTTGGTTTTTGGGAAGGTGAAGTATGCGGGGCGGAGTGCGGTTGTTAAGTTGTATATGTCCGACAGGTCCGACGAGTCCGACAAGTCCGACCCGTCCGACAAGTCCGACAGGTCAGACAGCACCCCAGTACCGAGACCAAAACCATAAATACCTCCGGGTCGGACAGTGGTGAGGTCAGGGTTGGGTTTGGAACTGGAGTAAGGTTTGGAGGATTTGTTGACGGGCGGTGTTGACTGTTTCGGGTTGTTTCGATTCTCGCCAGAAGAGTAATCCCTTTTGTGGCATAATGGATAAAATTTTTTCTACTGTTTCATTAAGGAACTGTTCTGTTTGTTTCTGTTTTTCTTCTGAATATTTGCTTTCTTTTATTGCCCTGTCAAGCATGACCAAATACTCGTAGTCTTCAATACCTTCTCGCATGGATTCTAGATGCTTGCCTGAGTAGACGGAGGTCTCATCTATGAATAAGGGAGTATAGGTATTTCGGGGGCAAAGATATTCGTTCCAGGAAGAGGCTCCTGCACCATCTGCAAATGCCCAGAAGTATGTGGCTTGTGCTTTATATCGCCAGCAATCCCATGCTTGTAAACGGCAGTAGGCAAATGGGTCTAATAAACGCATGGGACCACTACAAGAATAAAATTCAAGTTTTTTGCCATTATTCCTTTGGTTAATAAAGAAATATCTGTATTCTTCTCCACGAGAGTAAAAAAGTTGTCGATTAGGACAAAGGATGTCACATTGTTCAATCATTTCGGGTAGAGCCTGATTCATATCATGATAAATAGGGTCTTCCCAAATTTGGATTTTTGAACCGGATTCGTGAATTGCTTTTGCCCAGGCGGAGATTATTTTGTCTGCAGAGTACTCACGAGGTTCATCTACGAGTAGAATTATTAATTGGGATGGGTCTAAACCTACCTCTTTCATGTAGTTGTCCCAAAATTTTGCCCATTCTGCAACTGCTCTATTAAATTGTGGTGAACCAAGTTCCCAATTTTTGAGTTTTTTAGTGACATTTACGAAAACGCAATATCTTCGGGCTTTTTGCCAGAGTTTTCTCCATTCATCCAAGTTTGTTGTGTCCGGTGGAGAAATCATATTTCCATTCTCATCATAGGTGCCAAATGGCATGGCGATTGAAGTAGCCCATGGCGAGTCAACGAAGTAGTTCTGCAACATTTTTACAAGGGCTGGACGATTCGCCTCTGTAACTTCGTAATGTTTTGGGACATTGGTGTAATCCCATCCTCCCATGTGTAATGTAGGTTGGTCCGGAAAACAAATTGGATATATTTTTAGGGTAAAGGGAAGAGTATCGTCATTTACTTTTACAGTTAGGTTATAGGTGTTAGGTGCTAAATCTTTCGAGTGGACTGTAATCCATATTTGTTGTATAAGACCTCCTGTAATAGAAAGTTTGTAAACGCTGTTTTCTTCGTTGAGTGGTAATAAAGCGGATGCAACAGGTTCTAATTTTTTTGTATCGGTCCAGAGAACTTTGCGAATTTCGATATGTTTTTTTCTTGCTTCATCAGGCAAGCCTATTATTGAGATGAGAACATCTGTATTTTTTGGGGATGCAATGTTAAAAGCAACGGAGCGAGTTTCTTTTCCCATCATTTCGAGTGAAAGAGAGTCGTTCTTATCCGATGGTCCCGGTTTTTGGGGCAAATGTTGTAAATACTGATAGGGGTCACAGGTCCAGATGATAGTTCGTTTTATACCCCTGTCCTCCCAGATTTTTCCTATAATGTGGAAAATCTTTTCATGGGTATGATTAATAGGGAATATCGTTTTGAAATCGGGTCCGTATTGCTTTGGCCAGGAATCTACTTCTTTGCGAATTTCATCTAATTGTTTGTTGTATTGTCTTTGTTTATACTTTTTGGGGAGTGTCTGAACAATTTCTTGGACAGTTTGAATGTCCTTTATAAGCCTTTGCTTTAGACATGAATGGATGATTTCTGTTGGGTTGTTTTCTATGGTTGTATTTTTGTTTTCAGCAGTTGTTATGAGAGAAAAGAGAACAAGGGGAACAATAATGAACATGAGATTTGAATTAATAAGTGATTTCATTTTCTTTTCTCCTTACTTGATGTTAATTCTGATTTATGTTCCGTGACTGTATGCTTTGAGGACACGGGGTAGGTCAAATATTTCGTGGGCATTGCGGTTCATGATTCTCTGGATAAGTGCAGGTGCTTCGGATTCTGTGATCCAGTTGTCTTGCAGGAGTTGTGAGAGAGCAAGGGCGATACCTCTTCGTGCAATTCGAGCATGTCCGGGGACGAGTTCTACCGGGATGTAGTCACCGCCAAAGGTAAAAATCTTATGTGCGGGTGCGGTTGTAAGAAATTCTTTCAGGAAGCGGGTTGTAGATGCGGGATCTATTATCCAGGACCAGCACATGTCCGCATAGACATTTTGATACTGTTTGCATAGGGCTATTAATTCGTGTTGATAGGGGTAGGAGATGTGCATCAGAACAAAGGTTGTGTTTGGAAAATCTTTGATGAGCGGAATGAGGTCGCAGAGATTATCTCGGACACGGGATAAGGGCATATTGTTATAGCCGGCATAATAGCCTGTGTGAAGTTTTATGGGAAGTTTGTATTCAGTCGCACATTCAATACATTTGCGGAATAAATGGTCCTGGATGGCTTTTAATTCCTCGGGTTTGAGTAAGGAAGGTTTTTGTATAAATTGTTTGAAGATGGTTTCTATATCTTCGTTTTTTACATTTTCGTAAAGGAGTCTTCTGCCGTAAGCGGATTGGTCTTTAACGGCTATGGCTTTGGGACCGAATCGTTCAAAAATATGCTCGATGGTTTCATGTGCTTGTTTTAGGCTTTTGATAGACTTTTCTGAGAATTTGTTAAGGTTTGCGATTTTTGAAATAGAACTGGCAATACCGACGGTGGAAATGTCAAAGCAGATTAAATCTGAAGCAGGTTCACTTTCACGGAAAGTTCCACTTTGAAGACAATTGACTTGGGCATAATCTATGTTGGCTATTTCACGAAGTATTTTGCGATAAAAGCCGGGACCTATTTGGTTTTTTAATTTCTGGCTTATGGTTTCACAGTTGTTTTTAGTAATGTCGTCTTCGCCAAATAGAGCACGAATGCTTTCACGGACACATAAGAGATAACCGGTATTTCTACATCGTTCATAAATGGGAGCAATAATTTTCCATTTGTCTTTTGGGGATAAGTCCCAGGAAATTAGTTTTTTGTAGTCTTCGTTAGTTAGCCCTGATACTTTAAGGTCGGAGTCTGCGTAGTGGCTGAAGAGTGTGCCGAAGTCGGGGGCGGGTGTTTTTTCTGGATTTTCTTTGTTTGCGATGCGGTCGTTTTCGGGGGGTAAGTGTTCGTGTGTATCTACGAAAGGCGTTTTTTCTATTAGGTTAAGGATGTTCGAGATGAGTTCGGAAGATGTATTGGGTTTGGTTGTGGGGGAAATAAAGTTATCATTACTGGCAATGCTTAAACTAAGGGTTGAACCTGTGATGCCTATGAAATCCCGTCGGTTTATGTTTTTTGGCATAATGGTTTCTCCATGAGTTGATGAATATATTATAGGGGTATTGGGAGGAGAAATAAAGTTTAATGGGATAGGTCGGACGGGTTGGACGGGTCAGATAAGACAGGAAAGTCCGACAGGTCGGACGGGTCAGAAGAGGGTTAGGTGGTCCCATTCGTTGGTGCCGATTGAGATGTTGTTCTCTGGATAGTCGTTGGGTTCGCCGTTGTAAGGGACTTTACCGAAGGATATGTTTTCAGCCGGAGTGAGGATAGGGCATGCATGGTTGAAGTATGCAATTTTATGCCACTGATTGTCGGCTTTTAATATTTCAATAATTCCGGCTGATTCAGTCCAGCGGACGCGTAATGGTGTCCACTCGAAGGGGTTAAATTCTTTGTATAATTTTTGTTCACCACCTATATCGAGTTGAAATAGTCCATCACTACGGAGCCCCACTCTTAATCTTTCTCCTGTTTTCCAGCGAATTTGCACAGCAGGACCCCAGGACATGCCTTTATCTGTTCCTTGTCGGAAACGGACGGTGAACCCATGAATAATTTTGTTTAAAGGACAAGTGAAGAACGCGTATGTATGAGGCAATGCGGAGATAGTCATGATTCCATTTTGCACAGAGAAAGGGTTGTTATTGAGTGGAGAAATGAAAGTTTGACAGTTGGGTAGACTGTTGAACTCTTCAATGAAAAAGGGTTCCTTCCAGATAGGCTCCTGTAGTAGTTTTTTTTCTTCTTCTGCTTTTTTTCTTGTTATTATTGCGATTTCTTTTTGTCTTTGATTGGAGAGTTTTTCAATTTCTTTACGCAAATCTGGTGTCAGTTTGTTTTTGTAATGTGTTTTTAGTAAGTCCATGAAATCGGCATCGTGGAGCCAACCTGCAAGGGTATGGAGACGAACATTTGCTTTTAAGAGGCGGTCTATTGTCTCAGCGTCGGGTTTAGGTCCGTTTGTGCAGAGGACGCCAATACTATTGCTGGTGTTGTATCCTGAAACGAAGTATCGCAAGTAATTAAAGTTTTTGTAGTGCAAATCCTGTCCTTCTCCACGAAGGATGAAATCTACATAGGCGTCTGCTTGAGGGAGGAAACACTGTCCATTGCCGAGTGCCCAGGTAGAGTGCCATTCTAATATTCCGTTTTCGCCTATTATCTCTCTGCTTTTTCGTGCAAGCATATATAGTGGGGCAGGATTGTCTATATATTGTCCGTCAAAATATAATCCATCAGGTTGATACTCTTTCATAACACGAGTAATTTCAGATAGGAATAAATGGATATTTCTGCCGGTGGCATCTCCGGGGGGCCAACCTTTGAAGTTTTCAAATGAGTTTATAGCGTTTTGCTCAAAAGGTGTTTCCTTTAAGAAGTAAAATGGACTTGTGTAAACAATAAATTTTAAGCCGTGTTTGTGACAGGTATTACAAACACGGGCAAATTCGGCTTCTCCTAATCTGGGGATAAATGATAAGTTCCAATCTTTCCATAACATCACTTCTGATTGTAGTAAAATAATATTTCCTTCTTTTGCCCAGGATATTAAATCGGTATCGGGGGGATAACCTAACTGATTGGACCAATGCCAAACGATATTGTCGTGGATGGAACGCTCCCAATTATAGGGTTTTGGAGGGCAGATACCTATCCATAAAACCGCATTTTGTGGGAGAATGTATTTTGTAGTTGTATTTTCGTAGGGATAGAATTCATCATCGGCTTCTTGTTCCGAGTAGAACAAGCCAAAACCACCATATTCATCAAATATAACATGATTGGCTTTATAAGATGCATGAAACCCAACATCAATCTGGTGAGAGACAGTTATTGTGGTGGGTTTCAGCGTCTGGAACATAAATAACGAGTCGCCATTAACACGGATATTCAGGTCCCCATAGGATACAAAGACCCGACCGGGTGTGTTTACTATTATTTTCGGAGGGACTTTATCAAGAGTTGTCTCTATTTTTATGGAGAGAACGGGACGATGGTGACCAATGCGTTGTTTGAATATTCCATCACCAGAGGTATTTAAAGAGAATTCTGCACCTGTTGTTTGAATAATAAGATTGTTATTGGTAATCTCTGCTTTTTTTACTGACATACCGCATTGTGGATTAGGGAATAAATCTGGGTTCATCAAATCTTGAAAAGTTGGAGGGGTAGAAGAGAATATAGTAATAAACAGTATTGCATGGGAGATAAGAACGGCCATATTGGATACCTTTATTTTTTGAAAATACAAGGGTTAGTATAACTGAATTAGGCGGGTGAAATTAAAAAGATAGAGGAGAGGGGAGTGTTATTTAAAAAAGAAAACGGTATGCTATTCTGCATACCGTTTTGTTTTCTATGGTAGCGGGGGCTGGATTCGAACCAGCGACCTTTGGGTTATGAGCCCAACGAGCTGCCAGACTGCTCCACCCCGCGTCCTATCAATATGTTGAGAAGTGATTATATACTAATGTTGATTAGAAAATCAACTATATTTATAGATAAATATAAATATGAGATGTTAGATTGGTTGTAGGTTAGTTGCTAAAATACTTGCGAAATATTTCGGGGTTGTCGAGTAGATCGATTTCTGAATTTTTAAATCTTAAAACTTCATCACGCGTGATAGGCCTATTTTTCCTGGCTTTTTTGCGAGTATATTCTTCAACGCAATGTTCTGATTTGAACGAATCAACGGCGTTCTCTACTTCAGATGGTTGTCTACTTTCTTTAGGATTAAAGAATTCTTCAACTTTTTCTTCGATGAAGGTGCGGAATACCTCGGAGATGTGTTTCTTTTTTTCTTCGAGTGTGCCTTCTAATATTATTTTTGAATCTAATGGAAGTGTTGTACCGTTAAACAATGCAACCATACCTTTGCATTGTGGACAGGGACCTATTAAAACAGTCCCTAAGGGAGGAAGAACAATTTTTCCTCGTGCTCCACAATGGGGACATTGAACATCTACAAATGATAACATATTATAAATCCTTATAATAAGATTAATAAAAACAATCATTATCATTGAAATTATAACATATTTTACTTGATTATGCCAAATTTTCGGGATAAAGAAGTATTTATATTTTATAAATAAGAATAATAAGATATTGAATTTTTAATATAATGAATAGAAAAATAAGAAGAGTAATTGTTAAATAGAAGAAAGATAGGAATTTATTGAATGGTCTTCATAAAATAGTTTGCTATAATCGATACAATCTAAAAGATAGATTGTGATGGCCTCCATTTTTTTTGTCTTTAGATATAGTTCTGCGGTTTTTATGGCCTCATCAAAATTTCCCCAGAAACAGACATCTTTTCCTTCGATGTTGAAAATCCATAATCCGATAGCGTTTTGAATGGAGTCTTTTGATGATTGGCACTTGCTAAAATCGAGTGGCATATTTACTCCTTCCTGATAAAGGCTACATTAATAATATACCATAAAGGGATAGTTAGGTTCTAAAATATTTGATTTTTTTAATATCTTTATGTTATTACTATTATAGATATAATAAATCGCTCTGAAACCGGTCACCCGGAGTTGTAAAAAGGGTGCTAAGAGGGAATCCGGTGAAAAGCCGGAACTGCCCCGCAGCGGTAAGCAGGAACGAAAGGTTCATGGTGGCACTGGAAGTAAATCTGGGAAGCCGAACCAAGTAGGTATGAGCCTGCAAGTCCGAAGACCTGCCGGTTGCTGTACGATTTGAGCAAACAGACTGAGGTCTCGCGGGAAGGCTGATGTCTGGCAGTCCTTTGAGTATGAGGGCTGAAGAACCTTCCTTCCAGTGCTTAATCCTCCGTCTGTAGCCTCAATTAAATTTTGAAAGGCTATAGATGTGATGTATAACATAAGAAAAAGTTGTTTTTTTGTATCTCTTATATATTATTGTGCTATTACGGGGTATTCTTATACTAATGATGACCCCTGGGCTGATGAGGTTGTTGACTCCTTTGGGAAAAATCAGAATGCAGGCTTTACGAATCCGCAGAATGTGTTAGGTCCACCGATGGGTTTCGGGGCAAGTTTCCCTTCAATGCAGGGGGTTTATTCTGTTGGGACGCCGGGAACACCTCAAGAAAGTTATATTGTAGTTAAATTTAATACTCCTGTTCGGGATGACCCACAAAATCCTTTAGGACTGGATTGTATTGTTTATTCTAATGCTTTTTGGGTAGGGGGGAATATGAGAAGAAAATTTATTGAGCCGGGGTTAATTGAAATTTCTAAAGATGTAAATGGGAATGGGCAGCCTGATGATAGGTGGTATGTAATTCCCGGAAGTAGGAATTTAGGTCGAAACATTTTCCCGGAGGGGCTGAGAGGAAATAATCCTCCTTTTGTAGGGAATGTTTTATCGCCTACTAATGATGAGGTAGTATGGGGATATGCAGATACGAATCCTACAATGGCTCCGTACAGAGATAATTATTTGAAGCCTGATAATCCTTTTTTGGTGGGTGTTGATTTTGGAACAGGAGGTGGTGATGCGTTTGATATTGCATGGGCTGTGGATGAAGATGGAAATCCTTCGGGACTCGATGCGTTTGATTTTTTACGAGTTTCTACGATTCCCAATATTTTGGACCCGGTTTTTGGTTTCTATACTACGGA
>CAKZKR010000113.1 GCA_937124615.1 uncultured bacterium
AAATGACAAGGATATGTAAAAAAAAATAATTTTAGACTTGACTTTTTGGTTTTTATAGTGTATATTATATAGTAGTGTTAGGTTTGAGTATGTGTAAAAAGGCTGCAGTAAAAATTGAATCAAAACGAAATGAACAAATAAAAGGTTAACGCTATTTGACATTGTTCTTGATAAAAATATATTGTCTTTTACTAATGCTAACGCAATTAAGATGTAGTATGTGTCTGCATCTTAAATTAGATTTGGTATTAAATAAAAATAATGTAATAATTTTTAATCTTTAACGAGAAGGATTCAAGCCGTGAGTAAAAAAATGAATTTATCAATCCTTGTTTTGCTGGCAGTTGTTGGATTTTTGTTTGCGACTACGCCAGCTCAGGCACACCCGTATATGTATTACAACGGGACGGAGTATTGGACAAGTTTAGAACACATGGCAAGTGAATTTGACAATGTGTTGGACGGAATGTTAGTTGGATTAGGCTTGTGTCCCCAATGGACACAGGACTGCAACGGCCCCAATTCCGCGTATTGGCGAAGTGTAAGAGGACAGGATGGCCCGTATTGGGACAGAACAAATGTGAATGGGGGGGACCACGGCTCAACTTACAGTGGTGCCGGGTCGGACTGGCCCTATTCGCCGAAGGGTGCCGGTTTTAAGTTATATGATGGCAGTTATCTTGCACTGCTGGATGCGATACTGGACCCAAACCGGAATACTAATTTACCTTCTACAGTAGTGGATAATATCCGCTCCGCGTTCCAAAGTAATATCGAGCGGGCGAGGAATTCGGAATTGACAATAAATAATGTTCGTCTCCGTGCAAATGTTTTAGGTTGTGATAATGACATTACACGGAACATAATTACGAACACGACCATGACCATAACAATAAGAGCACTTACTTTTTGTGTTGTTTCTCAAAATGTGACCTTTGATGTCCCTTCGTTTTTAAAAAATGAGCGGGGTGGTCCGTTAGCGGAAGATGCAGACCCAAGACTGGATGATGCTTTGATTAATATGACTGCGGCCTATATGACTTTGGGCGACTCACGGTCTATGGACTATTGGTATTCCTTCTATGGGAAGATGATACAAATTGTTATCAATGATTTATTAGACGATATTATCCGAAATATGACAAAAGGATTAAATGATAAGAAGTTTATTGACCAGCTGTTGGCTAATCCGGAGAATTGGGACTTTACGCCGGATCCGGAATTATATGGACCCGACCCGAGCCTTGAATCTAAAGCAATCTGTCATCCATGGGGGAATGTGGGAGGAGTAGACGTTACTATTCCGATTGAGGTTTCGGGCGTAGGGACAATTAATGTGCGAATAACAATTACGGATACAAATGTTTGTGATTCGGTTCGAAATTTTGCAGAAGGGAATGTCCGCCCAGGCCAGTTCTCAACGCAGAGTACACGATTAGCCGTTTCCGGGACCACAGGAAACTTGAATAACGATGGCAGGCTGAATTTCAATACATATCAAGATGTATTTATCAATTTGAATAATATCTATGGTTCCGTTGCTCAAGGGAATGCGGAATGGGCCTTGCGTGAGGATATATTCCCACCCTCATTATGGCTGGAAACACAGCCCGTAGGCAGGACCAGCCCGCCGTTAACCTATGGTCAGGATAGTTGGACTTTAAGTGTAGCAGTAGATAACGGTGATGGAATGATATGGACAGTAAATAATCTTCCTCCGACGGCCCCCCGGTTTAATTATCAGTGGTATTATGGAAGTAGTTCGGGTAATGTTACTACACCTGTTTCGGGTGGAAATGTTAGGGTTCTGGCCATCAATCCGGTGAACTGGATTGGTTCGCGGTTCTTCCGTTGCTTGATAGCGGACCCGTATACCAAAGCGTCGACTTACTCCAACACGGTTGAGGTAGTCGTCCAGGCACCACCGATTATTATTACCCAACATCCGACTGTAAATCCGACACCACCGATAATGGCATTAAACCCATTTTCAATTACATGCAATGCGACGCAGACAGCCGGAACATTAAGTTATCAATGGCAGATTGACCGCACATTTACGGGAAGTAATTACCAAAATGTTTCCGATGGGAACAACGATAATGTATATAATGTGAGTTCTGCTACTGCAAATGATGCAGGACTGTATCGCTGTGTTATCACTTCTCTAACCTTTGGTAATGATGCAATTACGGCTTCGGTAGGTGTGCAAGTGAATACGCCGATACCCGTTGTAACGGAACAGCCGGTGGGTGCAATGATAAATATTGGTGGAAATCATGTGTTCCAGTGCAATGGTGATATAAACCCGGGGGGTGGTGGTGACCTAATCTTCCAGTGGGAGAAAGGTCGAGTGGCTTATGGGTCGCCAATTCTGGGTCCGGGACCTGTGCAATTAGCAATTGTGAACGCTCAGCCGATGAATACGGGATGGTATCGTTGCAAAATCACCTCGAATACCTACGGAAGTTTTGTATATACTTCAGAGGTCTATTTGGGTGTTGGTGTTCCGACGGGTGCGGTGTTCCGCGTAGATAAGATGGCCCCGAGACCGGGTGGAGTAGAAGATGGATTAACATGGGAAACAGCGTTTGATACGATACAAGAAGGTATAGATGCGGCGGCAGCAGAAGGTGGTGGTGAAGTCTGGGTCGCCGGTGGTCCCAATGGTGGTGGATACATATATAATGAGTTGCGGACGGTTCCATGGGGAGCCCCTGCGTATGTAGAAGGTTCATTGATATTAGAAAGCAATGTGCAAGTATATGGTGGATTTGAAGGCTATCATGGTTCTCAAGAAATAATTCGTGTAGAGCGAGGAGTCCGTCGTTCTATTACCATTATTGATGGTTCTGTTTCCCGAGGTGGACAGCCCGCATACCATGTCGTAGTAGTAGGAGGAGCCACCGAACCTGCGGTGAATGTGCGTTTGGATGGATTTGACATCCGTGGAGGCCGTGCTACAGGTGTCGCAGGCGATTACCATACCTGGCGTGGAGCTGGAATCTATAATTGGGGTTCCAGTCCAACCATTGCTAACTGCACTTTCTATAACAATATTGCAGCGGTTTCAGGTGGTGCTATATCGAATGAGTCCAACGGGACCTACTATGCAAATGCTCAAATTATTAACTGCGTGTTCTATCAAAATACCGCACAGCGAGGAGCGGATAGCGCGGGTAATCCCATCCGTGGTGGTGGTGCGATATTTAACAATGGGGCAGACCCATCTATTAAGTTCTGCACCTTTGTTAGTAACAGTGTAGGTGCGGGTGGAAGTATGTATGGCACGAGTAGTTCTGCTATCTTTAACTTTAATACAGTGGGCACAGGACAAATCCACAGTTCTATCTTCTGGCAAAATTCGCCGGGATGTGTAGAGACCTTATGTCCTGCAGGCAATCCAGCATGTGCTGGTTTACAGATTATTGAGTCCGATATATCACAAACTGTAGACCCTGTGTTTGTTTCTATTCCGCCGGAATTCAAGTTATCACCCGGATCACCGTTTGTGGATGCATCTACATTGACCAATCCGAATTTTGATATTCAAGGAGTTCCGAGACCTCAAGATACCGCTTCAGACCGTGGTGCCTATGAAACGGTGAAGCAGGCGATGACGGTTGCATGCAATAATATTAGTGTCAATTTAGACGACACAGGAAATGCAACGGTAAATGCAAGTTCGTTGTATAATAGCACAGGTAGCAGTATCCCCGGTGGATTGTGGAAATTGTTGGTAAATGGTTCTCCTACATTCAATCTAACTTGTGCGAATATCCCATCTACTCAACGGACTCTGACAGCTATTGACTATGCCGGCAATATCGCCACATGCCAGGCTAATATTACAGTAAATGATATAACTCCACCAGATGCCGTCTGTGCAAGTATTACGGTATATCTGAATGAAAATGGTGAATACACACTAACTGCCGGAGAGTTGGACGGCGGTAGCACGGACAATTGTGGTCCATTGAGTTTCAGCATACCGCCTATAACTTATACCTGTGCAAATGTTGGACAAAATCAGACATTGTTGACCGTAAGAGATGGTGCAGGATTAGAGGATACTTGTCTGGCAACGATTATTGTTCAAGATAATCGGCTACCTACTGTAGTGACCAAGAATATCGTGGTAGATTTGGATGAAATGAATCAAGCGACGATAACTCCTGCAGATGTGGATAATGGCACATCGGATAATTGCGGTATTGACCGTCTTGAATTAAGCCGGAGCACCTTTGGTTGTGATGACCGCATTGTTCCTCAGACAGTGACATTGACTGCATACGATGTGAATGGTAACTCTGCGTCTGCGCCCGCTCAAGTGACGGTGCGAGATGTGAAGAAACCGCAAATTACATTACGCGGAGCCTCTTATATGGTCCTTGTGGCAAATGTTGATTGCTATATTGAAGAAGGGGCCTTCTGGACGGATAATTGCGACGGTACCGGCGAAGCAGTTATCGGTGGTGATACTGTGCCGACCAATTGTCCACTGTTACCTTCAGATGAAGGCGTATATACAGTAACTTATAACTACACAGATTTGAGTGGAAATTCCGCGGACGAAGTTACGCGTGTAGTGAAAGTGATAGTCAATCAACCGCCAGTAATTACACTATTGGGTGATAACCCGAGGGTCATCTCTTGTAAAGAAGAGTATATAGAACCGGGTTATATAGCGTTAGACCCAGAAGATGGCGATTTGACAGAAGAAGTAATCGTAACCAGCGATTTGAATAATCAAGAGCCTGGTACCTATCAGATTGAATACAAGGTTACAGACCGCGACTTAGAAAATCCGCAAACCACAATTGTGTATAGAACCGTTGTAGTTGTGGATAATGATGATCCGACGGTTATATTGTCCGGTCGGAATCCATTGCCATGGCGGTTAGGCACACCTTGGAGTGAGCCGGGTTATACTGCGATAGACCCATGCTGGGGCGATGTGACAGTCCTAACAGAGGTGGTAGGTGTAGTAGATGTGAATACTCCAGGAATGTATGTGATTACCTATACGCCGAAAGATTACAGTGGTCGCAGTGGAACGCCTGTAGAGAGAGAAGTACATGTTGGCGAGTTCTTCTCGTTCGTAGCCCATCCGCAGAATACCGATGCATATGTAGATTCCGCTCCGTTTGATTTGAAGGCAACTTTCAGTGGCGGTATCTTCATACCCGGATATAATTCCTATGAATGGTTCCGTGGTACAAGCTCGGTAGAGACGGGCCCAGTTACAGAGAATACGGTATCGCTAACAGTTAACCCGAGCACATTGTCGCCGGGCTCCTACTTCTACAGTGTGCGGATAGAGGACCTTGAAGGTTCGAGGACATCGAATCAAGCAAGAGTACGGATTGCCAATCATTTGGCTCTGGCTGAGCCGATACCGGATGCGGAAGTGGTTCCGGGTGACCGGTTCTCTATGACGGTTACCGTAACAGGTGGTATCGGTCAATTGAGTTATCAGTGGCAAAAGTCTGATGAGAGTGGTGGGAAAGCCTGGGTTAATCTGACAGATGGTGGAAATATCTCAGGTTCGTCCACAAATACGCTTGTATTCAACCCATTCACAGAAGAAGACCCCGGCACCTATCGTTGTGTCATATCTGATGAATTGACAGATATGATTTACTCCAATAATGTGGTGTTGACGAAAGGTTCCGGTATCCCTGTGGCCGGTGCGGTCGGTATAGCGTTGGTCAGTGCGTTGAGTGCATTGGCCGGTGTGTTTACACTGCGGAGACGGCAACGCTAATGCGTTGAGAAAGCGAAACGGCAATTGTTGAGGCGGTTCGCCCTTCGGGGCGAACCGCCCTTTTTATGTCTGACAGGTCCGACTCGTCGGACCTGTCAGACCATACAAATCTGTTGTAGAGGCAGGTCCAACATAAATCCGCGCTTAGGGATGGTGCGGAGCCGTTCTTTCCACTCTGGGGACACTTCACACAACTTCCGTAAAAGCATGCATTTCTGAAAAGCCATTTGTGCATCTTCAACAATAATATCATTCCATAATTCTTTGTAAACTTTCTCGTAAGACACACAGCAACCCGCATTTTGAGCTAATAAACAGAGTAATCGATATTGTTTTTCAGGGACACGGATTTTCTTCCCTTCCACCCAGACTTCACCCGGACGCTTCATATCCAGAACTAAAAGATACTTTGTCTCTTCTTTCGGTGTGTCAGTTTTTGTTGAAGAAAACGAAGAGAGAGGTTTCGGTTTTCTTTCTTCGACGGGATCATAGGAACGCTCTGGGGTAATGGGTTTATCTGCTTGTAAAAAGAATGGTTCCTGTGATGCTTTTGGCTTGAATACGGGAGAAGACGAAGTAGAGTTGAATTTAAAGTTTTTTGACCTTATCTTTTGAGCGTGCTGTTTTAGTTTAAGAATAGTGGTTGAGGGAAGATATCTGGAGAGGATTGATGAAGAAGTTTTAAGAACGCTTTCTATATCTTTTATCCCGTTGGCCAGCAAGGTAAGTATTTGAGAACGGGAAAGGAGCCCTTCAAATATCCGAGCAAGCGATAAGCCCTCTACAGGGATTCCCCAGCGGACTTGTTCGGCTAAGATTCGGAATTCATCAGGATGATTGATAGACATCAGTTCCGCTAATTGCACCAGAACATCTAAAATCCACGAAATACGGGCACCTGCCTGTACCACCTGCCCCGCAGAGACTGCAAATTCTTCTTCTATTTCGGACAGGGACTTTCCGCAAATCCAACTGCGAAGAACAAAAGCAATTTTTAGTCCTTTTGATTCATGTAGATGGGGTTCAGCCAATCCCTGATGGAACTTCTGGATAGGGGTTATTACATCCCAAGGGGTTCGCAATGGAGTTTCCCGCAATAATTGTAGGTATGTCTTGGATTGAAATTCCTGTAAGGAAAATTCAAATTGAGGTAGCCATGCGTCCGGTGTAAGCGATGCGGTCAAAAGAATATCCAGTTCATCGCGTTCTCTTCCTCGGACCGTGTTTAGCCATTGTTCTAATTGTTCTAAGGTATCCGGAGATACTCCTTTTGTAGCAATAATCACACCTCGAGGAGTGAGTCCGTATCTGTATAAGTTCTTCTTTATGCAGAAGCCTCTACGAAAACAAGAGTCCATAAAGTCTGTTGCCAGAGTAGAAAATAAGTTAGGTTCGCGGTTCATTGAAATTTGTTCGTTTGCCCTCCAGGAAGACCTTAAAAATTCTTCTAAATGTTCCATAGTTACAGATTGGTAGGAGGCGATGACACTAAGCAAGGGCGTGTTCAAACCGGCTATGTTATTAGGAGGGAATGAGAGGGGAAAGGATTGCTGAATATACCATGAATATAATTGGTTTTTCTCTTCCTCGCTGGTGGCGATAAGGATAGCACGGGCAGGCTGGTTTGAGTATCCGTAACGGCCGGCTCTACCCGCCATGTTTTCATACTCTGGAAGGGATAGGGGAGAGGGACCGCCATTTCCTTTTTTGTCTGCGTAGTGCCACTTCTCATGAGAGATAATGACATTGTCCACGGGTAGATTCAACCCTTTGGATAATGTGCTGGTGGCGACGAGAACACGAAGTTCTCTATGGCGGAAGGCTTGTTCTACGATTTGTCGTTCTTCGGGAAGTAAATCGCTGTAATGGAAGCCAATACCGTGTTGGAATGCGTGGAGTAGGGCATCACGAGCGCGAGTAGGTTCCAATGATTTTATTTGCTCCACGGATTGTTCCGCAGGGGGAAGGTGTAAGTATTCAGCCAGTTCCCATGCGAGGGCTCGGACTTCGTTGCGGGTTTTCATGAAAATGAGACAGGTCTCTTCTTCCTGCGTCAATTTTTGGATTGTCTGGAAAAGAAGAGGAGACTCGGAAAGGGACTCATCAAAGAAAGGTTCCTCTTTTGGATTTCCATGTTCATCCATGTAATAAAAGGTGCCATTGTATAATATCCCCTTTTTTAGGGGAACAGGCCGAATGTTCGAATGGATTAACACTGCTTTCATCCATTGTGCAATAGGGGCTGGTTCCGGAAGACAGGCGGATAAGGCTATACAACGGGCAGAAGAACCGAGACAACGCGTTAATAGAAAATCGGCAGTTGTTCCACGCTCCGAGTCAAATATCAGGTCGATATCATCAAAGACGATAAGTTGAATTTTGTCCAAAATGGAGGGTTGTCGGGCAATTAACTGGAACATCTTTTCGTAGACTACTACTGCAATATGAAATCTTCCTTGTTCTAATAAGGGGTCGTGATGACGATAGTCGCTGGTGGAGATTAGGATTTGTAAGCCATATTTTTTGTGTCGGTTCCGTAGAGTTCGAAACATCTCTTCTGCCTGAACGCGTAAAGGAACAAGATAAACAGATTTTCTATGTTGAAAACTGGTATGAAGCATGACTAACTCTGCGAGGAAGGTTTTGCCGGTACTGGTAGGAGCGTGAATGAGGAGATTTTTCTCAGAAAATAGCATTTTATTTTTGATGATTTGTTCTTGCACAGGTAATAGTTCGTGACAGAAGTTTTGTAAATCCTTTAATAACAGTTCGGAAAATCCGGATTGAGACAAGTATTCAGTGATATTCATGGTTTATTCTCCCAAAAAAGTTTTAACTATATTATAGTGAAAATTTTTTCACTATTCAAGTAGGAAGGAATGTATGTAGGTTAAAGGAGAGAAAATATGTTATACTCTTGTATTCTGTATAGGACAAATTCAGGTTATGTGTTGACAGGACATTTAATAAAAGGAATAAAGTTATGGCAGATAAAATTGATTATCAAATTTTTGGGGATGATATGCAGGCCGTGCAGATAACCTTGGACCCGGGCGAATCCGTCTTTGCAGAGGCGGGAGCAATGCTTTCAATGGATGATGGAATTGAGATGCAGACGAGTGCGGGAGGAATTATGAAGGGGCTGAAACGTGTGCTAACCGGCGAGAGTTTCTTCATTACGAATTTTTATAATCAGGGCCATCAACGGGCAAGTGTAATTTTTTCGGCACCATATCCGGGGAAGATTATTCCGATTGATTTGAAGGTGTTTGAGGGGACTTTTATTTGCCAGAAGGATGCGTTTTTGTGTGCGGCGGGAGGAGTGGAAGTAACACCGACATTGGTGAAGAAGATAGGGGTTGGTTTGTTTGGCGGGGAAGGGTTTGTTTTGCAGAAAATTGTGGGTGATGGGTTTGCTTTTGTGCATATTGGCGGGACGGTGTTGGAGCGGGAATTATCGGGGGGAGAGACGCTTCGGGTGGATACGGGTTGTATTGCGGGCTTTACCTCTACCATTAAATACGACATTCAGTTTATGTCAGGTTTTAAGAATATGTTATTTGGAGGGGAAGGAATGTTCCTTGCCACTTTGCAAGGACCGGGGAAGGTCTATCTTCAAACTTTGCCTTTTTCGCGTCTTGCGGACCGTATTATTATAGCCTCTCGTAAAAATCGTGAGGAAACGAATATCGGCGGAGGAGGCAAAGGGTTGTTGGGACGAATGATAGGGGGAGGTGGTGGCTTCTAATATGGAACAGTGGAAAGATTCAAAGGTAATTTATCAGGGAAAAATTGTAAATGTCCGGACGGGGGAAGTTTCATTAGAGGATGGAAAGAGTGCGTTTCGAGAGGTGATAGAACATCCGGGGGGTGTTTGTGTCGCGATGCTGGATAAGGACGAAGTTATATTGGTTCGACAGTTTCGTATTGCAATTGGTAAATATATTTTGGAGGCGCCGGCAGGTAAGTTGGAAGGGAAAGACGACCCGATGGAACGGGCACGAAAGGAAATGGAGGAGGAAACGGGGTATCGAGCGGGGATATTTGAATATTTAGGGTCTGCTTATTCATCGGTGGGATATTGTTCGGAGATAATACATTTTTATTTTGCTACTGATTTAGAGTATGTTGGGACGAAACCGGATGATGACGAGAATATAGAAATAGTAAAGATGCCGTTGAAGGTGGTGAAGGAGAAGTTACGCACTTTTTGGTTTGAGGATAGCAAGACATATATTGCTTTACAGGCAATGCTTTATCGTCTTCAAGGAAGGGAGAGTAACTGTTGAGAGGAAAAGAGTTTTTTATATGGTATAAGGAATGCTTGCTGTAATCCAGTTTAACATCTAACTCACCATGAGGCTCTGTGTTCTCTCTGTGGTTCTTTTTTTTCACCGCGGTAAGCAGGAACAAAGAAGATATGTTTATTTTTCTATTTTTTTCTGCTTCAATGCCGACAGTGAGAACTACTTCATCTCCGATTTGTGTAGGTAAATATTTTGTCATACCGAAATCGCTTCTTTTGATAGTAAAAACGGCTTCAAAGCCGATTCGTTCCTCATGGTTTCTTCCTTTTCCGGCACCGACCCATTTTGCTTCCAATTCAATAGGTTTATCTACACCAAGCAGGGTTAGTATCCCTTTTATTCGATAACGATTTTCTTCTATATGTTCCCACGATGTGCTTTTGAATTTGGCTTCAGGGAATTTCTCGACATCGAAAAAATCGGGACTTCGTAGATGTTCATCTCGTTTATTGTTTAATGTATTTATACTGTTTGTTTTGACTGTAATTGTAATGGATGCGTTTTCTACATGTTCTGGGTCAAATTGTATTTTCACCAGAAATCTCGCTGAAAGCCCCATATGCAGGACTGATAGCTAAGTGTAGTACCCTAAACCACACTGTGGAATGTACAGGGTCCATTTTATAACTGGTTACATTTGCACTCAGACCTGATGATGTAGTGATAAGCAAGAAAAAAATATATAAAATACACCTATTATACTTTGTTGCAAACATTTTCTATCCCTTTCTTTTTTTACTTATGAAACAGATAGATGAAAAAAAATATTTCATGCGAGAGAGCAAAAAAGGAAATATTGTTATTGTACGGTATATCTTGTTTTTACATAGATGAAAATAAGAGAAGCAAGGAGACCTGTTAGTAAGAACAAAGTAAGGGAAAATGTGGCAGGGACTTTATAGTCCGGTTCCATATCAATGGGATAAAAATGGGCTTTTAAACGAATGTCTTTTGTTATTTCCACAGTCAAGTTCTTTCGAGATGTACAAAAATCTCCTTCCCATCCTGTAAAAATATACCCTGGTTTTTCCTTCACCTGAATATTAACAATATCCCCCTCAGTGTATCCGCAATCCTTCTTTGGGATAATGATTATTTCGTCTTCAAGATGGATATTAGAAGTAACTTGTAGTTTCAGGTTTTGTTTTAATTTATACCGCATAATCCGAGGGATTACCCCTCGTGCGAGACTGTATCCAACCCAGGATTTTTCATTGTCTCGCCAATCCGCTCTTTTGCTCGCTATCGAGGCAGAGAAATTATCTGTAATTCCTTCAAGGATGCCCAACGGGATAATATAAAGATCCTTTGTAACAAAGGTTAACTCTATTCCAGCATATCCTGTACGATTCTCTGTTATAAGTAACCAACCAATATTTGGATATTCAATAGCACTCCGCACTTCGTTATAGGAGGTGCGTCCAATAACAATGACATCTAAAGGCTCTGTTCGTGGAGATATAACCAAATGAGCACCAAGATTATTGATTCTATCGTCTGTAGCCCAACAGATATAATCTTCAGTAAACCAAAAAGTTGTTAGGCGAAATAAAGATTGTGTTTTTAACGCTGGAGGAAGAGATGGGTCGAGGTTGTAATCCGTAACATCCAACCATGTATCTCCATCATCTTTGCTTTTGAAGATTTTGGATTCTTGGCGTCTATCACCTGAGGATAAATACCAATGTCCTGTGTAGGGGTCAACCTGAATGGTATGAAAATGACGAACTTCTGGGGATTCGGAGCCACGCGCCCGTTGATAAAATACAATATCCCAAGAGGCACCTCCATTTTTAGAACGGAATACACGGGCATATGGGTCTGTATCCCTGCAATATTCGGCTATCATTATAACCCCATCTTTTTCATCGACACTCCATGTTCCCAACCAACCCAAGACTTCACCTGTTTGGCTCCACCTTCTTTGGACTTTATTAAAATACCATAATTCTCTATAGGGGTTACTTATAGATAAAAGAGAACCGTTTTGAGTTGTGTATACATGATTAGAAAAAAAGTTTTGAAGGTAAATGGTTTCAACTATGTTCCCGTCATGAGTTATTTTTCTCAGGATGTTATTTTGAGGATAATTGAACACCCATATATTATTATCAGAGGTATGTTCTCCAAATTGATAGGAATTGTCAAAGTTGTCTTGATTTACTTCGAGTGTGTAAGGGGTATCATCGATAAAGAAGCAAAATTGATAATTAATACCTCTAAAGAGAATAAGTGTTAATGTTAACAGAGTAGCACTCATCAAATAGAAGTATTCCGTTCAGTAGTTTTTTATCCTTTTTATAAATAATTACAAAACATCTTAGTGCCACTGCTAAAAATATATAAAAAGAACAAACTTATTTTCAAATTATTTGCAAATCTAAAAAGAAACCCTGCCTTTGCCTTTTACTCGCTCAGGCAGGGCCATAATGATGAAACTCAATAAAGAAGACTACGTTGCATCAAACAAGGACATGATGTTAGCCACACCTTGATTGATGGGTTGTTTTGTTGGATAGCGAATGAATTCTACATGCCCATCCAGATATAACACATTGCATCCACCTGGTATATGGTTGAACAGTACGGTGGTTCCACCTGCACCTAATTGGTCTAACATAATGAAAATTTCACTTTGTGCTTGGGCTGTTGCAGAAGGATTATTAATATCCGTAATCATGAACCGTTCAATACCTTCCCGAAGGCGATATACCGTATTTGAACCACCATTTCCATAGCCTACGAGTAGAGAACCAGAAACATCTCCATCAACAGCCGCATTCAAATCAGCAATCTGAGCCGGAGTTGGTTGCCCGTGAGAAGATGCCGTTGTCATCGCAGCTACACCATTAGGATGATTTAGTGCCATTTGGGCAATTGCAAGGGGCAATTGTGCCGCAACAAGTGTGGTTCCTGTTAATGGAGGACCTCCAATTAGGTTAACAAATGTTTGAACTTCAGGAGGGAGAGAATTAAGGGGAACTAAATCGTTGGGATTGTCTCCCATCCGGTCAAAGACCCAGCCGAAGTAAGCATAACTGGCGTCTATAACATTGACTCCTGTTCCTCCACCTAAATAGTAGCCAAAATGAAAATCATCTGGCGTAATTCCCAATACAGGGAAGGAATCCCCTTTCAGGGTATCATTTACTGTATCTTGAGCATCCGAAGGGCAGATAACAATAGATGGATCCGTCAAATACTCTGGATAAATAGCCTTTACCTTTGGTCCTGCTGCTATAAATAAATTCCATTGTCCGTTATCTTCTCTCTGTGCTGCTTCTAACTCTAATGGGGGGAAGCGTTCTCCTTTCGATTCATTAGAATACATTTTGAAAACAAGTCCCCATTGTTTCAGATTGTTCTGGCAACTGGAACGACGTGCCGCTTCACGAGCACGGGCTAATGCAGGCAATAATATCGCCGCGAGAATACCTATAATTGCTATGACAACCAGCAATTCAATGAGTGTAAAACCATGTTTTTTCATAAAATACCTCCTTCTTACTTGTAAAAGTACTCCATTATTTAAGATATAATTGAGAGAAATATTAATTCGATTCACCTCCTTTCTATCATTTCTCTAATAAAATTATAATACAAATATTAATAAATGTCAATGTTTTTTTGTATAAAACAAAGACCATTTTAGTTCGGAGATAATACATTTTTATTTTGCTACTGATTTAGAGTATGTTGGGACGAAACCGGATGATGACGAGAATGTAGAAATAGTAAAGATGCCGTTGAAGGTGGTGAAGGAGAAGTTACGCACTTTTTGGTTTGAGGATAGCAAGACATATATTGCTTTACAGGCAATGCTTTATCGTCTTCAAGGAAGGGAGAGTAACTGTTGAGAGGAAAAGAGTTTTTTATATGGTATAAGGAATGCTTGCTGTAATCCAGTTTAACATCTAACTCACCATGAGGCTCTGTGTTCTCTCTGTGGTTCTTTTTTTTCACCGCGGTAAGCAGGAACAAAGAAGATATGTTTATTTTTCTATTTTTTTCTGCTTCAATGCCGACAGTGAGAACTACTTCATCTCCGATTTGTGTAGGTAAATATTTTGTCATACCGAAATCGCTTCTTTTGATAGTAAAAACGGCTTCAAAGCCGATTCGTTCCTCATGGTTTCTTCCTTTTCCGGCACCGACCCATTTTGCTTCCAATTCAATAGGTTTATCTACACCAAGCAGGGTTAGTATCCCTTTTATTCGATAACGATTTTCTTCTATATGTTCCCACGATGTGCTTTTGAATTTGGCTTCAGGGAATTTCTCGACATCGAAAAAATCGGGACTTCGTAGATGTTCATCTCGTTTATTGTTTAATGTATTTATACTGTTTGTTTTGACTGTAATTGTAATGGATGCGTTTTCTACATGTTCTGGGTCAAATTGTATTTTCACCAGAAATCTCGCTGAAAGCCCCATATGCAGGACTGATAGCTAAGTGTAGTACCCTAAACCACACTGTGGAATGTACAGGGTCCATTTTATAACTGGTTACATTTGCACTCAGACCTGATGATGTAGTGATAAGCAAGAAAAAAATATATAAAATACACCTATTATACTTTGTTGCAAACATTTTCTATCCCTTTCTTTTTTTACTTATGAAACAGATAGATGAAAAAAAATATTTCATGCGAGAGAGCAAAAAAGGAAATATTGTTATTGTACGGTATATCTTGTTTTTACATAGATGAAAATAAGAGAAGCAAGGAGACCTGTTAGTAAGAACAAAGTAAGGGAAAATGTGGCAGGGACTTTATAGTCCGGTTCCATATCAATGGGATAAAAATGGGCTTTTAAACGAATGTCTTTTGTTATTTCCACAGTCAAGTTCTTTCGAGATGTACAAAAATCTCCTTCCCATCCTGTAAAAATATACCCTGGTTTTTCCTTCACCTGAATATTAACAATATCCCCCTCAGTGTATCCGCAATCCTTCTTTGGGATAATGATTATTTCGTCTTCAAGATGGATATTAGAAGTAACTTGTAGTTTCAGGTTTTGTTTTAATTTATACCGCATAATCCGAGGGATTACCCCTCGTGCGAGACTGTATCCAACCCAGGATTTTTCATTGTCTCGCCAATCCGCTCTTTTGCTCGCTATCGAGGCAGAGAAATTATCTGTAATTCCTTCAAGGATGCCCAACGGGATAATATAAAGATCCTTTGTAACAAAGGTTAACTCTATTCCAGCATATCCTGTACGATTCTCTGTTATAAGTAACCAACCAATATTTGGATATTCAATAGCACTCCGCACTTCGTTATAGGAGGTGCGTCCAATAACAATGACATCTAAAGGCTCTGTTCGTGGAGATATAACCAAATGAGCACCAAGATTATTGATTCTATCGTCTGTAGCCCAACAGATATAATCTTCAGTAAACCAAAAAGTTGTTAGGCGAAATAAAGATTGTGTTTTTAACGCTGGAGGAAGAGATGGGTCGAGGTTGTAATCCGTAACATCCAACCATGTATCTCCATCATCTTTGCTTTTGAAGATTTTGGATTCTTGGCGTCTATCACCTGAGGATAAATACCAATGTCCTGTGTAGGGGTCAACCTGAATGGTATGAAAATGACGAACTTCTGGGGATTCGGAGCCACGCGCCCGTTGATAAAATACAATATCCCAAGAGGCACCTCCATTTTTAGAACGGAATACACGGGCATATGGGTCTGTATCCCTGCAATATTCGGCTATCATTATAACCCCATCTTTTTCATCGACACTCCATGTTCCCAACCAACCCAAGACTTCACCTGTTTGGCTCCACCTTCTTTGGACTTTATTAAAATACCATAATTCTCTATAGGGGTTACTTATAGATAAAAGAGAACCGTTTTGAGTTGTGTATACATGATTAGAAAAAAAGTTTTGAAGGTAAATGGTTTCAACTATGTTCCCGTCATGAGTTATTTTTCTCAGGATGTTATTTTGAGGATAATTGAACACCCATATATTATTATCAGAGGTATGTTCTCCAAATTGATAGGAATTGTCAAAGTTGTCTTGATTTACTTCGAGTGTGTAAGGGGTATCATCGATAAAGAAGCAAAATTGATAATTAATACCTCTAAAGAGAATAAGTGTTAATGTTAACAGAGTAGCACTCATCAAATAGAAGTATTCCGTTCAGTAGTTTTTTATCCTTTTTATAAATAATTACAAAACATCTTAGTGCCACTGCTAAAAATATATAAAAAGAACAAACTTATTTTCAAATTATTTGCAAATCTAAAAAGAAACCCTGCCTTTGCCTTTTACTCGCTCAGGCAGGGCCATAATGATGAAACTCAATAAAGAAGACTACGTTGCATCAAACAAGGACATGATGTTAGCCACACCTTGATTGATGGGTTGTTTTGTTGGATAGCGAATGAATTCTACATGCCCATCCAGATATAACACATTGCATCCACCTGGTATATGGTTGAACAGTACGGTGGTTCCACCTGCACCTAATTGGTCTAACATAATGAAAATTTCACTTTGTGCTTGGGCTGTTGCAGAAGGATTATTAATATCCGTAATCATGAACCGTTCAATACCTTCCCGAAGGCGATATACCGTATTTGAACCACCATTTCCATAGCCTACGAGTAGAGAACCAGAAACATCTCCATCAACAGCCGCATTCAAATCAGCAATCTGAGCCGGAGTTGGTTGCCCGTGAGAAGATGCCGTTGTCATCGCAGCTACACCATTAGGATGATTTAGTGCCATTTGGGCAATTGCAAGGGGCAATTGTGCCGCAACAAGTGTGGTTCCTGTTAATGGAGGACCTCCAATTAGGTTAACAAATGTTTGAACTTCAGGAGGGAGAGAATTAAGGGGAACTAAATCGTTGGGATTGTCTCCCATCCGGTCAAAGACCCAGCCGAAGTAAGCATAACTGGCGTCTATAACATTGACTCCTGTTCCTCCACCTAAATAGTAGCCAAAATGAAAATCATCTGGCGTAATTCCCAATACAGGGAAGGAATCCCCTTTCAGGGTATCATTTACTGTATCTTGAGCATCCGAAGGGCAGATAACAATAGATGGATCCGTCAAATACTCTGGATAAATAGCCTTTACCTTTGGTCCTGCTGCTATAAATAAATTCCATTGTCCGTTATCTTCTCTCTGTGCTGCTTCTAACTCTAATGGGGGGAAGCGTTCTCCTTTCGATTCATTAGAATACATTTTGAAAACAAGTCCCCATTGTTTCAGATTGTTCTGGCAACTGGAACGACGTGCCGCTTCACGAGCACGGGCTAATGCAGGCAATAATATCGCCGCGAGAATACCTATAATTGCTATGACAACCAGCAATTCAATGAGTGTAAAACCATGTTTTTTCATAAAATACCTCCTTCTTACTTGTAAAAGTACTCCATTATTTAAGATATAATTGAGAGAAATATTAATTCGATTCACCTCCTTTCTATCATTTCTCTAATAAAATTATAATACAAATATTAATAAATGTCAATGTTTTTTTGTATAAAACAAAGACCATTTTAATCATAATTAATATAATTCTTTAGACATATAAAAGGTTCTACGATTTTTTTATTTTTTACCTTCTTAAAAGTGTATTTTGAGATTACAAACTTTTAGAAAAAACATTATAAGAATTATCACAAATAAGATATTATGTGAATTATTAAATATGTTTAAATCTAATTAATATATAAATTATATAAATAGAGTTTTCTGAATGATATTTATTTCCAAAAACACTAATTTGTAAGAGAGAATATTGTTTTAAAAAACTCTATTCCGAAATAAATAGTTTGAAAGAATGAATATGTAAATTGTATAATTCTCTAACTTTTATTATTGAGAAAGGATATTTTTAAGGAGTATAATATGGCTTTAATATTTACAAAAGATAATTTTGCTTCGGAAACATCAAATGGAGTAAGTCTTATTGATTTTTGGGCGGAGTGGTGTGGTCCCTGCCGTATGATGAGTCCTATAATTGACGATTTAGCAAAAGAGTATGAGGGAAGAGTAAAGATAGGAAAAATCAATGTAGATGAGGAAATGGAACTTGCTGAAAACTTTGGTGTTTCGAGTATCCCCACACTTGTAATAATGAAAGATGGTCATGAAGTTAAGAGGTTTGTTGGGTTAACACAGAAAGCAGTTCTTGCCTCTGCGTTAGATTCATTCCTGGGTTAATATAATCATTAAATTAAAATCTATTTATAATATTAGATAATCAAAAAACTAAAAGATGACAGGAATATTGTATATGAATCCCAAAGTCGTTGCAGTTGTAGGAGCCACTGGTTTGGTTGGCAGGAAGATGATTGAAACATTGGAAAACAGAAATTTCCCTGTTAAGGCAATCAAGTTTCTTGCGTCGGAGCGTTCACGGGGTAGGAAGTTAACATATAGAGGCGAGGAAATTCCTGTCGAAGTTTTAGATGAGAATTCTTTCAAAGGGATTGATGTTGCCCTTTTCAGTGCGGGTGGCAGTACAAGCAGAAAATTTGCTCCTATTGCGGCTAAAGATGGCTGTGTTGTTGTAGATAATTCCAGTGCCTGGCGTATGGACCCGAATGTTCCGTTGGTTGTACCAGAGGTTAATGCTCACGAGATAAAAAATCATAAAGGGATCATTGCAAATCCCAATTGTTCGACTATTCAAATGGTGGTTGTTTTGAAGCCTATACATGATTATGCAAAGATACAAAGAGTGGTTGTTTCCACCTATCAAGCAGTTTCAGGAGCAGGACAAAATGCGGTACAGGAACTATTGAACCAGATGCAGGCGTATGTGGAAGGGAAGCCCTTAGAAGTAAAGGTTTTCCCCCACCAAATTTTGTTTAATTGTATCCCTCAAATTCCACAGAAGGATGCCTTTGAGGCGAATGGATATACGAATGAAGAAATGAAAATGGTTAATGAAACCAAAAAGATTATGGGAGATGCAAGTATTCAAGTTACTGCGACGACAGTTCGTGTGCCGGTGATTAATAGCCACAGCGAATCGGTGAATATACAAACAGAAAAAAAAGTGACTGCAGAGCAAGCCCGTGAATTGCTTGCGAAGGCTCCGGGTGTCGTTTTAATGGACGACCCGGCAAAACAGATTTATCCGCTCGCTACTACTTCAGTAGGAAGATGGGAAACTTTTGTGGGAAGAATTCGTGAGGATATTTCTCATCCCAGTGCATTGGATATGTGGATTGTTTCTGATAATTTACTTAAAGGGGCCGCCTACAACGCAGTTCAAATTGCAGAATATTTATAAAAATCTTTTGTGGCTCTGATTACTTTACATTTACAACTTCGAGTTGCAGTTGGTTTATAAATGAAGTTAGGCGGAACCATTGTTCAATGTTTCCATAAAGAAGCGTAATGTGTGTAGCATCTGCAATAAGTTGTCCTAATGTTGGGTCTGTTGGCGTCCATTCCCCGATGAATACCTCAGCCCATGCATGATAACCGAAACCTTGTAATTCTTCACTCCATACAAGTCCTAAACATATCCGAGTTGGGATCCCAACAGCCCGGGCAAGTGCTGTGAAAAGGACTGCATGCTCATTGCAATCACCCTGTCGTGTTTCAAGAGTACTTAGGGCAAAAGGAATATTTATTGTTATTTTCTTCTCGATATTGTTATAAACCCAATCAAGAATCCTTTGACTTTTTTTCCATAGGTCTGATTCATCTCCTACAATTTCTTTTGCTAATTTTTGTATTTTAGGATGTTCAACCAGAATTAAAGAGTCGCCTGTAAGTGTATTGGGAGGAATCGTTCGCATTATTTTTTCGGTCAGAGGGATTGATTTTGGCTCTGTGGGAGGTTCTATAAAATACCCCTGAGCCGTTCGGACCTGATATGCAGATACGGGTGGTTGATTAAAATCAGTTAAGCCCTCAATTTTAACCCACATCTGTTTGGCCCCGCGAAACGGCTTCATTCCTTTGGGTTTTATAATCGTTGTTGTAATTAAATCTCCCTTTTCTTCTTCGGAAGAACGGATTGTTTCTGCAGGGGATATTTTTTTTAGTTTTAACCCAAAAGGTGTTATAGCCTGCACAATTTCCTGCTCCGGAGTGACCCATATTGTAGAAGTTATTCCACTTAGAGTAACAGTCATTCGATACGACTCTATCGTTTCTCCTGCTATCTGTAAAGTTTCTTGGCCTTGGGAAGCAATAATTGCTTTCTGCACGGACATAGCAAGAGGGTCAAATACATCCACAGAAATACTTTCTCCGGGTTCTAAAACAGGTGTATCCATGAGAGGCAAAGCAACTCCACCTGAGAGGAAAATATTTTTTCCAACCGGTAAGGAATAGGGAATGATTTCTTTGCCGGTTACAATCTCTCCGTTTAACTGTCGACCGTCATATACTCCCTCTATTTTTATACTGGTTTCATCCGAACGAAGTGTTATCTGGAAGTTTTCCAATCCTTTTTTCTGGCTAAACCATGCGAAACCGCGGACAGATAAATTCACGGATGTAGAAAAAAGTTGTGTATCTAATCGGGAAGTGAAGTTCAATTTAAAAGCAGGACCGTAGGGACTCATAGGCTCGGGTTGAGTTGTAATTTGTATATATCCAACTTTTTTATCATCTCCTGTGTATAATCCAACACGCCAATCTTCATATTTTTCCCATCGTGTTTTGGGATAGGACCAGCTAGATTTTGTGAAGTATCCTTCACGAATGAAGAGCAGGGTCATCATGATGACCCAAAAAATGATAATGAAACAAATGAATATTAGACGAGTTGCTTTCCACAGCATTTTTTATATTTCTTTCCACTCCCACATGGACAGGGGTCATTGGGTCCAACCTTGGGTCCAACACGGACAGGAACTCGTTTAGGTTTATCTTCTTCTTCCTCTGATGGGGGTCCACCGGGAACAGACTGTCCTCCGAGAGCAAACCTCCGTGTATCAAAAGCAGAGAAACTCCGGTCTGCTTCTTTATCCGCAGCAATGTAACTATAGCGTTGCAAATGAGCAAACGGGTCTTCTTCCATAGTTCCTGTTGTAGAACGAGAAGGAAGGTGTCTTTTTTTACGATACTCTGGGTCCGTAATACGAAATAGAGACAGAACAACATTCAATTCTATAGACTGTATAAGATTCTGGAATAGTTCAAATGCTTCCTGTTTATATTCTAATAAGGGGTCTCTTTGTCCATAGGCACGAAGTCGCACGGATTCTCTTAGATAGTCCATTTCATATAAATGGTCTATCCATTTCTCATCCACAGCACGCAATAAGACCATGAGTTCTAAATCATGAATTCGTTTTCGTGCTAACTTTTTAAAGTTTACAGGAGGGAGTGTGTGCCCCTCTTTTGCCTGTTGTTCATATTGTTTTTGAAGTTCTTCCTCAAGCAATGCATGTCGTCGTTCATATTCTCTCATTACCTGATGGAAGATACTATCCCGCAAAGAAGTGGGTTCTTCATCACCTTCCCCTGTTAGATTGAAATCTATTCCAAATATTTTTTTGAGTTGTTTTTGTAAACCCTCCAGATCCCATTCATCCGGAAGTTGATCTTCTGGGGCAAACTGGTCGATGGCATCTCCTATAATATTTGAAAACATCTCATGAAGACGTACAGTAACATCTTTATCTTCCAATACTTCCTGTCGCATGGAATAGATATACTTTCTCTGTTTATCCATAACCTCATCATATTCGAGCAGGTGTTTTCGTATTTCATAGTTATATTCTTCTACCTGTCGTTGGGCTCGTTCTATGGAACGGGATACCATGCGCTGGCTTAAAGGTTGTTCGTCCATTTCACGATTACTTCCGAACATATCTAACAATCGCTTTACACGGTCTCCACCGAAAAGTCGGGCTACTTCATCTTCAAGGCTTACAAAAAATCGTGTTGTTCCGGGGTCTCCCTGTCTTCCGGCTCGTCCCCGCAATTGATTATCAATACGCCGTGCTTCATGTCGTTCTGTGCCGATAATGTATAGTCCACCCAGTTCACGAACTCCCTCTGCTAATTTAATATCTGTTCCGCGTCCTGCCATATTCGTGGCAATTGTTATCGCTGATTTTTTTCCTGCATTTGCGATGATAACCGCTTCCCGTTCATGATGTTTTGCATTCAATATCTGAAAATCATGGATCCCTTTTTCTTGTAACAATTGAGATAATTTTTCAGACTTCTCAATACTAACAGTTCCTACAAGAATAGGACGCCCTGTTTCGTATATCTTATCTATTTCATTAACTACATAGCGGAATTTACCATCTTCTGTGGCAAAGATAAGGTCATTTAGATCTTCGCGAATTAGGGGAAGATTGGTCGGAATTTGTGTAACCTCGAGACCATATATTTTACTAAATTCCAGTGCCTCTGTAATGGCTGTTCCTGTCATTCCTGCTAATTTCTTATACATTCGAAAATAGTTTTGATAAGTGATTGTAGCGATGGTTTGTGATTCGAAACGTATAGGAACCCGTTCCTTTGCTTCAATCGTTTGATGAAGACCATCGGAATAGCGTCTTCCCTCTAAAGCACGTCCTGTAAATTCATCAACAATAAGTACCTCGCCGTTCCGGACAATGTAATCCTTATCACGATGATACAAATTATGGGCTCGTATGGATTGTTCAAGGATATGAACAATACCGATATTGGTATCGGTAAACAGATCATCAACACCTAAAAGCCGTTCGGCCTGTTCCATTCCTTCGTCGGTTATAAGCACATAGCGTTGTTTTTCATCTACTTCATAGTGTTCACCTTTACGGAGTCGCCGGACGACTTCATCCACTTTTACATAGATATCGGAACTCCGTTCAGGTCTTCCCGAAATAATAAGAGGTGTCCGGGCCTCATCGATAAGTATAGAATCCACTTCGTCCACAATGGCATAATTCAATCCGCGTTGCACTTGCAAATCTTTTCGTACCGCCATGTTATCACGGAGATAGTCAAAGCCGAATTCATTGTTCGTTCCATAAGTTATATCTGCGCGGTATCCAACCTGGCGCTCATATAAATCCATATCATGCTGGATAAGACCAACACTCAATCCCAAAAATTGATAAATCGGTCCCATCCATTCTGCGTCACGCCGCGCTAAATAATCATTTACCGTAACGACATGTACCCCTTCTCCTGTCAAAGCATTCAGATACACAGGCATAGTGGCTACTAATGTTTTCCCTTCACCCGTTACCATTTCAGCAATACCCCCCTGATGAAGGACAATACCGCCAATTATCTGGACATCGAAAGGCCGTAGCCCTACCACGCGTTTTGAAGTTTCACGGACAACAGCGAATGCATGGGGAAGTATATCGTCTAATGTAGCCCCTTGCGATAATTTTTCTTTTAACAAAGCGGTCTGTGAACGAAGTTCTGCATTGGACATCTTAACAATACGAGGTTCTTCTTCACGAACTGCATCCAGCAGGGGTAGTAATTTACGGACAGCCCGCTCTTTACTTGAACCAAAGACCCATTCGATTAATTTAAATATCACGAATTTATTTCCTTTTTTCAAGAATATTTTCTTAATTATAAATCTACCATAAAAAAACAGATGCTTTTGCAAATCCGTTAACGAAAAAATATTTTTACTACTATATTATAACTACTATGCCCCTTATTATACCTCTATAAGTTCTTTAAAAGAATGTTCATCTTTATACTATAAATCAAAAGGGGTGTTCTTTTATATTAATTGTTTAATGAAATAATTTAATAATAGAAAAAGAAATGATAGATTTTTATTGTATATAATAAAGTTAATAAATATTGACGAGTTAGATAAAATTGTGTTAATTTTGTTAAAAAAGTTGTATAATGTTTGTTATAGGGATAAAAAATATAATATTGTATTATTACCAAACATGTAATACGGAGTGTTAACGATGGGAAAAATGCCACAGAGATTTGTCATTGTAATAGTATTAATGGCTACCTTATTACTGTCTCTTTCACCTGCTTATGCATGGGGACCACGAGCGAGACAGTCATTAACGACAATGGCGATTCAGATGATACAATTTGAATTTCCGTATATTTTCCGTCCTGCAGGTTCTGCAGGTGTTGGTTATGAAAAAGAAGCCATTCAGGGTTCTGCTGATAGTTGGCAAATGATAGCAGAGTTTTATTCGTTTGAAAATGAAAAGGCTGTGTTATCCGCAATTAGTTCCGAGATACAACTTCTTCGCGATATACGCAAATTTGGACCGACTTCATATTATGCATACCGTCTGGGTGTCTTGTCCTCATTGGTTGCGGAAATGATGATTCCTTACGGTTTCGCATGGACGGAAGAGGAAAAACAATTGCAAAAATTGGTAAATGCGGACATTGACAAGAGGCTCGATTCTTATGCATATCAAGCAGGGAAGACACAACGCTTTTTTGTTACAGATATAAATAAATTCTTTTCTGAACGGCGACCGTATTTCCTGGAAAATAAAAAATTAATTGCAAATGATTATCGGTTGGGGAAAGGGTATGATGGATTGCTTGCTAAAGCAGGTCTGGATTATTTTGTGCGGACTGTTCGTGCTATTTCAGATGTTTGGTATACGGTACTTCGTCCGGAAGATGATGGAATTTGGATAAGTCCTCCTTCTGACCGCACAAGGGCATGGTATTTTGTCAAGGAAATCGAATATCTGTTGGATGTAAAGAAAAATATATTCCAGGCAGACAAGATATATGAAAACTTTACAAAGTTGAATGTGAATCTTCCTGAAGCAGTGAATCGTATTGGGGATGCGTATTACCGTATGAACGATGTACAAGCAAAAGATAGGGCGGTTCAACTCTGGCGGAACGCATATAGTATTTCTGTTGGAGAACTTCGTATTTCTATCGCGAAAAAGTTAAGCAAATATTATTTCGAAGAAGGACAGGCGAATTTTGCTCGTGCAGGTCAACCGGGGGGCAAAGAAGAAGATTTGAACAACGCTTTATACAGTTTTCAGCAGGCCATCGAATTTGACCGTGATAATCAACAGATTGTAGACATGATACAGGCAACTTATCAGGAGATAAAGGAACGGACTGAATATCGAAATATGCTTGTAGCCATAATCTCGCAGGCAGAAAAGACACAAGAAGAAGCGGAAAAATACAGGCTTGCGGGTGATTATGGAAATGCCATTTTAACATATCGTATCGCAGTAAGTTTATATAATTCTGTAGACGACCGTTTTAAGGATTTGGAAAGTAACGCAAAGAGTGGACTTCGCCGGGTAAAGAAAAGTATTTCAGATGTTATTAATGAAGTTTTGGACCGTGCCAGTGATGCGATTGACCAGGGAGACCAGCATAAAGAAAACAATCGTTTCGAAGAATCCATATCTTCTTACGCCAAAGTGGATAGTATTGTAAGTGTAATTCCAGATGATGAAAATCCAACACTGACACAGCAAAAACAAAATGTAATTGACCTTTCCAGGAAGCGGATTGAAGAAGCGAAGATAGCAAAAGTTCGTTATGAACAAGCATTACAGGAAGCACAACAACGCGCCGCTCAAGGAGCAGGTGGAGGTGTTCGCCCTGTTGCTCCTCCTACCGCACCTACGCCTCCGGCCCCAAGAACGGGCGGATGATTGGTTAATAATAACTGAATAGGTTAATAATGATATTGGGTAAAGTAAAAGAAAAAATATTCATATTAAGTTTGTTATTTGTCTTTTTTGTTTCTTTTTTTGTACCTACTTTTTGTTCTGCACAGGGAGATAAAGATACTTCTGAAGGTTGTGGCCCCTATCACTCGCGATACCAGATTCAACCGCCTGCAAAAAAAATATCAAGACCACCTGCACGAACACCTCTTCATAATCCTCCTGCAACCTCTATTAAAGCACCTTCTGCAAGAAAATCGTTAGCCGCTCCTCCTGCTGAATCGAAGTCTGCACCTCCTGTTAAAAAACCTGTGGTAAACCCACCGGCTGTTCCTATTAAACAGCCCCCGAAAAAGATAGCGGTCTCAAACCCACCAGCGACCCCTATTTCTGCTCCATCGAAAAAGAAACCTTTTTCCGCCCCCCCGGCCCAGGCGAAATCCGCCCCCCCTGCAAAACAGCCCGTGATAAACCCGCCGGCAACCCCTATTTCTGCTCCGTTAAAAAAGAATCCTCTTTCTGCTCCCCCGGCTCAGGCGAAGTCCGCTCCCCCTCCAAAAACTTCAGCAGGTAAAGAGGATGTTTCAAGAAGCCATCCGTATTGTGTCGGTGTAAGAGAACCCGGTTCAAAGGACGCAATTCGTTTTATTCATTAAGCAAATATCTTTATTTTTTAGAGGGAATCATGGGTTCACTAAAAAAAGTAGTTTCATTCAGAAATTCGAGAGCAAGCCACAAAATAAGCAGAGTTGTGTGAACATTAAGGCCATCCTCAGGAACACTTGTTCCGGAGAAAGACCCATCATCCCGTTGAAAAGAAAACAAGTGGGATATCTCATTTATGTTAATAAGATTTTTCCTGCCAAGGTAGCATATAAACGCCAGGGCTTCAACTTTTAAATCAGAGGGGAATAATAAAGGCGTAGCGATAGAGTATAAGTGACGGGTTATGTCATTAATTGCTTGTTGAACATCCTTATCATCAGGAGATAAGCATTTTTGTTCAATAAACCATCCTAATGCTAAAGCGGAATGTGTAGAGGCATATCCCCCTTCCTCTGATTGCCTTTTTAACTGCATGATTAATGTGTTTTTATCAGGGCATTCCTCTTGTTTTTCAATAAAAAGGGCTTGTAACTCAAGCCAGATAAAACTTTCCGCTTGTTTCGGTTTTTTCCACTTGATGCCTTTGTAATTTACCAATCTACCATAGATTTCTAATGATTTTATATCTTGTGAATCGGGATAACGAGTAAATGTTTTTTTAAATGAAAATTCTTCTGACAGAGAAAAACGGCGTTGCAAGTAGTCCAATAAAATTAAGTCTTCCACCCTGAAACGAAATTTGTTTTTTTGAATATATTCTATTATTTTATCTCGTGTCTTTTTTAAATCCATCTTTATAGTGGGACTTTTTTGGGAGTGAATTGGTGGGTTTAATAATAATGCAGTGAGAAACAGTAAGGGAATAATTAAATTAAAAAGTGTTTTCATGGCCCCTGCTGTTCTTTTATTTTCCCTTGTAACTTATCCATTAGTACCGCTGATAAAATAACAAATCCCAATGTTACCTGTTGTCCAAAAGTTTCAATACCAATCCAGTTAAGCCCACTGTTTAATGTGAATACCACACATAATCCTAACAATGTCCCCCATAACGAACCTTTTCCTCCGCTCAGACTTGTTCCACCGATTACGACACTGGCAATGACAGCCAATTCATCACCAACACCGACCTTAGGACTTCCGGAACCCATGCGAGAGGCAAGTATTACCCCTGCTAAGGCTGAAAAGGTACTACATAATATATAAACAAGTAACTTTGTTTTTTTTACAGGGACCCCGCTAAGTCGAGCAGACTCTTCATTGCCACCGATGGCGAGGGTGTGTCTTCCTATGGAAGTGTAATTTAGAATGATTAGCCCTGTGAAAAATATCAATCCGAAGATGATGATACTAACAGGTATAAACTGAACCCAGAGTCCTCTTCCTAAAAACAAAAATTCTTCAGGCACAGGACTGATAGGTTTGCCATTGGTTATAATATTGGCCAGCCCCCTCAATAAACTCATGAAAGCCAGAGTTACTATAAATGGAGGGATGTCCCATAAAGTTATGATACTTCCCATTATTATCCCAATAACCATTCCCAGCAGAATCCCTATAAGAAAGGAGAGAGGCACAAAGGACCCCGATATAGAAGCAAAGTGGACAGCCATCATTGCAGAAATGACCCCGGACATCGCTCCGATAGAACCGATAGATAAATCAATCCCACCCGACATAATCACAAATGTCATTCCCACAGCCATAATCCCAAAGATGGATAGTTGATTTAGGATAAGGATAATTGTAGAAAAGGAAGCGAAACCGGGTTGTCCCTGTTTTCTACCTATTATTTCAAAAATAGCAAATTCAATGATAAGTGTAATGGTTAGTGGAACCCATGACCGATAAAAAAGTTTTTGAATGCTCTCTTTAAGCCACATTCTGTTTTTTATATCCTGTGGCAAACTGCATAATTTTTTCCTGTGTGGCCTCATTACGGGATAATTCGCCGGAGAGGTGTCCTTCGTGCATGACAAGAATACGGTCGCACATGCCCAGGACCTCGGGCAACTCGCTGGAAATCATGAGAATGGCGACCCCCTCTTCAAGAAGTCGGTTCATAAGTTTAAATATTTCTGATTTGGCGCCAACATCAATACCTCGGGTAGGTTCATCAAAAATGAGAACTCGCGATTGTGTGAAAAGCCATTTAGCCAACACTACTTTTTGCTGATTTCCTCCGCTTAAATTCTGGGCGATTTGTTCTATGGATGGTGTGCGGATTTGCAGGTCACGCACATAATTTTCTGCTACCTGTCGTTCCTTAGCAAGGTTAAGAAAGAATCCATTTGTAATCTCCTTTAGGTTTGCCAATGTCGTGTTTTCACGGATGGTCATACCTAAAACCAATCCCTGATTTTTACGGTCTTCTGTAAGAAGACCGATACCATTTTTAATGGCTTCCTGTGGAGAATGAATTTTAACTTCCTGGCCATCTACAAAAATCTTCCCTGTATCAATGGGGTCTGCTCCAAATATAGCCCGGGCCACTTCGGTTCTTCCTGCTCCGACCAAGCCTGTTAGTCCTACAATTTCTCCTGCATGTACTGAAAAATTAATGTCATAAAAAGCCCCTTTACGGGTTAATCCTTTTACTCTTAAACGCTCTTTTCCTCGGGGTAGGGACACTTTAGGATATTCCTCGGTAAGTTCTCGGCCTACCATCATCTTAATCAAATCCTCACGAGTTACATCGCAGACCTCGTATGTTCCAATATACTGACCATCCCGCATAACAGTAACACGATTTCCAATTTCATAAAGTTCTTCAAGTCGGTGGGAAATATAAATAATTCCGATGTTTTGTCTTCTCAAAACCCTGATAAGTTCAAATAGAGTCTTCAATTCATGGTCTGTCAAAGTTGCAGAGGGTTCATCCATAACAATAATTTTTGCCTGAATACTTAGGGCTTTTGCAATTTCCACCATCTGCTGTTGTGCAATACTTAACTCTGCAACAGGAATACGCACATCCAGTTTTAATCCGACCCGTTCCAACACTTCTTGTGCTTCTGCGTACATCTTTTTCCAATTAATAAAAGGGGTTCCCGGAATGCGCGGTTCACGACCCAGAAAAATATTTTCTGCAACGCTCAAGTAAGGAATAAGGTTAAACTCCTGATATATCATGCTGATACCCAGTTGTTGAGCATGATACGGAGAAATAATTTGTATAGGTTGTCCTTCCAGAAAAATCTGTCCAGAATCCATGGAAACAGCACCGGCCAGAATTTTCATAAGAGTTGACTTTCCTGCACCGTTTTCGCCTATGAGGCAATGAACTTCTCCATAACGCACTTCCAATTTTACTTTGTCTAGAGCCAGAACCCCCGGAAATCGCTTTGTTATATCTCTCATTTCAAGCAATACATCACTCATTTATTCAATCCTTCTGATAATAATATTTCGCGAGTAATTAATTTTACGGGTATATATTTTATAGGAGGAATCGGTTTCCCCTGAAAATATTCGTCGATGGTTTCGCTTGCAGATTTTCCAATTTCTTTTGGAAATTGTGCGATATCTGCTATCAAGGCTTTTCCCTCACGGATTGCTATGCATGCTTCAGGTGTAGCATCAAAACCGACTATTTTGATTTTGTCCTGTAAGCCAGCGGATTCTACCGCTGCAAGAGCCCCTAAAGCAGAGTCATCGTTAATACCGAATATTGCATCCAGGTCTGTTCGCGAAGCAATCAAGTCCTGAGCAGAACGCATAGCTTTATCTCGTTGTCCTTCGCCCGGTACTTTTTGAACAATAGTAATCCCCGGATATTTTATCAATGCATCCTCAAAGCCTTTTACCCGTTCCTGAACCGATGTTACAGTGGGATGGTCAATAATAGCGACTTTTCCTTGTCCTTTCAACTGTTCTGCAAGATACTCTCCCAATAAAACACCGCCCTGGTGATTATCCGAGGCAATGTGACAGATAACATGGGTGTCCTTAACAGCAATGTCCACAGTAAATACAGGGATTTTTTTCTCCATGGCCTGTTTTATAATTGGAGCCATGCCACTGGAATCGGTAGGGGCTACGACCAACGCCTGAACCCCTTGTAGGATAAACATTTCTATCTGGTCGTTTTGCTTACGCGGGTCAAATTCTGCATACTGGATTTTCATCAGGATATTTTTTTGTTCGGCTGTTTCTCTCATTGCTCCAGCCAGATCCTGATAGAACACATGTGTCTGTGTTAGCAACGAAGCGCCCACAATAGGATGCTTTGTTGTTTTTGGGTCTGTTGTTCCTTTACCGCCCGAACAGGAAAAGGCTAAAAAAATAATTATAAAGACGAACGAATATATATAAAGATATAGGGGTTTAAAAATACACATTCTTATGAACATTTCCTTATCCTACATACAACCATTTTAATATACCTCAGAACAACTAATCCAATTGATACAAGAGAAAGTATTACTTGTCATATCCGAGAATATACCACAAATTATAAGGTAAAGGTTGAGATAACATTTCCTGTTTTATAGGGAGATTATCGATAACAGAAGATTCCATTCCTTCCCAATTTACAGATATGTTATCAAACCAAGCCCCACTATAAGAACCTTCTTCATTTCCACACCAGACGCCTAACATGATTAATATCGTATCACACAATAGGGAATGATAGGGTGTGTTTGGATTTACAATCTGAAATATTTCAGGAATATTGAGGGTGAGATGATGAAAACGATAACCGTAATCCGGTAGTCTCATAGCGGTAGCCATACCCTCTTGTTTTAATTTTTCAAAGTATTGCTGTTTTTGTGTTATTTCATCATGGTATGCCCACATTTTTGGAATGTGTTTTACCCGTTCTTCACGGGCTCCCCAATGCCCAATCCACATCCAGCATAATTTCTTTCCTTTCAATAAAGCTATCCGCAAAAAACCTCCACCATAAAAACTCTTTTCGTTATTTGGAACATAATACCGTACTTTAATTACAGGTTTTGCGTTATGATCCGGGATTCGTATGACCTGATAGGTGTCTATACTCTCATCATATTGCCATGCATGACCTTTGTATCGAACAAACAAATGTAGAGATTGTTCGCCTGTCAATGGATCACATTTTTTTGTTTCCCGGACAAATCCGGGTTCGTGTTCAGACAAATACCGTATCGGGAAGAACCAATCCGTGAGTCCTTGTTCAAAATCACCATTTTTAATTTCCGTATAGGGGGTTATTTCGCTCCAGGGCCGGAATGAACGAGGGTCCATATCGCGAGTGAAAATGGAAAACTGTTCCGGATATTCGTGTTTTGATTTTGTTCCTAATTGACGACCAAACAATTTTATGCTTGAACCGTTTATAATGGCCTCCAAAAAATATCCGCGGTCGTTGGATGTGTCAAATTCGGGGTATTCCTCGCCAAATGCTCTGCCGGGAACTAAGGTAGGTAGGACAACGAACCGTGTCCCTTGATATTCCCATGCTGTGCGAACGGATGCCTTGACGCCGTTGTGAACATGTCCCATAAAAACATATTGTACATTCCCATATCGAACGATGGTGTCCAATAGTTTATTTTTCCGTTCCTTTGGATAGGTATAATATTCTAATTGAGAGAGTCCTACGGGTAATAAATGATAATGCAAAAACACTATTACAGGACGGCGCCATGCGGAATGAAGTTCATCATTTAACCAGAGGATTTGTTCTTCAAATTTGTTTTGACCCAATAATTCAGGAGCACATAAGACAATAAACCGCCAGGACCCGCAGTCAAATGCATAATTGGGCAAACGAAAACCACATAACCTTTCCTGCATGGACAGGAATAATCCATCATTATGTTTTCCATCATGATTTCCGTGGACGAGAGCCATAGGCATTGTCAAGGGTCGCACTGCGTTTTCAAACGCAGAAAAATATTCTGGACGGGGAAAAGCAACAAGGTCTCCATTAAATACAACCAAATCTACCTGTTCCTGATTTGCTAAATTTACCGTATCTCGGAGTGTTTGTTCCAGTTCCTGTTCAAATTTTACCGAACTATCCGCAGGACCTATTTGTGGGTCTGCCACGAGGAATAATCGAACATTCTCGGTTTTATGGGTGAGCGAGGAATAATAATTTGTCGTAGGGCTATCGATTCTCTCAGGAGCACATAAGATAACACATAATAAAGTTAGTAACATAAAAGTTCCTTAAGTTTGTCATGTCTTCTTATAATTATATCGAAGTTTCTTCCAGGATGTATTGTTGGGTTTGTCAGACTTATCTGACTTATCGAAGCTGTCCTATTTATCAAAATATTTTTCAACAACAGTTCCAATGCGATATAATTTATTGACAGGTCGTATCGAGATTCAACAAAGGAGATTTTTGTTATGGAAAAAGTTTTGGTATTGCTTGCCCAGGGATGTGAAGAGGTCGAAGCTGTGACAGTAATTGATTTGCTAAACCGTGCAGGTTTCGAAGTAACTACAGCCTGCCTGGATAAGGAAAAGGTGATACATGCCAGTCATGGAGCATTATTAATGGCACAAAAGACATTGATTGAAGTTCTGGATGAGGAGTTTGATATGGTAGTTTTGCCAGGAGGACTTCCCGGAGCAGACTATCTGGCGAATGATGAGAGGGTGATTCGCCTTATTAAAAATATGGCCGATGCGGGAAAATATGTTTCTGCGATATGTGCCGCACCGCATATCTTAGCCCAAAATGGTCTACTTAATGGAAGAAAAGCCACAGCTTATCCGGGATTTTTGAAGAAGACAGATTTTCCGCAGATTGATATTTCTGACGAAGCAGTTGTTGTGAGTGGAAATATCATTACGGGAAGAGGTCCTGGAGTTGCTATGGACTTTGCTCTAAAACTTATTGAGGTTTTAGGTGGTGAAGAATTGCGAAATAAAGTAGAAAAAACGCTGGTCCGTTACTAAACTTTTTCTACGGGCTGGTTGTGCTTTTTTCTTCCATATTTTGTGGAGGGATAATATGAATATTTGTAGTCAGTGGGAAAGGAACACCTATTAGACTTGGGAAAACAATTTCTGCAAAAACTGCAGTATATTGTTGAGGTTCAACGGGTATTGTTGTTCGATAAACCCCTTCTGCGGACTCTGAAAGTACTTTGTATCTCCAGCCTTTATTTTCAGGATGGAAGAGAGTGCCTCTTTTGTCTTTACTGCAGTACCATATGCGACATTCTATTACTTCTTCACTCACCTTTATACGACAATCCCCTTTTGAAGAGAATTCCCATTGGAATACAGGCATATTTTTTTGTCCTAACAATCGTTGATAAAATACCTGTATTGTATCTTTGAAATCATATATGCGGAGATGGGTATTGCTTGAAGTAGTGAAATTGTAAAGGGTTTGTTGGGGTAAAAATGCAAATTCTCGAGATAATTGGAGTTGTGGACAAACAATCCAATTAACAGGTCCGGGTATTTCAGAAATAACCTGTTCTGACAGGGAAACGATATCATGCCATTGTTCATTATTGAGTGCGACAATAAGTTTTGGGATTCTCAAAGCCTCACGGTAATAATAAGGGTCAATTACTTTTAAAAGATTTTCCCCATCCTCTGTTTCTAATAGAGGAAGAAGTCCTGCATCATCCATTTCTGCAAAAAGTCCCGGGAATTCAATCTCATCCATAAACATTCGCTTTATCTGCTGTTCCAGATGGAAGCCCGTGGCGTTTATGGATACCAGTCCAATAATACGGCTATCTACAGGAGGAACTAACCATGACACAAAGAAAGGGGTGTCGGAACATAAAACAAATTCTTTTAGAGGGATTTCCGAACGCAGATTTTTTAATAATAATTCCTGTATAGCATCCATTGTCCGTACTACTGTTTTGACCAAAGGACAGAAAACGATCCAACTTGTGTCGTGGGTCTCAAAATATTGTTTTAAACTCCAACTGGCAAATTCAGCTGGCTCTAAATGAACAACCTGGGTCGGCGTTCTATAAATCCCGGCCTTATCTCGTGGAAAACCTTCAAGAATAGAAACAACAGACTTGGAGGATACCGCAAGGGAAATGAAATAGGGGGGGATCTCACTCATAGGGGTTTCCGGTGTGGAAAATCCATTAGTAAGGACCAGCATCCCAATATCTTTTACCCTCTGTTTGGGAATAATTACAGTTAGCCAGTGTCGCCATACCGGAGGAACGGTTTTCTCCGGATGCCAACTCTGCGAAGTCAAATCAAGTATATATGCTTTATAACCTTCCCCTTGTTTCTCTTCTAACACTTCGAATTTATAGTTATTATCATACTCTTTAACATAATTAGATAATACTTTTGAATAATCAATCGGTTCTATTTTTATATCCTGTTTGTTGACGCTGGAGATTGTTGTTTCTTTCCCTGGGAGTCGGACTTTGTAGTAATAAATATATGCGATATAACCACTCAAACATAAGGAAACAAGAGAAATCAGTAGAAGGAAAAAAATGAATAGATTCATTTTGAAATTTGACGGTTGCTGAGGTAACGATGTTATCTCATAAGGGAATGGAGTTGGCATGGGAGTATAAGTTGTACCCATAACCGTAGGGGGTGTAGAAATGGGTGTTGGTTGGAGAGATACCCCTGCATTCGTATTTGGCTGTGTTTGCATTGGAACGGTCATTGGGGTAGGAGATACAGTCGCACTACTGGTATCATAAGGGATATTTGTCCCCGGAGAGATGGGCCCTGTTCCGGGTGGTGTCCTGAAATCCGCTGGCATAGTATTAGGAGGGGTTGTTCCAGTGGAGGGAGTTTGATATTGTAGTCGTTGACTGTCTGTAGGGGTAATTGGATACCCCGGTGTTACTTCTTTCGGTTGGGGTGTAAATTCGGTTGATATAATTTCCCCTGTTTCGGATAAAAGCATCGTTTTCTGTTCGGGTGGGACAGATATTTCGCCTGATTCTCTTTTTAATATATCATTTCTGATTTCCCGAAGACGGTCTGCTACTTCTCTGGCAGAAGATGGCCTAGCTTCTGGATTTTTTAGAAGGCCTTGTGAAATGAGTTTTTCAAGTGCTACAGGTAAATCGGGATTTATAAGACGAACAGGCGTTGGGGGGGTATCGGTGTGTTGCCTCATTAAGGCAAGGTAGTTTTCTGCTTCAAATGGTAAACTTCCTGTAAAAAGGAAATATAAAACTACACTTAATGAATAAATATCCGATTGGGGAGTCGCTTCTTTTCCCAGGCATTGTTCAGGCGACATATATGCCGGGGTCCCTAAAACATTATGCTCGCCTGTTAGTGGAGTTAGGGATGTATCCCTCAATCGAGCGAGATTAAAGTCCGTTAATTTTACAATACCATTATTATCTACAAGAATGTTTGCAGGTTTTATATCTCTATGGACAATCTCTGCTTGATGTGCTAAAAATAAAGCCTCTGCTATCTGTGTTCCAATATCTATGCGTTCTACAAGCGAGAGATTAGGATTCTCCCGTATAAATCGGTCTAAATTTTTCCCATGCACATATTCCATTACCAGGGCTAACCGTTGATTCTCTTCTACAATATCGTAAATTTGTACTATTCCCGGATAGTTCAAACGAGCAGCACTTTGGGCTTCTCGTAGAAAACGAGAGACACGGGCTGGTTCTGATGAGTGTTGTGGGTGAAGTACCTTAATGGCTACTTCTCGTTTCAGCCGCGGGTCAAAACCACGATAAACAACTCCAAAACCGCCTTCCGCAATCCGTTCATCGATGCGATAAACACCAATATTTGAAGGTATGTCGCCAGATATTCCAGACACTTTTTATCCTAACCTAATCATTAACCACATTTTAATATATTTTAACTATACCGATAATAACTATCCTAATCCAAATACAATAGAGAAAAAATATCCCTTCCTTTTTTAAATACAATTCAAAAGAAAATAGTTCATTAATTAGTATATGCAAAAATTGAATTTCTTATTATTATCATTAATTTCTATATTGTCATCATTAATTAATTGAAGGGTGTAGATGCATTTTTTTGTATATGATGATAAAAAGAATATGAGGGGCTCACTCTTCTACAGAATCGATAGTTCCAGCACCCAATACAATGTCGCCGTCGTAGAATACAGCGATTTGTCCCGGAGTAATTGCAGATTGAGGTTCATCGAAGATAACGCGAACAATGTTTCCAGAATCATCAAATTTTTCTAATTTTGCAGGGGTGGGTTCATGTCGAAGTCTAATTTTACAAAGGATTTTCATAGATGAATTTGGGGCACCCGGAATAGAGACCCAATTACAACTTATGACTTTCATCGATTGTTTTAGGAGAGCCATTTTACGACCTACGATAACACGATTCTTTACGGGGTCTAAACCAATAACATAGTATGGTTCGCCTGCTCCGCCTATTCCTAAGCCTTTACGCTGACCGATGGTATAATGAATAATCCCTTGATGTTTGCCTAAAACATTACCCCTCTCATCGACAATGTCCCCTTCCTTTATTTCCTCTTTTTGAAATAGCACATCATATTTGTTGTTCTCTAAAAAATCTTGACTTTCGTTCTGTTCAGCAAGTTCAGGGAATCCTATGTTCCGTGACAGATTACGAACTTGTGATTTAGTCAAGTTTCCCAGTGGGAACACAGTTTTTTGCAATTGTTCTTGCTGTAACATGGCGAGAAAATAACTTTGGTCTTTTTCAGTGTCAATACCGCGAAGTAAAAGATAACGATTAAGTACAGGGTCAAATCGGATGCGGGCATAATGCCCCGTTGCAAAGTAATCAAATGGGATACCTGTTTTTTGAGCCCGTTCAATAAGAAAACCAAATTTTATAGTTCGATTACAACGAACACATGGGTTTGGGGTACGACCTGATAGATACTCATGACGAAAATATTCCAATACCTCGTGGTTATATTCCTCTGCGAGTCGGATAACATAGAAAGGGATGTTGAATCGTTTTGCTACAGAATGAGCCATTTCGATTTCTTGTTCTTCACCGGGACCAAAACATCCTTTTACCCCGGTATCTTGTAGAGGAAATTGGTTGTCCCAGAGCGACATTGTTAATCCGATGACTTCGCATCCCCTTTCTTTTAATAGCCCTACCGCCATTGAAGAATCTACTCCCCCACTCATCCCAACCGCAACTTTTGTTTTGGGTGGAGGCAAAAGATCAAATATAAAGTCTGGTATAAGATCCAATATTAAAAGACCTTCGTTTTTTTGCTTGTCTATTTATTATTATATAAGAGTCCATATAATTTTTTATTGATAAAGCATAATAATAACAACTCTACCTAACTCAAAAAATAACCCCTCCTCTACTACTACCTTGCTTATGGTGGGCGGTGCAGGACTCGAACCTGCGACCCCCTGCGTGTAAAGCAGATGCTCTGACCAGCTGAGCTAACCGCCCAAAGTATTCCAGCAGGACTAATATATTATCAAATCAAAAATATGGTAATCAATTTTTATGGAATAGAGAGGCTCCCTATTTTTCGTCCGGTTTAATCATTTTCCAGGGATCAACAATTTCATCAAATTCGGGTTCTGTAATTAATCCTGTTTTTAAGGCTTCTTCCTTTAAGGTCGTGCCATTTTTATATGCATTTCGTGCGATTTGTGCGGATGCTTCGTAACCAATTTTGCGACTTAATGCGGTTACCAACATGAGAGAATTCTTGAGATAATAGGCTAATTTTTCATGGTTAGGCTGGATACCGTTCAGACAATTTTTTGTGAAGGATTTACATGCGTCAGAAAGGAGATGTATGGATTGAAGTATATTATAAGCGATGACAGGTTTATAAACATTTAGTTCAAATTGTCCGGAGGCTCCTGCAATGTTAATTGTAACATCATTTCCTATGACTTGTGCACAGACCATCGTCATCATTTCGCACTGGGTTGGGTTGACTTTCCCTGGCATGATTGAAGATCCGGGCTCATTTTCAGGGAGTAATAATTCTGTAAGTCCACAGCGGGGACCACTCCCCATGAGACGAATATCGTTAGCAATCTTCATGCAGGAACAAGCGATTGTTTTTAGCACACCGGAAAGCATCACCAGAGCATCATGCCCTGCTAATGCTTCAAATTTGTTTTCTGCGGGACGGAATGGGGTCTGCGTAATCTCTGCAATATGAGCCACTGCTTTTTCCGCAAAACCTGCAGGTGCGTTTAGTCCCGTGCCCACGGCTGTTCCACCTAATGCCAGTTCATATAGGTCTTGTAGAGAAGAGTGTATTCGATTTATCCCTTGTTCTATTTGTCGTGTATAGCCGGAGAATTCTTGTCCTAAAGTAATCGGTGTTGCATCCATTAAATGCGTTCTACCTGTTTTTATCAAATTTTTGTATTCAATTGTTTTCTGGGCAAGAGATGTTTGAAATTCTTCCAAAGCCGGTATTAAGTGGTTATTTAATTTCAGTACAGTTGCGACATGCATAGCCGTTGGAAATACATCATTCGAAGACTGGGACATATTCACATGGTCATTAGGATGAACGGGCTTTTTCGTACTATGAGGGTATCCTAAAAGTTCATTAGCACGAGTGGCTATTACCTCATTTACATTCATATTTGTTTGTGTTCCGCTTCCTGTTTGCCAGACATAAAGAGGAAATTGGGTATCCCATTTTCCGGTGAGGATTTCGTCTACTGCAGTTGTAATAACTTCACAGTATTCGGATTTAAGGAGTCCCATATCACAATTGGCCTGAGCACAGGCTTTCTTTACAAGGGCCAATGCATATACTATCTCAAAAGGCATTTGTTCTTTTCCTATGGAGAAGAATTGTAAAGAGCGAACCGTTTGACTTCCGTAATAGGCATTGAGAGGAACCCGTACCTCACCCAGGGCATCTTTTTCTACACGAAATTCCATATTGTGTATCCCTTATTCAAATAAATTGCTTAGATATTTTATTTTACTTCAATACACTATAGCGAATAAATCCGTAGCTGTAACACTATTTTATTACCTGGGATGAATTTTATTTATTAAAGGGTTTTAATTCAAATATTTCGATTGACAAAGGATTATTTTTATGCTATTATACAATATATTGTGTTTCTATATATTGTATATTAAGGATTGCACATGTGGAATAATCAATACATAATTACGAAAAAAGTCGTTTTTTCTATATTGTTTATGACGATAAGCATCCTGTTTTTCCTGGCCATTATTTTTAATCCAAAAATCTACTCAGATGAAGAGCAAATCGTTCCACCTATTAACATTCCTTTTATCTCAATAACACAGGATATTTTTTTTCAATTGTATTTAGCCATAGGACCTGCTATACATATAATTTATATTGTATTTTTTTTGTGGACGATTCTTTTGTGGGATGAACTTTGTCCTTTCTCATTAATTCAAGGATTGATGGGGCTTTTGTTATTGTTAGTAAGTTGTTCTGTGTTTTCCCAGGCCTTTCGGTTATTCTGGGATGGAAATTTGGACACGGGAAATAGTATTGGATATCGTTTGGTGGAAGAAATCCTGGTTCCTTATTTTGGCGTTACTCCCACTGTAATTGCCTCGTTTCTATTAATCTTTGCTGGACTGATATTAGCACTGGATTGGCTTTTTATTTCCTTCCTCCGTATGATCGTTGTATTTATATTGTATTTTTCTCGCTCCATAAAGAGATTTCTGGTATTAATCAAACAAGGTTTTGATTGGATTAATGAGAACATTATTTCATTAGAACAATATACGATTGTTACAGAGCCTTCCTCTGTACAATTACAACTCCCGTTGAGCAATCCCAAAGATGATTATTCTACCTTTCAGTATAGAGATACTTCATGTCTTCCAGATTTGCCATTAACAGAAGGAACACAAGTGATTCCTGAAAATTTATCACAATCAACTCCGATTGTTTTGACAACTCCTGATAAAGAAGCCCAAAAAGACCAAATTGAAGGAGAAATAAAATCTCATTTTGGAACCTTTTCAAAAAAAGAAATTAAGGAAATTCCGAAACTAAATTCAGCACTTACTTATTTACCTGATGGGGAACCTATTCGTTCGGGTCGTCCTTCACAGCACAAATCAGAAAATATTTCCTTGTCCATGTCTGTTCGTGAATATCCGAATCAATATACAAAACCTCCATTAACTTTATTGGACGAACCTATCCCTTATGAAATACCGAATTATAATGAACAACTTCAAGAACGGGCTGAAATATTAATAAAAACATTGGAACGATTTGGTGTAAAAGCACGGGTTACAGGTATTACTCATGGACCCACAATTACAAGATATGAACTGGAACCGGAACCCGGGATTAAAGTAACACGATTTTTGTCTCACGCAGATGATATTACTCTTGCCCTGAAAGCAGACCGTGTTCGTGTAGAGGCCCCTATTCCGGGTAAAGGGAAAGTGGGTATTGAGGTTCCCAATCCTGTCCGTGAACAGGTACTTCTGAGAGAATTACTGGAAAGTTTTGCCTTAATGAAGCATCGAGGAAGGTTGCGATTACCATTAGGAAAAGATATTACAGGTGAAGTAAAAGTCGTCGATTTGACACAAATGCCGCATCTTCTTATCGCAGGTGCTACCGGTTCGGGTAAAACGGTTTTTGTAAAGGCTCTCCTTGCGAGTTTGTTATTCCAATACACTCCTGATGAATTGCGATTGGTATTAATTGACCCGAAGATGGTCGAGTTTTCTATATTTAATGATATTCCCCATCTGTTAGAACCCGTTGTAACCGATGCCAAGAAAGCAGGCGAGGCTCTTGATATCCTTGTAAAAGAAATGGAGCGACGGTATACTCTTTTTGCAAATACCAATACACGGAATTTGGAGGTTTATAACCAGAATGTAGAAAATGGACAATTGGAAATTTACGAGGAAGGTGATAGGGATTTATTCTCAACACCCATAAAAGTTGTTCGTAAACTACCGCATATCGTTTGCATAATAGATGAATTAGCAGATTTAATGATGTTGCAACGAAATGCGGTTGAAAGTGCTATTGCAAGGCTTTCCCAATTAGCCCGTGCAGTTGGAATCCATTTAATTGTGGCGACCCAGAGACCCTCCGTAGATGTTATTACAGGTGTGATTAAGGCGAATTTCCCTGCTCGTATATCATTCCAGGTTTCTTCAAAAATTGATTCCCGTTGTATTTTGGATACGATAGGTGCTGAAAAGTTGATTGGGCACGGCGATATGTTATACCATAATGCTGGGTTACCAAAGCCGATGCGTATTCAGGGTGCTTTTGTTAGCGATGAAGAGATAGAGTCCTTGGTAGATTATTTGAAATCGCAAGCGCCACCGCAGTATCTTAATTGTATTGGTTTTGATAATCAAAAAAAGAAAGATAATGAAATTTATCTGGATGGTGATGACCCGTTATTTGATGAAGCGGTTCGCATCGTTCGAGAAACGAAACAAGCGTCTGTGTCATTATTACAGCGACGCTTAAGGATTGGGTATGCCCGTGCTGGGCATTTGATAGATATGATGGAGCTACGAGGAATTGTGGGACCCCATCGAGGGAGCAAACCACGAGAAATATTGGATATGTCTTCAGAAAATGAGGATATAAGCGAAGAACAAATAGATTATAATGATGACATAAATCTTTCCGATTAGGAAATGAAGATAATAAATATGGATAACAAGCAGAAAAGATTTGGAGATAAACTGAGAAAACAACGGGAATCCTTAGGATTATCTGTACAGCATGTATTTGAACAAACCCGTGTGCCTATTCAATATATACATGCATTCGAGAATGAGGATTTTGAAGTATTAGCGAACAATCCAAATGTCCGCGCTTTTATTTATTCTTATTGTCAATATATTAATATAGACCCACGACCCTATTATGATTTTTATCTGGAATGGTTGAGACATCAGCGGACTTTGAATGAATCACGGAAAACAACCTCGCTGAATATTTCAAATGGAAATATGGAATTACCGCTGTGGTTAGAACCATTAATTACATGGGGGATTGTTTGTGCGGTATTGGTTCTATCATGGCTTGCATACTCCTTCTTCACTCGACCTATTCGTGAAGACCCTTCATTAAAAGTGAATGCGGGTTCTGTAGAGGCTCCGGTTGTCCATTTTGATGAAGATTTTTAAATTTATAAATAAGTAACATTCCAGTCAATATGAAGATAAATTTACCCAATCAACTTTCAATTGCACGGTGTATCCTATCTATTATTTTCGTTTTCTTTATGTCATTCACACATTGGATTCCGTTTGCAATTGCATATATCATCTTTATTCTTGCCGCGATTACAGATTATTGGGATGGAAAAATTGCACGACAAACAAAAAGCATAACGAAGTTCGGACAATTAATCGACCCTGTTGCCGATAAAGTATTGATGGTTGCCGCATTTATTATGATGATGAAATTGGAGGAATTGAAAATACCGGGTTGGTGTGTTGTTATTATTCTTGCTCGCGAATTTCTTGTTACAGGTATCCGTACCCTTGCCGCTGTCGATGGGAATATCATTCCTGCAGACCCCTGGGGTAAATTGAAAACGGTTTTACAGATGACCTATGTTATCGTATTTTTGTTTTTAGCCACGGCGAGAAGATTTTTTTTAGATGTTCCCTTTCCCTTTATGCCTGAAGATATGACAAAATCATACGACCCTTTGTTGGCCAAAGCATCATTAACATTTATGATGTTTATTGCCGTATATACCTTCTATTCCGGATGTGAAATATTATGGAAAAATTGGGAAAAACTGAAACTGGATTAGATTTAACACAATCCTATCTTAATACTGAGAAAGAAGAGGTTATGTCTAAAGTTATAATTGATTTGGATGCGTATCGTCATAATCTTCAAGTTGTCCGAAATCTTGTAGGTTCTTATATCCGAATCATAGCTGTTGTAAAAGCCAATGCCTACGGACATGGGCTTGTCCCCATTGCAAAATGTGCAGAAAGATGGGGCGTAAACATGCTGGCTGTTGCCAATATTGAAGAAGGAATTACTTTACGGCAGAACGGTATTAAAATTCCCATTCTTGTGTTGCTACAACCTTATGATGACGAGTTATCAGCGATAATTGAATACCAGATTACACCGCTACTATCCGAAATCGACATTGCTAAAAGACTTTCCGAAATAGCAACCCGCGCAAAAGTAAATGTTCCCATCCATTGTAAAATTGATACCGGTATGGGAAGACAGGGATTTAATGTGGACACTGTGGTTACCGATATGAAAAGTATTATTCATTTCCCCCATATTGACATCGAAGGGATTGCCACTCATTTTCCCTGTGCGGATGAAAAAAATGATGCATTCACTCTAAATCAGATACGTGTCTTTTCCAGATTATTAAACGATTTTGAGCGAGAGGGTATCCCTTATGAATTCGCTCATTCAGCAAATTCTCCAGCCATAATTAACTACCCCAAAAGTTATCTTGATGCAGTCCGCCCCGGGTTGATGTCTTACGGTATCTGGCCTGTAAAAGAAAAAACAGAAAGAATGGTACTGAAGCCTGTTCTTCGCTGGGAGACAAAGATAACTCAAGTTCGTTCTGTAAGAGCAGGTTCTACTATTGGGTATGGGAAGACATTTACTGCAAGCCGGGATATGGATATTGCTATATTACCTGTGGGCTATGCAGATGGCTATCGTACCCAATTATCCAACAAAGGGGAAGTCCTTATTCATGGTACCCGATGCCCTGTACGCGGAAATGTTTCTATGGACCAGGTCGTTGTAGAAATAAGAACATCACACCCTGTAAAACGAGGAGATACTGCTGTTATAATCGGTAAAGACGGAAATGAGGAGATACATGCGGAAGAGGTTGCCGAACGGGCAGGAACGATTGTATATGATATACTTACCGGAATTGGACCTCGCGTATTACGCACATACATTAGCAAAGAAGATGAAGAGGGAAGGGAAACCTCATAAATGGCGGAACATTATTATATAGACGGTTATAATCTACTTCATGTTTTATTAAGAAACAAGAAAATAAAACATACAAATCTCGAACAGCATAGAAACCAGTTAATACATCTATTACAAGAATTTGCTTCCCTTACAGGGAACAGAATTACAGTGGTGTTTGATGGTAATTCTAATGAAAATAATCATTACCCTATCCCCAAAAAAACTTTATCGACAGGGTTCCAATTTGAAATATTATTTTCATCACAAGGTTCGGATGCAGACAGTCTTATAGAACATTGCATTTATCGGGAAACGAATAAGGAAAATATTTTTGTTGTTTCGTCTGACCTTGCATTAAGACAGGTGTGCGTGGGTATGGGAGTGTTTGTTATGCAACCCGAACGATTTATGAAATATTACCATCAGACCCAACAAGCAACAACGATATATAAACAATCCTTTTTTAAGCCCATTCCCGTAGAAACACCCCTTCGCGAGAAACTTGAAAAATTTTTAAAATCCAACCTCGACACGAATACAAATAATTTATAATTTTACTGTTGACTACCGGGCGTAGGTGTAGTCGTATCCGCAGGGATTTGGAATACTTCGTCGGGGATTGTAATATCAGTCTTGATATTTTTGTATTCGCAGGTGAACATGGGAGTCTGGTCTTTGCCAATAATTTCTAATTTGCGGATGATTCCAAAATCAGGATCCATTAATACATTGGCGAAGGAGATGTCCTTATTTTGTCCTTCTTTGGGTTCAAGTTTTAGGTTTATCATTTTCTTCCCATCCCATTCTGTTTCAGGTCCTACGGTAATGTTCATTTTTTCTTTGACAATGTCGAACATTTTCTTCCCACCGATGGGAATAGCCCCTTTTGTAATATCGGGTGATGTTTTGATGGTATCGGTATTGGCTAAAAGTTGATAGGTAACGAAAAATTCTGTTCCATCAAAAATGATGGTGGCTTTTGCAATGGGATTGTTGAGTAGAGATGAATTTCCTGTTTCTGCTAAAGAAGCAGGAAAAGGAGAAAGTTTTTGGGTAAATCTCTCTTTGTCGCCTTCACGCTTGACAAATAATTCGCCAATTCCTTTGAGTCTCATTTTGGCATTTTCATTGATGGGAATGTTCGCATCGGCTCCAACATCGGCTTTGATATTTTTTTGTTTTTCCCATGCAGAAATTAACTTTGAAGAAACTTCATCCAGGGAACCTTCTGCAAAAGTTAACATGGTCCATGACAAAAGTAGTATGAAAGTTAGAGATTGGATTTTGAAGAGGTGCTTTTTCATTTTAATTCTCCTTGTTGTTTTAGTTTTCAAGAGGTGTTATGGTCACTGTTGTCATATATCCATTGTGGTCACTCAATCTTATAGACTTTCCCGAGGGACCCATTCCTTCCTGAAGTTCTATTGTTTCTAATACTTCAAATTTATAAAGTGGACTTTTTCTCGCGTAAATATGGTCAATACTTGATTCTATGTTCATAATTCGAACGAGATTTGAAATGATTACCAAACTATCGTGTGCGTTTTCACCTCTTCGTGTATTTAAATCACCTACCAGGATGACAGGGAATTCTGTCCAGCAGGAGGTATTAATAAATTCTGCCAGTTCCTTTGCTTGTGCTTCCTTGACGGTCCTATAACGAGGATTGCCATAACCGGCTTGCAGATGCGTATTGTAGAAGTCCAAAAAACCGATTTCGGGAATTTCAATCCGAGCCAATCCCGAACCTTTGCCGGCCCACCAGTCGCCTTCCCAAAAACGATACCAATCCCCTGTAACCCTATATCGATAAAAAAAATATTCACGGATGGGGAAGGCACTCATTGTGAATTTTCCACTTCCGACCAAACCACTGGGGTAGTATTGATGATATTTCAATCGGCTTTTAGTGGTTAATTCTTTAATGAGGATGTCCCGGTCCTTTTGGATAAACGATTCTTGAAAACCAACGATATCGGGGTCTAATTCTGCTAATTTTCGGGCTATGGCATACATTCGTTCGGGACGGTTTCTGCCGACGACCCAGGTATCTTGAATATTATAGGTTACAATTTTTAATGTAACAGGTTTTGCAAGAGGTTTGCGTTCTACGGATTTATAAATGCTTTGAGTGAAATCATAGGGCATGGGATTATAATGTGCACTGTAATGTGCAAGTGATAGGAAAGTAACAACAGGGAATAAAATGGGGGCTAAAATAAAGAAACTCCAGCATAATAATTTCCACTTTCTTCCTGTTATTTCTACCATAACAACTCCTCCTACTTGATGGATTGTGCGATTACTTGTATAAAATGTTCTGCTTTACGGTTTGTGGTATATGAAATCTGTTGCCTGCAACTGGTTCCGGACGCGACAATCTTTGTATTTTTTCCAAGTGTTTCTATTAATTGCTTTAAATGTTTTCCCACTTCCATTGACAAAGCATAAGTATCCTTCATTATTCCGTAAGCCCCGGCCATTCCACAACAGGAGGAGGGTAAAACTCGAATTTGTGCCTGTGGAATAAATGAAAGAACTTTCTCTGTAAGCATACTTCCACGAGTTGCTTTTGTATGGCAGTGAGTATGTATCGCAATTTCCGTATTAGTATTTTCTTTAAAAGGTAGAATCGTAGGATTGTCTTCCAACAGGGCTAATAAAAACTCTTCTAAAAGCAAAGATTTTTCCGCAACATTTTCGGCTGAATCTATTTTTAATTCCTTATAATCTTCGTAAAACATAGTAAAACATGAAGGCTCTAAAAAAAGGATAGGTTCTTCTCTCGTTTTTAAGAGATTTAGGTTTCGCTCGCCTTTTTCTCTCGCACTTTCTAGGTTTCCCACACTAAATGCAGGTCGTCCACAACAACTTCGATCTGGAAGTATCTCTACTTGAAATCCTGCGTTGTTTAGCACTTTGACAGCATCTTTCCCAATTTCGGGTTCATGGTAGCGTGTAAAACAGTCATCCCAAAGAATAACAGTGCCACGCCTTCCATTATTTGTTTTCCAACCGTTATAGGTTTTGTAAAACCAGCGGTGAAATGGTTCGTGAGTATATAAGGGCAAGGGTCTCTCTTTAATTATTCCAGAGAATCGCTCTAAAATACTCCGCAACCACTTGTTTTTAAGACTAAAATTTGCCAGTGATGGTGTCATACTTGCAAGTTTACCAATTGTATCTATATGGCTTAATAAGAATTTTGCTAATTTGGGAAGGTATTTTGTGTCCAAAGCATGTAGTAATTCTGCTTTTAAGAGGGACATGTTGACATTTGAGGGGCATTCCACCGTGCAGGCACGACATGCAAGACAATATTTTAATGCCTGTATAAGTTCTGTAGAGTACAATACATCCGGGTTATTGGCGGACTCATCTATTACATGGCGGATAATATTAGCTCTACCTCGTGTCGATAGGAGTTCCTCTCTACTGGCTATAAAAGTAGGGCACATGGTAGGTGTTTCCTTTCGACAGGCTCCGCATCCATTACACTGTTCTAAATTTGCAATAAATGAGTCATCTTTTGCCGAAAAGGCTAAACAGGGTTCAAAAGGAAGAGATAAATTTTTCCATCGTAAATTTGTATCAAAACGGAAGCGTGATAAATCTGTTATTTTCCCGGGATTCATCAAATAATGTGGGTCGAAAAATTGCTTTATTCGGGTCATGAGATTAAAGAGATTTTCTCCAATTTGTTCCTTAACAAATTCTGAATGAGCCATACCCACACCGTGCTCGCCTGTGAAAGTCCCACGATATTTCCGAACAAGTGCAAAAACCTCTTCAGCAAGTTTGCGGAATTTTTTGATATCTGTTTGTTTATGCAGGTCCAGCACGGGACGAACATGGAGAAGTCCCGCTGACGCATGCCCATAGAAAGAAACCTGCACTCCGTAACGGTTCATAATTTCGGATAATTCCTGGACATACAGATTTAATTCTGTGGGTCGAACTGCAGTATCTTCAATGCCCGTTGCAGGTTTGGCGGACCCTTTCATCCCTGTAAGCAAGGATAATCCCGCCTTACGAAATTCCCAGAGCATATTGCGTTGCGATACATCTTTACAATACAGCGAATTACTCCCTAATTTTAGTTTCAATATTTCCTCAATCAGTTCGGCGGACGGGTCAAAAAATTCCACGAAAAGTAAAGACTTATATTTAGATTCATCCAATCCCAGTAGACAACGAACAGGCTCAAAATTGCGTTGTCCACGAGTTTGATTAAAGAGGATGTCATCAATATGTTCGATGCTGGCAGGCCGGAAATTCATCAAAGGGACAACAGCATTCATAGCGTCTTCAATCGTATCAAACATGAATACAAACAAAACTCGTTGTCCGGGAATAGGAACAAGATTAAGTTTGGCTCGAGTAATAACTCCCAGTGTCCCTTCACTCCCACCCAGTAGAGGAACAGGACAAGGGAAAAGTTTGCAATAGCGGTCTAAGGCATATCCTGGCCAGCGTTTTTTTATATCATTATGAAAAGAGGTTTGTATTTCTTGAATATGTGGTTTTACCAGTTCTGATATAAATTCAAATGGTTTCCATGTATCAGACATATTTCTATCTAAAATCCGTATTTCCCCTTCAGAAGTAATCATCTCGACAGCGAGGATATGGTCTATTGTAATGCCATAATCATGGACAAAGGCGCCGGATGAATTATTCGCAATCATTCCTCCAATTGTTGCCCGAGAACTTGTTGCTACATCCGGTCCGAACATTATCCCGTGCTTCTTTACCGCTTCATTCAGATTGTCCAATACTGTACCTGCTTCCACCCATACCGAATTTTCTTCTAAATTGGGTTTTGAGATACTACACATATACCGAGAAAGGTCTATAATCAAACCTTCACCAAGAGCCCCACCGCTTAAACCCGAGCCAGCACCTCTCGGAATTATTGGCACGCCCTCATTCGCACATAGAGTTACAATTCGTTGAATTTCATCTGTATTTTTGGGGAATGCTATACCCGCAGGAATAAGTTCGTATATAGAAGCGTCTGTGGTGTAGAGCCAACGAGATAGACGGTCTGTTCGTATATCCAAAGAAGGGTTCGTTTGGGCCATCCTTTCAAGGCTCTTGTTCCAATCCATTCATAAACCTCCAAAATTATGCAGAAATGAGTCCTTCCCTTTGATTTCAGGGGGAATTTCAAAGTGAACATTCTCTGAGGCTACACAAACTTCTTCAACGGTGCAAGGCTCAATAGAGCATAAAAATTTTACAACACCCTGAACATGTTCCTCAGGAACAGAGGCCCCGGATGTAATTAAAACCGTTTTTACTCCTTCCAGCCAGGTCGCTTGAATTTCGGTCGCATCCAGAACCAAATAAGTCTTCTTACCTATTCTCTTCGCTATATCTGCAAGCCGTCGACTATTGGCACTTTCCGCATCTCCAACTACAATCACAATATCCGCTTTTTCCGCTAAAGAAAGCACCGCCTTCTGCCGATTGGTCGTAGCATAACAAATATTCCCCTTCGAGGGAGACCTCAAAGAAGGAAAACGCTCATATAAAATCTTTACAATACTTTCATAATCTTCAATACTTAGCGTTGTTTGCGTAATATAAGCAAGTTGCTCTGTTGGTGGAATTTCAATTGACCGAGCCTCCTCAATATTCTGAACCAAAAAAACCTTCCCTTTTGCCCAACCCATTGTGCCTATCGTTTCATCATGTCCCGCATCTCCGATAAGAATAAGAGTGTAATCCTGCTCCGTATATTTCTTCGCAGAACGATGAACTCTTTCCACCAAAGGGCAAGTTGCATCAATCACTTTCAAATTTCTTTTTTTTGCTTTTTCCCATTGTTCCGGTCCCACACCATGAGCACTGAACAATAAAATGGAATTCTGAGGCACATCATCTATATCCCGAACAAACACAGCACCCTGCTCACATAGCGATTTCACCACATGCTTATTGTGAACAATATGATTTAATACATAGACAGGTTTTCCAAACAATTCAAGTGCTCGTTTAACACACTGAATGGCTCGTTCAACGCCGGCACAAAACCCACGAGGCTTGGCTAATATTAAATGCATACTAAAAACCTTGTTTCGAAGATTTAATTTAAACAATCGCAAGTATTATAAATATTCTCTTCCCATGATTTCTTAATCAAAGAACTTCTATTTACAAGCATTGTTTCTAAAAAAACTATTTATAATATAGAAAAAGTAATATAAGAAGGAACCCGTATATGAAAAGAAGAAATTTTATATTTTTGTTTTTTAGTTTAATACTCTGCGTAGTTGTTTTGTTTCTTTTAGCGTGGAGGGTACAGAAAACCCCACCTGATTTCAATCTTGCCTACGGTGAACAGAGGATACCAATAGAGCGGTCTTTAGAGAAAACAGGCGAGACTATCTCTGTTTATTTTACATCTCCGGGTAAGGGAGAGAATGATGAGCCTGAGATTGTATCACATTTGACATACTTCCTGAACAGTGCAAGAAAAAATATCTATGGGGCCTTGTATGACCTTGATTATGAGTCGGTTGCGGAATTGCTTGTTCAAAAGTTTAAACAAGGGGTTGATGTAAAACTTGTGATTGAGCGGGATCATAGTCAGCGGGTATCCGTTTTAAAGTGTAGAGAAGCAGGCATACCTATAGTAGAAGATAACAACTCTGCTCTTATGCATAATAAATTCTTTGTGGTCGATGGTTCTTGGGTGTGGACAGGTTCAACAAATATTACATATAACTGTCTTTTTTTGAATAACAACAATAGCGTTTTAATTCAATCTTCCCGACTTTCAGAAAATTATCTTTGTGAATTTGAAGAAATGTTTGTTAACCGCCAATATGGAATGAAATCTCCACGAAATACAAAGTATATGGAGATTAAGTGTGGCAATACGACAGTTGTATCCAATCTGTTTTCCCCTGAAGATAGGGTAGAACAAAGGGTAATAAAGGAGATAGGAAAAACAAAAAAGTCGGTTCGATTCATGGCATTTTCATTTACCTCTGAACTCATAGCGAATGAATTGGTTCAAGCGAGTAGAAAGGGAGCAATTGTTCAAGGAGTTTTTGAAAAAAGGAATGCAGGTAATACCGCATCCCGAGATGAATACTTAAAACATTTTGGAATAGATGTTCGCTGGGATAGTAATCCTAAAACAATGCATCATAAGGTCATGATTTTAGATGAGGAGGTTGTAATAACGGGAAGTTATAACTTTACAGGGTCTGCGGAGAAGCGGAATGATGAAAATGTTATAATTATTTGCGATGCTGAAATTGCTCGTGAATACACAAGCGAGTTTTATCGTATATTTGAAATAAGTATCCCTGTCCGATAGATAATTAAGAAATATTTTTTGTCTGGGATTTTATATTGGAATCTATATAGAAAGGGAAAGTTGTGAACATTCATCCGACCGCAATTGTTCATCCAACGGCGGAATTAGGGAAGGATATAGTAATTGAGCCGTATGCGATTATTGAGCCGAATGTTGTAATTGGGGATAATTCTATTATTGGTCCTTATTGTGTTATCGGTTCTGGTACGATAATGGGAAAAAACAATCGTTGTTTTGCTGGGGCACAAATTGGAATTGTTCCCCAGGATTTGAAACATGTAAAAGGACGGTATGGCAAAACAATGATTGGAGACAAAAACACTTTTCGCGAATTTGTAACGATAAGTTCGAGCACGGTATACGCGGAAGATGAGGAAGAAAAAGCCACTATTATTGGTAATGATTGTCTTTTTATGGCTTGCACGCATGTTGCCCATGACTGCCATGTGGGAAATCGTGTGATAATGGCAAATAACTCTGCTCTTGCAGGGCATGTTACTGTGGAGAATTTTGCTTCCATTGGGGGATTGAGTGGAATCCACCAGTTTTGTACTGTAGGACAATATTCCTTTGTAGGGGCTATGTCCCGCGTCGGGAAAGATGTCCTTCCTTATATGATTACAGAAGGTTATCCTGCGCAATGTTTCGGTCCCAATGTAATAGGTTTACAGCGGGCTGGTTTTAGTGCCGAAGCCATTAGTAGGATTCGGCAGATGTATCGTTTGCTTTACCGTTCCAGTTTGAATACACAACAGGCAGTAGAGGCTATATTGGAACAAGTTAAGGATAGTCCCGAACGGCAGGTTATCCTTGACTTTATTAAGAATTCGAAACGGGGTCTATCCAAAGGTCCTTTATCTCCCAAAGAGGCTCAAATAAATCCAATTAGCGATGAATTGGTCTAAATGTATATCGTTGTATGATAGAATATTTTGGGGATGTTAAAAATACAAAGCAAGTTTAATCTGGAAAAGAAGAAATGAAAGAGAAAAATAGTAAATTACGCACGGGGGTTATCGGCTTTGGATATTTAGGTTTCCATCATACTCGGATTTATTCAGGACTTGATGATATAGATTTTGTAGGTATTGTTGATATTTCTGAGGAACGAAGAGAGAAGGCAAAGAATAACTTTCAGGTGCCTGTATTTTCATCCATTGAGGTATTATTAAAAGAAGGGGTAGATATTGTTTCTGTTGTTACACCGACATCTACACACGCGGAAGTTACAATCCCATTCCTTGAAGCGGGGGTCCATGTTTTAGTAGAAAAACCCATTTCTACAACGATAGAAGAAGGGAAAAGAATGGTTGAGGCTGCTAAAAAGAACGGATGTATTCTGCAGGTGGGGCATGTGGAACGATTTAATGGTGCTGTTCGTGCTTTATTTAATTTGATTGGCAATACGCGGTTTATAGAATGCCATCGTTTAAGTCCGTTTCCCGGGAGGGGCACAGATGTTAGTGTTGTTCATGATTTAATGATACATGATATTGATATTATTTTGAGCCTTACTCGCAGTTCTGTAGAATCAATGGATGCGGTAGGTGTTGCTGTCTTTTCGGATTCCGAAGATATTGCGAATGTTCGTCTCCGTTTTCAGTCGGGGTGTGTTGCTAACCTGACCGCGAGCCGTGTGTCAATGGACCGAATGCGAAAGATACGAATATTTTCAGACCGTGAATATGTTTCGACCGATTATAGTTCTCAAAGTTTGCTTGTATATCGCAAGAAGGAGGGAACAATTCCGCCTAACGGCAATCCGATGGAATTTATTGAAATTACACCCATTCAAATTTCTAATGAAGAGCCCCTGCTGGCAGAGATAAAGGCATTTGTTTCTGCTGTCCGTAATGGAACCTCTCCCGAAGTTTCGGGTGAAGATGGATTAAGGGCCTTAGAACTTTCCTGTCAAATTATTGAACAAATTCGGAGTAACAAGTGAATACGATTTTCTGGGTAGTTGGTGACCCATCAGCCGATTTACATTGTGCGAGGATTATACGGGAACTACGGCAATTAGCCCCTGATGTTAAGCATATCGGTTTGGGTGGCTGTAATATGGAAAAAGAAGGTTTTGTATTACTCCACGATCTATGTTCGGAGGCCTTCATGGGATTTGTTGAGGTCGTCCGACATCTGGGTGATATAAAGAAATTAATACAAAACACAATAAACTGGATTAAAGAGAACAATCCCAAAGGAGTTGTCCTTGTAGATTATCCGGGCTTTAACTTGCATATTGCTCCCATGATAAAAGAATTAAATATCCCAATTATATATTATATTAGTCCACAGGTTTGGGCATGGAAAAAGAATAGAGTAAAAAAGATAGCCCAATGGGTCCAGAAGGTGCTTGTAATTTTCCCTTTTGAAGTGCCGATTTACGAACAAGAAGGGGTCGAATGTGTATATGTCGGACATCCATTACTGGATAAAATTCCCGGAATGAGGACCGAATGTAATTATACCCCCCCCTATATAATTGGCTTGTTACCGGGTAGCAGACCTCAGGAAATAAGAAGAAATTTTCCCGTTATGTTAGAAACTGCGAAACAGTTTTTGAATACATATCCACAAACACAATTTGTTGTACCTGCCTTTAACAAGAATTGTGTAGAACACATTAAAAATATTGCTGGCGACTTTCCCATAGAAATCTATGAAGGAGGAATTGAAAAAGTATTACAACAAGCCCATGTAGGTATTGTTGCTTCAGGAACCGCAACTCTCGAGTCCGCTCTTTATGGGATGCCATTTATTCTCATATATCGGACCCATCTTTTAACTTATTATATCGCTCGATTTCTGGTGAATGTCCCATACATAGGCATTGTAAACATTTTAATGGACCAACAGGTAGTTCCGGAACTCATCCAAGGAAAGGCCATCCCATCAAATATGTATTCCCTGTTAGTTCATATGATTCAGAATTCGACTTTGAGAGAGAAAATGGTATATGATTTTAAACAACTAAGGGAAAAATTAGGTTCCCCCGGAGCAGGGAAACGGACAGCAATTGAAATTTTAAGAACTTTGGGTATAAATCCGTCGGAAGAATCTCTCTTGAACTGAGTTGTCATGGATAAAGAGAGATATTCAATATGTCAGTATAAAAAGGCATTTTAATGACAGATGTAGATTTGTTTTCATATCAATCACAAAGGCCGACAAAGAAAAAACTGTATCTTTTTGATGGAATGGGTTTTTTATTCCGTTCTTTCTTTGCTATAAAGGCTCCTCTAAAAAGTAAGGATGGAAAATTTACAAATGCAGTGTATGGTTTTGCTCGTGCTTTATTAAAAGTTTTACGAGAACATGACCCGGACCATGTAGCCATTGCTTTTGATGCACCGGGAAAAACTTTTCGTGAAGAGATATTTCCGAAGTATAAAGCCAACCGTCCGGAAGCTCCAAAAGAGTTTTTATATCAAATCCCTATGGCCATACATCTTGCGGAGTGTTTAAACATACCCCTTCTCTTTGTTCAGGGGTTTGAAGCAGATGATGTTATTGCAACACTCGTACATAATGCACAGTTTGAGAATTATGAAGTGGTGATTGTGTCTTCTGATAAGGACCTTATGCAATTAATAGATTCTCATACAAGAATGTTTGACCCAACTCAAGGGGATAAGGGAAAGTGGTATTCGGGAAAAGAAGTTCGAGAACGGTTTGGAACAGACCCGCCTCATGTTCCGGATGCTCTCGCACTTATTGGTGATACTGCAGATAATATTCCCGGTGTACCGGGTATCGGAGAAAAGACAGCAAAGAAATTAATGGAACAATATGGTTCCCTTGAAAATCTTTATGAAAATATAGAAGCCCTTCCTGCTAAAATCAAAAATTCATTGATAGAAAATAAAGAGCAAGTTTTTGCCTGTCGGTCATTACTTACAGTAAGAAAAGATGTTTCACTAAACATAACCCTTGATTCTCTAAAGCGGAAGCCTTTTGATAATGAAATCCTTAAAAAAGAATTATTAAACCTTTCCTTTTTGTCTTTGTTACGGGAACTGAATTTGAATGAAACGGAAAATAAAACGGAAGAAGAAATAAACTTATGCTATACTATTGTTAGAGATACAAGTGGATTAAATGAACTCTTACAAAAAATTAATAAAACAAGTTGCTTTTCATTTGACCTCGCTACTCTAAAAGATGGTATACTTATAGAGCAGTTAGTAGGTATTGCAATATCCCTCAAAGAAAAAGAAAATTATTTTATTCCCTTCAAAAAACAAAAAAGCGAATTTAATGAATTGGGTTTTAGTGAACTACAGAGGGCCGTCAAAATAATATTTGAAAATAACAATTTAAGAAAACTGGGGTTTGATTTGAAAAAATCCATCCAAATACTTCATAGGAATAATATTGACTTTCAAGGTGCAGAAATGGATATAATGGTTGCCTCCTATCTAACAGATGCGGATTTTACAAACCATTCTCTTGAAAAAATTTCGGAAAGATTTTTAAATAAATATGCCTTATTTTCTGATAAATTAGAAACTTCTGTAGAGGGTTCTATCTCGGAAAACAATATAAAAATAGTTTGCCAGAGAGCAGAAATGATTAATCTTTTATACCCTATATTTAAAGAAAAACTAAAGGAACAGTCAGTAGATAAATTATATCAAGAAATAGAACAACCCCTGATTTCCGTTTTGGCCCGAATGGAAGAACGAGGTATTGCTATTCATCCGAAATTGTTTGAGGAATTAGGGAAAGAATTGCAATCTCGAATTGTTTATTTAGAACAGGAAATTTATAGAGAGGCGGGTGCAAAATTTAATATCAATTCGCCCAAGCAATTACAGGTAGTATTATTTGAACAGTTGGGACTAAAACCCGTTCGCAAAACAAAAACAGGCTCTTCTACAGATATGGAAGTCCTGGAAGAATTAGCCGTTATTCATCCCTTGCCTGCTCTGATCATCGAATATCGTACACTACAAAAATTGTTGAATACATATATAGAAACACTGCCCAAATTAGTCAATTCGGATACAGGTCGTATTCATACCAATTTTAACCAGACTGTAGTGGCCACCGGTAGACTCTCCAGTAGCGAGCCTAATTTACAGAATATTCCCATCCGCACAGAATATGGGAAACGGATACGCGAAGGTTTTGTCGCTACAGATAAAAACTGGAAATTGATATCCGCAGATTATTCACAAATTGAACTCCGAATATTAGCCCATCTTTCTGAAGACCCTATCCTTTGTGAAGCGTTTTATAATGACCTTGACATTCATCGTGAGACAGCATCGAAAGTATTTGGGATTCCTTTTGATGCAGTAACTGAAGAACAACGGAGACAAGCCAAAGCAATTAATTTTGGCGTAATATATGGCATGACCCCTTATGGTTTATCCAGAGCAGTCGGTTTTAGCACTTCAGAAGCGAGTACATTTATTGAGTCTTATTTTAATCGTTTTGCCAGAGTAAGACAATGGCTGGACAAAACAATTGAGGAAGCCAGGAACAAAGGTTTTACAACTACTTTATTTAATCGGCGGAGGTATTTATTCGGTTTAGACAGTTCCAATCAGGTCGTTCGTAAATCAGCGGAACGAATGGCTGTAAATACACCTGTACAGGGGAGTGCAGCGGATATTATAAAAAAAGCCATGATAGAGGTAGATGCTTATTTGAGGGAGTTAGGAGCATATGTATTGCTTCAGGTACATGATGAACTGTTAATAGAATCTCCGAAAAATTCAGCAGAGGAAATCGCCCATCAGGTAAAATCTCTAATGGAGAAAATAGTTTCGCTGCGGGTTCCTCTTAAAGTGGATATAGGTTTAGGTGATAATTGGGCGGAGGCTCATTAGTAAATTAAAAAATTGCAAAAAAAATAGCGGTTATATCTCGCTAAACAAAATAAGGAATTGTTTATGAATGATTATCAAACAACTGTAAACAACAAACAACAGGAAAAACGGAAGTTTAGGACCATGGGAAGTAAAAGAACTTACTCACATCATTCCAATTCTCATCAAAATTCCAATCGGAATAACCGCAACAATCGCAACAACCGAAACAGCCATCAAAACCTGTCTAAAAAACCGCCTCTGCCGGATGTGGCAGAAGAAGAATTTAATGAAATTATGGTGGATGGACCCGAAATCGCAATTTCGGATTTGAAAAAGATGTCCATTCAACAGTTGAGTGAGATGGCGGTGAATCTGGCAATTGAAGATTCAGGTTCCCTTAAGAAGCAAGACCTTATTTTCAAAATTTTGCAAAAATGTTTTGACCATTCCGGTTCCGTGGTAGGCGAAGGGACCCTGGAAATACTAACGGATAATTATGGCTTCATGCGTTCGCCCGATGCATCCTACCTTCCCGGACCTGATGATATATATGTTTCCCCTTCACAGATTCGGAAATTTGGATTAAGAACGGGCGATACGATTCGTGGACATGTCCGCCCTCCGAAGGAAGGGGAACGATATTTCGCTTTGCTAAGAGTAGAATCCGTAAACGGAGACCCGCCCGAAGTTACGCACCAACGACTCCTTTTTGATAGTTTAACGCCTCTTCATCCTAATGAACGGTTCTATCTCGAAACGACTCCTGACGAGATAGCCATGAGAATTATGGACTTGATTTCACCTATTGGGAAAGGACAACGCGGGTTGATTGTTGCAGCACCATTTACAGGAAAAACCGTTCTCCTACAGAAAATTGCAAATAGCATTACAAAAAACCATCCCGAAGTTACCATTATTGTCCTTTTAATCGATGAACGACCTGAAGAAGTTACGGACATGAGGCGCTCTGTTGCCGCTGAAGTAATTGCTTCAACCTTTGATGAACCTCCCGATAGGCATATTCAGGTAGCAGAAATGGTACTCAATAAGGCAAAACGGCTTGTAGAGCATAAAAAAGATGTGGTGATTTTATTAGACTCAATGACTCGACTTGCCCGTGCATATAATGTTCTGGTACCTTCCAGCGGTAAAGTGCTTTCAGGTGGTATTGAAGCCAATGCCTTACAAAAACCGAAACGATTCTTCGGTGCAGCACGGAAGGTAGAAGAGGGGGGAAGTTTAACCATCCTTTCTACCGCTTTAATTGATACAGGTAGTCGTATGGACGATGTTATCTTTGAAGAATTTAAGGGTACCGGGAATATGGAAATTCATCTGGACCGTCGGCTGATGGAAAAGCGAATTTTCCCCGCAATTAATGTAATGCTTTCACGAACACGAAAAGAAGAATTGCTAATTGTTAAAGAAGACCTGGAAAAAATTTGGCTATTGTTGCGTGTGTTGAGTCCCTTAGATACTGTGGAAGCAACAGAACTACTTATTGAAAAACTGAAAAAGACAAAAAGTAACGCCGATTTCCTTAATAGCATGCAAAAGATGTAATATTCTTTGTTCTTCAAAGAATATCTTTTTATTGTTATTTGGAAAAGTAGTTATTCTTAGGAAGGGGAAGAAAAACAAAAAAGTGTAAAAGGCCTTTTTGGGACACCTCTGAGTATACTATTCAAAAGTTTCTATTTCCTTTCCATTTTTTCATCAAAGTTAAAGATGGAGTTTTTTATGAAAGTGCCAATGTTAAACTTAAAGGCTCAATACAGCCAGATCAGAGAAGAGATTCTAAAAACAATCGAAGAGGTTCTGGAAACGCAACAATTTCGGGGCGGTGATGTCCTTACACGGTTTGAGGAAGAGATAAAAACATTTATTCAGTGTTCTTATGCGGTTGGTGTGGGTTCAGGAACAGATGCATTAATAATTGGATTGAAAGCGTTGGGGTTACAACCGGGGGATGAGGTTATTACAACACCGTTTTCATTTATTGCCACTGCAAGCAGTATTGTGTTGGCAGGGGGTATCCCTGTGTTTGCAGATATTGAACCGGATACTTATCATTTAAATCCTGACGAAGTAGTTCGGAAAATTTCCGAACGGACAAAAATCTTGCTTCCTGTTCATCTATACGGACAATGCGCAGATATGCCCTCATTTATATCTCTAGCAAAACGATACTCCCTTCAAATTCTCGAAGACTCTGCCCAGGCAATAGGAGCACAATTGCTCGGGAAAAATGCAGGTAACTGGGGTGATGCAAGTGCTTTTAGTTTCTATCCGACAAAAAATTTAGGGGCAATGGGGGAAGGGGGACTAATCACGACGAATAAAGAGAAAGTTGCAGAGCGTATCGTATTACTGCGTTGTCATGGGTCAAAAAAAACTTATGAACATGAACTCATTGGATATAATAGCCATTTACATACATTACAAGCAGGTATATTAAGCGTAAAACTTCGTTATCTACAACAATGGAATGAAAACCGTCGTAAAATAGCCCACTACTACTCGGAACGGATGAAAGAACTATCTGAATTAAAATTACCCGTTGAACGGGAACATAGTTATGCGGTATACCATCAATATGTCATCCGAATTCCAGACCGTGAATCTGCACGACAGTTTCTCCACCAACGCGGTATTTCTACTTCTGTTTTCTATCCCATCCCCATTCACCACCAACCCTGTTTTCAAAACTTTGCCTCGTCCCGAGAAAGATATCCCGAAGCGGAAAAAGCAAGTCGGGAAGTATTAGCACTTCCTATTTATCCGGAAATGACGACTGAAGAAGTGGATTATGTCGTGGAAGGGATAAAATCGTATTTAGCACACAAAAGATAGATTAGGAGCCGGTATTAAATTAGCTCCTTGCGTAGAATTATGAACAAAAACAGATTTTTCTGCTTCTTCGGGAGTGAGAGGTACAGGACGATTTAGTAGATGGGCATATTCTTCGGAACAGAGCCAATTTTGCAAGGCCTTTTTAATAAAAAAAACATCCTGCTTCATACATAAACTTAACACAACTCCGCCTAAACCTGCACCCGTTAGGCATGACCCCAAAGCACCGTTTTGATTAGAAATATCAACTAACTTATCCAGTACAGGAGTACTGGCTCCAAAATCACCCGTAAGCGAATAAGGAACTATTTGAAGATGCTCATATATAAATAGCAAGTCATCGGTTACTTCACGATGAAAAGGGTTCCCTGCGGAGTCTAAAATACGGTCGCCATTGTGTCCCAGTGTCATTAAATATCCCGCTAAAGATATATCCCCCTGTTGAATGGATTCAAAAAAGTTTCTTGCCCGAATAGATTCGCAAATACCAAAAACTAAAGGCCCGCGTATGGGCACAACTTTAGGATGTTCTTCTTTGGGCAAATGTCCATAATATCGCTCAAAACTATCACGGATACCCGGTATGTTGAAATCATTAAATAGAGTCTCAATGGGTAAAGCATGAGGAATCGTTCGGAATAATGAATATAGATTTTGGATGCCGCCAAGATGTTCCGGTGAAAAGTCTGCAAGAGTTTGGAAATGATTTGCTTCTTCTTCACTTAATCCTTGTGATTTTAGAATCTCTCTTAATATTGTTAGGGCCACAGAATAAGCAAAACGGTTTTTAATATAAGAGCCAGCATGGGTTGAACTAATATCCCTTTGAGTTCTGGAATTTGTGATGATGATGGATACATTATCGGGGAAGGGATGATAATGTATCTCAAGGATTTTTGCCGTTTCTGGGTCGAGACGGACCCCTAAAAGAGTATCTTTTTTACCCAACAGTTCCGCCGTTTGGTCACTAAGACCACTCCTGGCACCTGTAAACCATTCCGCATCCTGTACTATTTTCAATTTTGCGGTTATTTCATAATCGTAAGGGTTGCTGTACATGAGTGCATGGAGCAAGACAATGCACAATGCGTGTGAGGAACTTAAAGCAGACCCTTCTGGAATGTCTCCACCGATAACTGCATCAAGACCTGTAAAAAGAGGCCTATTTATTTGTTTTGCAAAACGGAGCAAAATACCCGTTATATATTGATGCCAGTGGCTTGAAATATCTGTCCGGTTTTGGGCATGATGACAAACTTCATTCCATGCTGACGACCATGGAAATTCATTTTGTAAAGCCTCAAAAGAGGTCGTAAAAGGCTTATGTTTAGGGTCTAAGTTATGTATATAGAATTTATCATCTTCACGAGTATGACCCACCAGAACAATCTCTTGCTCCGTCGTCATCAGATTTAAAAAACCGCCATGTGTATCTACATGCATCCCCCGCAGGTTTATTCTCCCGGGGCACCTTGTTATAAAAACATGTTTATCGCCAAATAAATCAATAAACTTTTGCAAAGTCTGGATTATTAAATGAATTCGTTCCTGTCTTGCCTCCCCGTAAGTTTCATTTAAAAATCGCTTCTGTTCTGTTGAATAACAGAGAAAAAATTCAATCCATTTACTTGCAAGTATCATCATGGTGTATAAGTTGTTTTAATATTATATTTTTCTTTTAATTCTTGTAATATTTGTAAGAATTCTGTCTTTTCGCCCTCACGGACTATTCTACTTATTATATAAAAAGCTTTATGGAAAGCCCACTTTCGAGCAATATCGACATCGCCCGAATCGGATTGGGATAAATCTGCTCTGAATATGACCTCCTTCCTTTTCCCCATAGAACTCCCTTGAAGGCGGAACACAAAGTTCTTCTGTGTTTCAGTATTAAACTTTCCAAAAATAGAAACAGGTATGCTTTGATAGAAATTGGGAAATATAAAAGGATAAATTTCGTCTCGAGGTATAGAGCCAAAATCCATTGAGACATCAATGAGTATTGGATTCTGAACCTTTTGAAAAGCCTGAGGTATTGCTGTAGATAATTGGTCTATGTTATTACGAATTACGCAGAATCCACGATTTATATAGGCCAAAAATTCAAGGAGATACCGGTCAATTGTGTTCCCCGCTCCCAGGGTAAAGATTTCATATCGCCCCTGATTCTCTAAAGTCAGATTCGCAATTATGGCTCGCGTATCTCGAAGTCCGATTGTAGGCTTTCCGTCGGAATATAACCATAATATGTTTGGAATCCCCGGCGTTGTAGGTATCTGTATAATTTGTCGTACGGAATTAAAGACATCCGTTTGTCCCGTGGACTGTATTTGTCTTAAAAATTTCTGAGCAGAAATTTTGTTTTCCTGTGTTGCTTTTATATACCCTTCTGCAAAAAAGGTAGTCCGCTCCCGAAAAAGAACGATGTTAAAAAGGTCCTCACTCCGGAGTTGTTGTAAGGTGTCCCGAACGCCTTTAATTGTTTGATCTAATTTCTGTTGTCCAATACTTGCAGAACTATCAATAATAAAAGCAACTTGTTTAGGTATTGGAGTAATTTTGGCATCTTTTTTAGGCGAGATAACTAACTGGAAAAATCCCTGTGTCTTATCTTTTTCTAAATAGGTCTTCAGATCGATTTCAAACAAATCGTCCCAAAATTCGTAAGGACGACTTTCTTTTTCCTTCTTTGCTTCTTCAATAATGGGTTGTTCAATGATTTCTTGCTCTAATATTTGTTCTAATGATATAGGAGGTTCTACAGGTTCCAGTTGAGGAACGAGTACGACCGGAGATTGATTGGCTTCAGGCATTTCGCCTCCTGGTTGCTCGGGAGATGGAGTTGCCGTAATGATACGAGGGATAGAAGAAGAAGGGATGGAAATCCCTTGTGAGGAAAGCGTTGTGTTATTGATAGAAAAAATCGGTGTTTCATCAGGTTTTAAGATATGTTCTTCGGAAGGAGGTAATACTCGTCTCGCAACATCTACGGTGTCTTTTTCTGATTCTTTTTCAATCATAAGGATTTGTTCTTCCATCTGTTCGATGAGTTCATCCGGTGCAAGAGGTTCTGTTGTCCGGTCCAGGGGTTCTGTTACCGCTTCTTTCGCTAATGATTCCTTTTGTAAAGATGAAGGATAAGGGGGGACCGGAATTCCTATTGAAGGAAGAATTTCCTCTATAAATTTTTGAAATGAAATGGGACGAGTGGATAATGATGTACTAACAGGTTCTTCTATTTGTTGAGAAATAGTGGTTTTTTCGTCAATCAATTTTACACGAATATTAAACGGTATTGTCTGAGGGCCTGTTGTAAATAAGGGAATAAAGCGAGAGCTGTAAATAATAGAAATATATAAAAGTATACTGATAATAATGCTGATAGTAAAACGAACATTTTTACTGCGCAGGAATTCTGAAATTCCTGAAGAGATAGAATTATTTTGTGTAATGTTCGATTTAAACATAAATCTACCTCGGGGCTGTCGATAATGATGATGTATTGTACCCCTCGTTTAATAGAGTTCCCTTCACCTTTTCAGCTAAAGGATGTGAAGGGAAGTCATCTAATAACTCTCTGAATGCTCTCCGTGCGTTTTCTTTTTCATTAATCTTTAAGTAGCAATTGCCAGAACGCCATAATGATTCTGGCGAAAGTTCTGGGTGGAGGAACAGGATAGCCACTTTCAGATAATTTCTACCGGCCTTTTCAAGTTCGCCCTGATTCTCATATATTTCTGAAAGTCGGAATTGAGCACGGGCACTCGTTTCACTTCCTCCGTTATTGGCACAGCGTTCATAAAATTCTAAAGCCTGAGGCATCTGATTTTTCTGTTCATAAATTTGAGCTATTCGATACAAGGATTCTGTAGCAGATGTAGAAGACGGGGATATATCTATAACCCTTTGATATTCCTTGATAGCTTCATCTAATTTACCCAAATTATGAATGCACTCTGCATAACGGAATTGTAGCCGTTGAGGGGCTGGATAATCTTTTAGCACCTCCTGCATTCGTTTTAAAACCGGACGAGCGAGGTCCCACTTTTGATTATCAAGGTAATACTGGGCTAGCCATGCAAACTGCTCTTCCTCTACAGTAATTTGTGGATATTCAATTATAGTTTTGAACAATGCTTCTGCAGATTTTTCATAATCTTTTACTTCATGCTGGGCAATACTTATAGCAAGCCATGCTTGTCCCGCAATAGATGGGGGGGGATTTTGGGATATTAAGTATTGCAAAGAATCGATTGATTTTATAGGGTCTTTCTTATTCTTCAAATAATAAATTCCTAATTTTAATCTTACCTCTTGTATATTTTGAGATTGTGGAAATGTATTAATAAAATTCTGATAAGTCTGAAAAGCCTCCTCATCCTTATTTAATCGTTCATAGCAACTTGCTAACCGTATCAATACCTGTTCTTGTAACGGATCGTTTTGCGAGATTTCTCTGGCTTTGAGATAGATTTTCAATGCTTCTTCCCAGTTTTCATTTTTACCTTGCAAATCGCCACAACGAAGATATGCAGAAACAATCAATGAATGTTGGGGATAAGTCTGAATAAAACGGTTGTATAACTGCAATGCAGGCTGAGTAATTCCCAGCAATTCGGCACATTCTGCAGATTTGTATAGTGCTTCAGGTGCAAATTTAGAAGTAGGATATTTTTCATATACCAACTGGAGTTCCTCCATAGCGTCTTCATAGTTTCCTTCCGCTATGTATAAAGAGCCCAGCAAGAAATAAGCATCCGGTCTTAGTGAGGAGGAATCCCCGCTTTTATCGAGAAACTCCATAACGCTTGTTTTTGACGCGGTGGAGTCATTTTTTAAAAAATATATCCATGCAATTTTGTATAGTGATTCTATTGCATAAACAGAATCTTTAAATTGTTCTCGCAATGTATTGTAAAACGATAAAGCCTCATCCTGTAGATTTTGTTCTAAAAGGGAATTCGCAAGAATATAAATTGCTAAGGGTTTCTTCTCTGATTGAGGATATGTTTGGAGGAAAGTCTTTCCTTCATTTACAGCCTCGGGGAACTTTTTGGCTTGATATAAAGTCCATAAGTATCCGAAATCGGATTTTTCTTTATACGGTCCTTCTTTAAATTGTGTTTTTAGTATTTGATATGCATTTATGGCTCCTTCATACCAGCCTAACTGAGAGTATATCTCTGCAACACGGAAACTGCATTCCATTCGTAGCTGAGAGTCTAATTTCTCATTAGATACAACTTCCGATAAGATAGAAACCGCATTCTCTAATTGGTTTAGCCGCGTATAGATAGTTCCTAAAACATACTTTGCAAAGGGTGTCAAAGAGTATTCCGGAAATTCTTTTACCATTGCCTGTAAGATAGGGACTGCAGATTCATAATTTTGTGTCTGAGCCAGAGAACGACCATAAAAATAAAGAGCGCGGGCACGATATTCTGCCGGAATACTTTCACCCGTCAATTCTTTCAGAGTATCACTGCATTCAGCCCAGCGTTTTAAATAATAAAAACACTCCCCTTTTCGAACTATTGCTTCCATCCGTTGGTTTGGATCTGAAACTTTACTTATGACTTGGTCAAATGCTTCAATTGCAGTTTTGTATTGTTTTTCTACCAGAGCCGATTTGCCCAAACGTAAGTAAACTTCAATGATGTGTGGTGAATTGGGATATTTGGTAATAAATTTTTTATATTCATCAATGGCTTCTTTGAAAAATTGACGACTATAAAGACCGTTTGCAAAATCGAGTTGTGTGATTTCTTCCGAAGGAGTGTCTGCCGATTGAGACCATGTTAACATGCAAAATACGAATAGATTAAAAACCAAAAATTTATATAAACCATTCATAATTCTCATTTGTTAGTCCTGTTTATTGCTTTGGGGCTCAACGGGCGAAATCCCTATAGTTGGAGGAGTGCTTGCTTCAGGGGAGAGGTCTCTTTGTTGGGTTTGTTTCTCATTAATTGCTGAAAATGCAACATTCTGAATGTTTGCTTTTCGACAACAGTCCAAAACCCGTATCGCATTGCCTAAAACAGCGTTTTGGTCTCCACGGATAATTACAGAACTGCCGGGGAAAAACTGCGATACTTTATTTAATACTTCCTGCAATTCCGCAATAGATACTGCTCGATTATTAACAACAATCGAACCGTCCGCTTTTAGGTTGATATAAATTTCCCCCTGACTACGTGTTGTTGGCACAGAGGTTTCCGCTGTCGGTAAGGTTATATCAATTTCCGACTCTAAAACACCATAAATAGTTGTTGCCATGAAGAAAACAAGTGTTAAGAAAACAATATCAATCAATGGAGCCATCTGAATCGTTTCGGGTTCATTTTCGTAAGTTTTACGAATTCTCATGTCCGTGTTCCTCTCAAAATTAGTTCTACCATTTCACTGGCTATAGCTTCTACCTCTGCAATAATTCGATTTACCCTGCCCCGTAAATAGAAATAAATCGCCATTGCGGGTATGGCTACAACCAACCCTCCTGCGGTCGTTACCATTGCTGTGGCTACACTATATGCCATTGTAAGTCCTTTTACCTGAGCATCATTAAACGCAATGGCTCCAAAAGCCTGCATCATACCCCATACCGTTCCTAAAAGCCCTAATAGCGGTGTTAAAACGGCAATGTTATTCAAATAAGATATTCGTTGCCATAAAATACTGGCTCCACGCTCGCCCTCGCTTTCCATTGCATCTTGAATAACATACCGGTCATGTCCAGCCAGTTTAACCCCTGCAAAAACCATCTTTGCAATCAGTTCATCCCGTCCTTCACAGAGTTCCAATACCCCTTTATAGTCACCGGCCTGTAACAAATGAAATAATCGTCGGATAAGTGTTGAAGGCAGTTCTCGTCGTGGTGTTAATGTCAGTAATAAGTAAAAAGCCCAGACTAACCCGATAAATCCTAACCCTCCAATTACCCAGAGTATTACACCACCCGCTTTTATCATGTCCCATAATGTAAGATTTTGTTGAATAGGGGGAATATTGGATGTTTCAGGAGTTACCTGAGCATATAAGAAAGAAGTGATACCCATAATTAAGATTACAGATAAAAAAAACGCTTTTTTGACAAACATGTAACATTTTCCTTTATATTACTTGTGAAATATAGGTCTTCCTTTAAACTATATTAATATTATCCTTTTGCAAAAGAATAAGTTGCAACAGTTCGGTCAGAATTATACTTTAAACGAATGAAAACATTAAATAAAAAACACCACCCTTATAATTCTCTTATTATAAATGGAATTCGTAAATTATACCTTTTTGGCTCCTTGAATGAATAAGTCGATTCGACGGGATAGTTCTTTTAGATAGTCCTTATCGCCTGCGGGAAACTCCTCTGTAACCCAACCTGTATAACCTACTTCATGAAGGGCTAATCGTACTTCTGCAAAATTGACATCCCCTTCATATGGTAAATTACACCATTGATAGCCATTGCGTTTGAAATCCTTTATATGCAGTTTTACAATCCGATTGCCCAGTGTTCGTATCCAATCCTCCGGATAACCAAAAATAACAACATTAGCCATATCAAAATAAGCCCGGACGAAAGGATTGTTAATTTCATCAATATATTGACGGAATTCCAGAGGGCTTAATAAAAATTTGTTCCATACATTTTCTACAGCAATAACAACTTGATTCTTTTCCGCTATCGGAATAAGGTCGCGAATATGCTGTTGGGAGCGTTCCCAGGCTTCTTGATAACGAACCTGTTCATTGACAACTGCAGGAACCAATAATACCGTGCTTGCCCCGACAGTTTTTGCTAGTTCCAGTGCGCTACTTATGCGTTTTTTACCCTCCTCTACTATGGAAGGATTGGGATGTGATAAAGGTTTGTCCCACCCTCCATATATAATTGAATGAATCTCCAATTGATTCTTTTGGGCCGATTCCATCACCTTTTTCGCTTCATTATTGTCAGTAAAAGGGGGTATTTCAATACCATCAAAACCGCACTCTTTTGCTAATTTACAACGATCCATTTCTGACAAATTCTTTGGGAGATTTCCCCATTGAACGGCTTTCTTCAATCTCGGGAAAGCACTTCCTTCAGATTGTCCTAAAATACTTTTTTGAAACACGGTAGAACCTAATACCAGAGAGCCACTTGCATATAGAAAACGTCTGCGAGATAAGTCATCACTGGTCATCATAAACATTTCCTTTCATAAATTAAAATTTGTAATATTAGGGTTATTTGTATAAATACTAATATAAATTTGATTCAGGTTGCAAACACAATAGAAACATTTTATCCTCTCAATCAAGGAGATAAGGAAAAAGATAACACTCTATTATGAAAATAAAATCCGCATCTTTAAACGGCGAACTACCTTTATATCCACAGAAAAATCTTGATTTATAAAGGGGATATTTTGAAAAACTGTAAAACATGCAGACGCAATAAATATATTTATATGTATTTATCAAGAATAAAGACCCTTCAATAAATAGGTTTTTGATGGAGATTTACCGGGTGAGCATGTCATAATTCGGATACAAAAAGAGAAAGAAGTAAATAAAAACGGTCACCCGAAAAGAATTCTTTATCGTTTTAGCCCTTTTAAATCTCTTTGTTATCATCCATTTTCATTCTTTTACTTTTATACAAAAATTCACACTTATCCCCGCTTGTCCATTATTAACTCCTTAATATTATTCTCCCCAACCAATATCAAATTTGATAGATTTGTTCCGTCCTCTGTATCTTCTAAAGGAAGAAATTCCTCTGAGTCCTCTGTAATTAAGTCTTTTTCTCACACCAGAGTTCCCAAAAGAATACGGAGGGGAAAGTAGTTTTTTTACCACATAGCCACAAAGTAACACAAGCATCTTGCTTATGAAAAGTATTCCCTGCGTTTCGATAGATACCACATATTATTTCACAATTCTTAAGTATCAATATATTTTCCGGGAAGTAATCTTTTTAGAATTACCCCCGGAGGGTACGGAGGGACATGGGGATTTGGAGATTTGAGATTAAGAGAGATGAGGAGTTTTGTTGGATATATTTTTTTTCGTTCTTTGTTTTCTCAGTGTATCTTTGTGTTCTTTGTGGTTAGATTTTTTACCGCACGGATAACATGGGGATTTTCGCAAGAAGAAAGGGCCTGAGGAGAAGAGGGGAGAATATAAAGGAAAACTGAGGGGAAATGAAGGATTGAGATTTCAGGATTTGGGGTTTATTTGAATATATTTACTGTGTTCTGTGATGGGTTTTTATTATGGAGGGTCAAAAGATTTCATCCGATAACATTGCTGTTATA
>CAKZKR010000114.1 GCA_937124615.1 uncultured bacterium
AAAAAAATGAGTGATTACAAAAGACCCACATGGGACGAATACTTTATGGAAGTTGCTCATACCATTGCGAAGCGAGCAACATGTGACCGGGGACGAAGTGGCTGTGTGATAGCACGAGACAAACAAATATTAGTTACGGGATATGTAGGTTCACCGGTAGGATTTCCTCACTGTGATGATGTGGGTCACCAAATAAAAAAAGTTGTTCATGAGGATGGAACAGTAACTCAACACTGTGTTCGAACCGTGCACGCCGAACAAAACGCTATTTGCCAGGCGGCACGACTGGGGATTAGTATTCAGGGAGGAACCTTATACTGCAAAATGACACCCTGCCGAACCTGTGCCATGCTTATTATCAACTGTGGAATAGTCCGCGTGGTTTGTGAACGCCGGTACCATGCGGGAACAGAATCTGAAGAAATGTTCCGTCAAGCAGGTATACAACTTGAATATGTCTATCCCGACGAAGTCGAATCCTATAAGAATCAGTAATCTTTGTAAATCGATTTTGATAACTCCGACGATTCTATCAAATGGTAAAATATACTTTTCTTCTCTATTTGTTTTTGGTATCTCGGGCCGATTTACTGACCTGGGCAAGTGTATCGATGAGGTAATCGAGGGCTTGGTGTGTAAGTCGGGGGTGAACAGGCAAGGTAATCAGAGTTCGTGCTAACTCTTCAGCAACGGGGAACTGTCCCCGCTTGAACCCTCGTTTGTTGAAGGCCGTGCTCCAATGTAAGGGGATGTAGTGAATGCCCAATTTTATATTATATTTCTCTTTCATAATCCACAACAGGTCTTCTTTGGACATTCCGAACTCTTCGGGGATTATTCGGATGGGGTATAAATGAAACACATGGGTACGATCAGGTGGAACTTTAGGGGTAATAATCCCGGGGATCGTTTTAAGTCCCTGGGTCAGGTATTCCGCATTCTCCTGTCGCTTTTTATTTAGGGCGTCTAATTTTTTTATTTGAATAATTCCCACTCCTGCTTGAATATCTGTCATGCGGAAGTTGTAGGCACAATCATCAAAATCCTGCCACCAGTATTTTTTACCTTTAGGGAATTTATTCTCATCTAATAAGCAGTATTTTGTGGTAGGAGCATAAACACGGGTCGCATGGGAACGATATAAGGATACTTTCTCAAACCATTCAGGGTTCGATGTAGTAATCATCCCTCCTTCGCCCAAAGTAGAGATGTTTTTCTGTTCATGGAAACTGAAACACCCAAGAGAACCTAATTTCCCAACCTTTTTTCCTTTATACTCCGCTCCAATGGCATGACAGGCATCTTCTACAATGGAGAATTGATACTTCTCTGCTAAATAAAGCAAAGGGTCCATATCTACAGGCAAACCGTATAGATGGACGGGGGCGACTACCTTTGTATTTTCAGTAAGTTTTTCTTCAAGAAAAGTAACATCCATATTATAAGTTTCAATATCTACATCCACAAAATCTACTTCAGCCCCTAATGTAACAGCGGAAGCAGGGGTAGCAATCCAAGTAATTGGAGTGGTTAAAACACGCGTGCCGGGACCGACCCCAACTGCTAACATGGAGAGGAACAACGCAGAAGTGCCATTTGAGACGGTTCGGGCATATTTACATCCAATATATTGTGAAAATTGTTTCTCAAATTCTAAACAGTAATCTCCACAAGTAGGAGCCATCTCGTGGAGAATTTTTACGACCATTTCTTCTTCTTCTTTCCCGTACTCAGTTCCGAAACGAATCTCTAAATCAAATGGAGCCATGTTTTACTCTTTCACTATGAATTATTTTATAAGTCTTATTCCATCTGAAACACCAAGAAAGGAAGTTTTTAATATGGACTTTGCCAGAGTATTATTCAGAGAGGCATCTTTTGGACGAGGTGCTCGCAAAGAATCTGTAATTACATAGGGCTGTATGAGGGTTTCATCCCAACCCATTTCGCGTGCAATAATCTTTGCCATGTTGTATCGTGAAATGCGTTCGTTCCCCGCAAGATGTATGACCCCCTCAAATGAGTTATGAGCCAGTTCAATCAAAGCTTTTCCAGCAGTAATAACATCAATAGGAGTCCGATATTCATCTTCTGGCATAGGAACGGGTTTTCCTTCCTCAATTTTCTGTTGCATTCGTGCAAGGAAGGAATTCCCAATACCCAATACCGGAAAACCCATAACAAGGGATAGCCTGGTAACAACTCGTGGAATTTTTGCTTGTAATACATCCTGTTCTGCCTGAACTTTTGTCCTTGCATACACATTCAGTGGAACAGGGATATCCTCCTCTATATACATCCCTTTTATCCCGTCAAAAACAGTATCCGTAGAACAGAAAATAAATCTGGAAGAGACCTCTTCTGCAGATTGCAATAAAACTCGTGTTAAATCGACATTAACTTTCCACGCTAATTCGGGTTGTTTCTCGCACTCGTCAATATCCGCCATAGCAGAAGTATGGATAATCACATTTGGCCTCACCTGTAAAATAATATTTGACCACTCATTTTCTTTATCAGATGAAATTTTTATCCAATGAATATGTCGGGGTAAATTATCTGGCTTATTCCTCCTTGACAAAGTATAGGTATCGATTTCATCGGAGATTTGTGACAAGATACTACCGGCAACAAAACCACTTCCACCTGTAATAATAATTTTCATGCGACCTTTCCCTGTGGTTTTATATTACTGTGAATTGGTTAAATATCGGAATTCCTGAATATTTTCAATTTGTTTTACAAACGGCTCAATTTCCGCCTTTGCAAGAGGTGCTATCACTACAGCGGGTTTGTAATTTGCCATCTGAGCACGAAGGACACCTATGTTATAAGAACCCTTTTTGCCAGAAATGGTTGCGTTTCGAACTTGACATTCAATTCCTGTTTCTTTTAATAAATAAGTAATCAGCCCATTCCCATCTGCTATGGAGGTTATCACGAAACGAGAATCCGTAGCAGAAGGCATAGGTACTTCTGAATATTCTCCCGCTTTTAATATTCCTTTGTATGCATATGTATTCCCCTTAACAATTATAGCGGGATTTTTCGTAAACAACTCTGTTTTGTCCGGTTTCATCTGTAATTGTTCAACTCGCACCCCTTCTCCTGAATTACGGAAAACGCTTTCTACGGAGATGAGTAACTGTAAATCACTGTTCTCGTTGATATTGATGGTCTCCACATCCGAAAAATCCGGAACAACAAATTTTGAAAAGATATCATTATACCCATGTTCCAGTAAAGATACATCTTCCTTTTTTTCCAACAATAATACTCCATTACTTTGATAAATTCTCCAGACAATATATACTTCTGTCCCTGTAGAGTAAGCATATGCTCGTAAATGGGCTATATATTTTTCTCCAGGGGCGGTGGGATAGTACGCGAACCGAGCATCTCCCCTTCGCGGGGTCATAACCCCTGCATAGTCTTCTCCTGTCGATAGCAACAACCCAGGATTATTCCATTGCCATTGTATTTCTTTTTTCTTGCCATATGGAATAACATCAACCGCAGGTAACACTTTTCCCCCTGAAGGTCGTTCTCCATACGATGTAAAGTCTGAATTTTCATTAAACCATACATCGTCAACACCCATAAAATAAGCTTTCGTCTGAATATTTTTCCCAATATAATGACGGTTTACGGGTGTTTTTTGTCCATTACGGCTTAACCCTACTCCGTAAGCAATAGAGGAGGGTTTATCATAATCATAGGAAGTAGAAGTAGAAATGTGTTGTTTTAAGTGTTGATATTTTGTGTCGATTTCATCAAAGAATTTTCCTTCTGAACTGCTCCAAGCGCGAATAAGAATACCTTCCCTGTCAATTTTGAAGTAAATACCCCCAAGGCGTTCCCCCCCGAAGGATTCTCTCGGAGGAAAACCTCCAAATCTTCCGTTCGATACAAACCATTTTTGCCATCTTGGAATAATTTCCCATGTATGATTATGTCCATGCATCCAGATTAGAACCTGAGGTGATTGGCGTAGTAAGGATAGGACCTCTTCTGAATTGGCAACCATCCGATAACCGGTATCATCATGGGGACAGGTTGTTCCTTTCAGGGCATTATGACTGAGGACAATTGTGGTCTCTTCTTTATGTACCTTCAAATCCAACCGGACCCATTCCAATGCTTCGTGGGAAATATAATTCACGCCCAACATTTGAGGTAACGATATAAAATGAATACCCTTTATAGTAAAACTATAATAGGGTCGGCAGGGTAAACTGCCCATACTCGCAGAACGCAATTCTCTATTCTCACGATTATTATGTGAAATTTCATGATTGCCCGGCACATAGAAAAGAGGTATAGCCCCACACCCCTCTGAAACAACCTGAATCCATTCTTCAAGATGTTCTTCTTTGGCTGTGTTATGATGGGCATCGCCTGTATCTATTATTAAATCCAAATCAGAGAAGGTAGTTACTATCTTTTTCAAATTTTTTCTCAAAACTTCTACGGAAGGTTGTCTGGGATTATCCCAGCCAAAATGGGCATCGGAAATTATAAAACCTTTTAGACTCTGTTCATCCTCTCCTGGTTCTGGATAGGCCGGGCGTAAAAAAGCCCAAGGAACTATTGAAGACAGTATTACGGATGATGAAAGAAAATCGCGTCGTGATAAATATGTTTTTCTCATCTCATAATTCCTTCAATATTGCAGGGAGAATCTTTTTATTTATTAAACCCCATAAAAACACAAAGGTTGCAATCTTAACTCCATCATTTTGAATTGCGTGTCCATACTGTCAGATTTTTCAAATCTCTGGGCTTCTCAGGTAATAATGTTATCGCAAGGAGATAAGCAATGGCAAAGATAATAATATTCCCCATTAAACCCGCATAATAGGTATCTATCGGTTGGGCCAGAGTTTTACTTATACCTTCTGATAGCCCCCAATCCATAAACAAATTTCTACTTATCACTTTCAGTTCTATCAATGCGATATAGGTTGAAAACAGCACCGTAACAATAATTCCGACAAACACTGCTCTCCCATCCCCTCGTCTTGTCATAAAGCCTAAAACATATAAACCTAATAGCCCGCCACCTGTAATCGATGCTAATTTCGTCGCGGTATCCTGCAAAGTCTTGCTTTCTGCAATTAAAAGGAGGAGGGCCCCAACTATCATAACAACAGAACTCATAATGGATATTATTTTTGCTGTCCATACATAATGTTGGTCTGAATGTCCCTTTACCAGATGCCGTTTGTATATATCCACAATACTTACAGCAGAAATCGCATTAATGCTGGAAGATAAAGAGGACATCGCCGCAGCGAGTACTCCTGCAATAACCAGTCCGGATAGACCTGTGGGTAATACCTTAATTACAAAATAGGGTAAGATTTGTTCCGCTTTTGCTTGTCCCATAAGCATGGCTTGAGCTTGAGCATCGGGGAAAATCTTATAATACACATATAAACTTGTGCCAAGGAACATAAAAAAGCCCCATGTCGGCACACTGCACAAACAGCAAATCCATATCGCACTAAAAGCATCTTTTTCACTCTTCGTAGCGACATACTTCTGAATTACATTTTGATTACTACTATATTCCGTTAACCATTGTGCAACCCCCATTAAAAGCATCATTAATATTGTTTTTTCTGAAAGTGAAAAGCCCCATTTTGCTGGCTCTAAAACACCTGTTGCTGTATTCAGATCACCTAACATAAATTTTCCATCTGCAACGGCTTCGCGTATCACAGTACCCACCCCCCCGGGAATACTATACAAAACCATTCCTAAACAAACAAATCCCCCGGCCCATAGTAAGAACGATTGAATAAAGTCTGTCCAGATAACCGCTTCGATTCCTCCCAATACTGTATAAAATGAAGTAACAATTCCTCCAATAAGAACACATAAATAAGGATTTAAATGCGTCATTTCATATACAAGAAGGCTTACAAGATACAAAATTAAACTAATACGGATTAACTGTCCCACAATAAAGGCTATCGCCGCATAAGCGCGTGTGCCTGTCCCGAAACGCCCCTCTAAATATTCAAACGCAGAAACAATCCCCGCTTTACGATAAAACGGCAGGAAAATTAAACTGGCAAGATAGACACCGACGGGAAGCATCAAACAGAGTAAAAACCGAAGATATGCCGTTTTGTATGCATCTGCCGGATAAGCCACAAAAGTAATAGAACTAATACTTGTAGCGAACATGGACAATCCGATAAGCCAACCCGGGTAGGACCTTCCCCCAAGGAAATAGCCTTCTGTACTTTTACCGCGATGGGCAAATAGAGGACCCATTACCGCCATAGATAAAAAATACACCACCAAAACAACCCAGTCAATTAAAGTAAATTGAGACATTGACATCTCCTTCACATATTTCACAATTCGGAATTATTCTGTTTCAATTATAGAAATACCTATTTACTTTACATAGTTTTAATTACACAAGGCAAATAAGAAGTCTATGAAATACCTTTTAACTTTTACTTTTTTGGGTCCTCATTTCTTTTGATTGTCAGGAAGCCAGGGATTTCGATATTTTTGGAAAATAGTTGAATACAGGAATCTGTTATTAATATTTTTATGCAAGCGTAAATACAAATTGCGGGAATCCGTAAGGAGAGTGATTAGAGCCATTTTCTAACGAATAACCGAATAGATTAGAAACATCAACATATAAGGAGGATTAAATAAAGAATATGTTGTTAAATAAAGGCGTAATGAAGGTATGGTAGAAGGTAGGAATCAAGGGATTAGATAAATAATACAGGTTAAACGGAGGATTAAGATAAATCAGAAAAGGGGAATAAGGCATTATAGATAAAAAAATGATGAAATAAAGATAAGTTTATCATGTTATTGTCGTAGTATAGATAAATACGGTTAACATTTGCTTAATACGCATAAAGACGATATGTTTTTCTATATTGGAATATATCCGATTTATGTGTATCTCGTTCTTTTTTGGGAATAGGATAGTAATCAATAAAGTATTTTTCGGGAGAAAGGGAAATGTCCAGGTAATCATTCATCCAGATTATTTCCTCTTCTGTGAAATAATCTTTCATAAAATTGTCCCGATCGTCCGGATAAACACCGTTTTGCTTATAATATTGCTCTAAAAGGACTATTAATATGGTTCCATAAATAGAACATAAAGCACTATTATATCTTAATAACAAGTTCTTGAATTTTTCCCCGGACCAAAACATCCAGTATTCATTTGAACCGACAGATGATCTCTTTTTGATAGTTTTTATAGAGACCATTGAAGAATATACTTTCCCTTTATTATATAAGATAGCATCTTCAATATCTTTCCATGTCGCTGTTGTGAATACCTCTCTGTGCTTATCCAACATACGAGAAATTTCATTATAAGCAAAAAACATAGATATGCTATTGGGAATACTATAATAAGGAGGCGAATACATAAGTTGATTCTGTCGTTGAACAAAAGAATCTTCAAAATAAAATAATGCATTCTGGTACACTGTATTAAAATCTATTGATTTAATTTTTTCTTTAAATTCTGTCAAAAGACAGAGCAAATCTTCATAAAAAGGCTCTGTTAGTGGGGGATATGAAGCAACAATGCTTATAACGGATAATTGTTGTGCCACTAATGAAGGACCCCATAAAAATAGAGGTTCCATAAGAAGTGCAATCTGATTGAAACTATCTATCCAATCTAATGCAGACGGATAATCACCTTTTTGAATCAATAAAACAACATTGACCAATTCAATGAGTAATAAACTATAATCCATTATCATCTCTGGCCGAATATATCCTGAAATATTTTCATAAGGTAGAAAAAAATCTTTCTGTCTCGCTTTCTTAATATTATCTAAAATCCCTTGTGAGTTGCGGAGAAAATCTTGTACCCAATTTTCACCGGGATATATACAAGAACGCTCATGAAAATTTGTCGGACCCGTAATTGAATACCTTTTGTTAAAATAGGCTTCCATTTCTTCCCCGAAAAGGTTTCTTTTAACTAAGAATTTATAGTAATTGAAATAAGTGAATTCATCCCATCTTTCTAACCTAAAAACATCCTCATCAAAATGAAATCCTTCCGGTTTATCAGACAACATAATTTTCCATGTCGTCGAGGAAAAATACCCACAATGCATCATCTTTGCAAGATTCTTTGCTCCCTTAAAAAAAATATACCCATTTTCGCTTGATTTGGCTCTCTTCACCAACTCTTCATATTTGGGATATATAGGAGGTGCAGAAAAAAACACCCTGGCAAAAAATAAAATAATCAAGGGAACTATTAATATAATTATAAATAAAACAATCGCATTACGAAAGGACCTTAATCCTCTTTTTTTCGATTTAAAAATATTCATTAATTTATATTTGTCCTTTTCCTAATTTTCTACACTGTATCGGGACACATTTTAAAATCTCTGGATAAGTAGTGAAGATTATACAAGGAAAAGAGGTCCTTAAGAAAAATGGAAGAAAGGCCTTCATGGAGAAAAAAAATAGAAATAGCCATTCTCTATGATAGACATTCGACGGGAAAACTAAAGGGTATAAAGATAAATGGACATAAGACCCCGACGCATTTTAGAATATGAAATATTATTAAAGAAGAAGATAAAAGCGGAAGCCCTTCTGAAAAGAAGGGCAAAGATCATGAATTGGGGGGCGGAGCAGAAGTATAAAGGGGTAAGGGTATACAGACCTTAGGTAGAGAAACCGGAGCATCCCTTATATCTATTTCAGGGGCTGTTAAGAAAACTGTTTTTACAAGCAGAGTATAATTCATCCGACCCACAGACGGACGAACAGGTACGGGACTATAATTTATTTGTGAATTCTCGGGGATTGAGTAGAAAACCGCAAGGCAAATGCTGTCGAACCAATGCTGTGTCGGATTTGGAATCGTCTTATACAAACAGGTCTTATGGAATGCGGACTTGATGAGGGACGGGGAGAGATAAAAGGACAAAATTTATTGATAAAGTTATTTTTTTAAATTTAAGTTTAGAAAATTTAAAGAGTTCTTTAAAAAGTAGATAAGGCTGTTTTTCTTAAAATCTTTTTGTATTAACACTCTTTAGAACTAACTAATTGATACAAAATGAGTTAGCAAATAACAAACATTTACTTGAAACATTATATAAACCTGGCATAAGAAGTGCTTCATAAGGGATAGAATTAAAACTTAAATATAAGGAGAAAAAATATGAATAAAAAAGTAGAAAAAAACATAATGATGTTCGCAGTGATAATAATCACTCTTTGGTGTCAGTTGGTGAGTGCGAAGGAAACAGGGCTTGCCTCGGGATTGTCCGATGTAGAAATTGAAACTCCCGATTATAGGGAACGATGGATAAATGCAACGCCTGAAGAGCGAGTTAAAATTGGTGAAGAGATAGGGGAATATGGAGGTAGAATGAAGGCAAAAGAAATGGGATTAAAACCTATATTTGATGGAAGAGTAGGAAAAGCGATTCCCCAAGGACCGGATCAAGTGTACTACAACCCAAAGACAGGAGAAGTCTTTGTGTTTGAGTGCAAGGCGAATTCCAGCCCGCTGAATCATAGTTTTGGGCATAAGCAGGGGACAGTAGAACATACGATTAAATCTGCAGAGAGGGTGCTAAAAAGTCCAAAATCTTCACCACAACAGAAAGAAGCGGCCAAAAGAGTTCTACAAGCAGCTTCAGAAGGGAAATTAAAGGTGGTTGTAGTTAGGACTTTCCACGAGTATGGAAAGTTTAAGAAAATTATCATCGAGAGTATAGCCAAAAGCACTCCCTCTACAATGAATATGGCAAGGGCGATAATTAATACATTACAACAATGGTCCTCTCAGACAAAGGTTTTACCAAAACCGGTCCCGCGTATTCCAAACTCAACCTGGAACCGGAAAATGATCACAAATGGTTTTAAGTATCTGTTTAAGTATCTGTTTAAGATTTTGTAAAGAGGGAGATTATCTATGAATTGTATAGGAGGTTTCGTAATGAACACCATACGGGGATTAACCATAATCAATATAGGAGATAAAACGATGAACCCAAAAGAGAAAGCAAACACAAATCAAAAAGGAGAACAAACTATGAATAAGAGTCAGAAAATAATCGCAAATAACATAGAAGAGAGAGTTATGAACACAAGGGGAATAATAACCATGAATAAAAAAGGAGTTAACAATATGAAGAAGAGTTGGATTTATCCAATATTGTTAGTATTGGTTCTAACCTTCGGTTATTCAGGCTCTGCCAATGCAAAAGGAAATCTTATTGACCAAGTGAGTAAAGTTGCTCCAA
>CAKZKR010000115.1 GCA_937124615.1 uncultured bacterium
TTTCTTGTGGCGACGATCCTCATCTTCTTTATAGGGATAGGAGTCTTTGTTATTTTTGAAGGAAGCTTTCTCTCTATTTTTCACAAGGAAGAGCTTTTAAATCCAAAGATTTTATTAGGACCTCCCTCTCTGTTGAATGAAACAGGTTTGCCCCGATATGAATTATCTTTTTCAACACTTCAAAAAAATCATTTGGGATTTGAATCTGTTGCTGTTCCGATACATCGTTATCAGTTGTTTGATTTTGGGGTAGCGGATGTTAATCAGGATGGTCTGTTGGATTTATTCTCCAGCAATTGCAATTTTCTCCCTACTGTTTTGTTGAATAAAGGTAAAATGTTATTCGAGAACGCTACGATTGATCTGCAGTTAGGATTACAGCCCGACTTGCCCGGGTTTGCTTGTAGTATGGGTCCACCACAGATTACAGAAGCCGGTCTCTCTATATATTATCTCTGGCATAAGGTCCATATTTACTATTTGCCCTTATCTAGTAATGTGCATCCCCCATTAGACATTGATGTTCTTGTCCCTCATACACGAACACAAGTTATTGATACAAGGGGCGGAATAGGTGTCTCTCAGATTGTAGAAAAGAAAACGATGGAAAGTATTGGCGAAACAAGATACAAGTTTAGTATGGAACGCGAAGCCCTTGTTGTAATAGATGTGGACCGCCCTGCTATTCCGGTGCAGTTTTCTATTTCGAAGGCGTTCCCATTGAATAGGATTTATATTGGACCCTACAAAATATCCCCGATGGGACACCAATTTACATTAAATACTTTTGACCGACATAGTTATAGTTGGGCCGATATAAATACGGATGGCAAAGTAGATTTGTTTTCCGGCCGGGGCGGATTGCGGGGTAGTCCGGAATATGAAGAACTTCGGAGACAGATGAAAGACCAACTTTTTATAAATAGAGATGGAAATGGGTTCGAAAATGTATATGAGACTTCCGGGCTAATCAATTGTGGTTGTGGAACGCGGAAATCTTGCTGGGTAAATATTGATAATGACGATTACCTTGAATTATTTGTTATTTGTGCTCGTGATGAAATGTGCAGACTTTTCCGAAAAGAAGCCGTAGAGGGCCAATATACAGAATGTTCTTTAAATTATGGGTTAGATATTTTAGGAGACCAACCGATTTTTTGGCTTGACATAAATGATGATGGCTATGTGGACTTATTATCTTTTAGCAATAAACAACCTGCTATTTTTGTAAATCAGAATGGCAAACAATTCCAGAAGCATATTGTTCGCGGGCACGAACAGGTAGAGTTTAAACCTGTTTTTCTTGCAAGTTGTGATTTTAATAATGATGGAAATCAAGAGTTTGTTTTTGCTACCCAGCCGGAATACCAAATTTTCATGTTTCGACATAAAGAGGGACTTGAATTTGAATGGCTAAATCCGAAAGATTATCATTTGCCGGAAACTTCGCTATGGGCATGCTGGGCAGACCTTGATAATGATGGCTATGATGAATTTCTATCTGTTCCGGAGGGAGTATATTTGAACCTTCAGGGAAAGATGTTTGAAAGAATAGATTTGCTTGCCCTTACACATATCCCTAAAACAGAAATAAGTGATGCCCGTATACAGTGTTTTGATGGGGATAATGATGGAAAACAGGATGTAATGCTGGGCTACCGGATAAAGGGGGATAATCCATCTGGTTATGGTGATTGGTGGTATTTAAGTCTTTTGAGAAACATAAGCAATGCCGGGAACGGGTTCGCATTAGAAATTCAAGGACCAAAGGGGAATCCTCACGGTTATACGAAAAAATTCCTTTGTAAAATGGGTGATAACAGCCAAAAACTGCGGATTGTCGGTGAAATGGAACACTCACGCTCCCATCAAGGGAATTATCGTCTCTACTTTGGTTTGGGTTCTGCCCAAGAGATGCCACCCCTATTTTTAATTACTCCTGGAGGGGAAAAAGGAATCGAGAATATTAAAATAAATACGCTGAATAAGATAAGTATCGCTGATTAAGGGTTATTTATAGGGGTCGGGGTTATGGCAGATTCAGGAGGTTTTTCTACCGTTTGAAGGATGGCATAAAATGCTGCCGCAAGTAAAATACAACCTACGTAACAGGCTATTAAACCCAGTCCGAACAGTATAATTGCAACAGCCCCCCAGAAGATAAAATTTCCTGCTAAATTAAATAGATTGATATTTTTATGCTTCCCCAATCGTTCAAAACTTTGCTTAACGAAATAACAACTAATTACCCATGTAGCATAAAAAATTAAGATGGCTAAAAATACCCCCATTCCAAGCATTGCCATCCCTGATTCATTGCCCAAGAGTACTGCCATTAAAATATCCCGGATAAAAGAGCCTAATCCAAGAATAAAAGCAATAACTGGTCCTATAAAATAGATTATCCAGCCAATAAGGTATTTATTAAACACCTCTTTATCATTAAACTTTTTTGAAAATTTATAGAGCGAAATTAATAACAGAATGATTCCGGCTAAAGCAGGTAGAAAACCGAGGTAGGGAATTATAATTAAGAAGGGGAGTGTTGTCCCGAAAAATCCATAAATCCTCTCTTTCCCAATGTTATTCATGTGACATCCCCTTTCAATCTTTTAAATTAGGTGAGGGTCGTGTACCACAGAAAGCAAAGAGGTTTAAAAATATTGAATTTATATTGATTTTGTTTTTTCAATATAATATAAAGCGAAAATAACTAATGATAAGGAGTTTTGTTTTGGAAATTAAAGTTTATGAGATTACACCGTTTTTAGTAAATACCTATGTTTTAATAGATAATGGTGAAGCAATTGTCATTGACCCGGGTGAGTCCAATCTTAGGCTTATTAAGGACCTAGAAAAGTTAAGTGTAAAGGCGGTGATAAACACGCATTGCCATATTGACCACTGTGGCGGCAATGCAAGTGTTTGCCGTGCTACGGGAGCGCCTTTGTTAATGCATCCTGAAAGTGAAGTTGTTCTGCAAACATTAGGACAACAGGCTCTATTATTTGGTGTACCATTCCAGGCGTCGCCCCCGCCGGATAATTTTTTGCAAGAAGGAGATGAGATTAAAGTAGGGAACTTAACATTGAAGGTTTTATATACGCCGGGACATGCGCCGGGACATATATCTCTGGTTGGAGATGGTTTGGTCTTTGTAGGGGATGTGCTATTTCAAGGCTCGATTGGTAGAACCGACTTGCCGGGTGGAGATTTTGAAACATTAATATCATCAATAAAAAATAAATTGTTTTTGCTATCAGATGATACCGTTGTATATTCGGGTCATGGTCCTGCAACTACAATTGGAGAGGAACGAAAATACAATCCTTTCGTAGGTGAATATTAAGGAATAATTCATGGCTTCTTTTTTTATGCTAGGCATACTGGCTCTTTCTGCAGGGGTGCCTTTTGATGTAACTCTCTCACCAGACCAGGTTGTGCCGATAACATATACAAATGAGCCTCTCATTGTAAGTGTTTCAGGTCCTCCCAATAGTGCTTTCGATATTTCCATCTCGATAATGAAACCAAATGGTGAAATCCTTACGCAATTGCGACCCAACAAGCCATTTACATATTTAAATGGGAAGTATTGGGTTGCAGTCTCTGACCTGCCCAATTCCAGAGGGTATTTTATTTCAAATGTATCGATTAAATATAAAAATGATACACAGGAATGGCAAATCCCGTTTTGTAGGATGGATAGAAATACAAGTAAAACAATTACACCACCTTTTATATTGCATAACCCTGATGAGACAGGTTTATATATTGCAGAGATCTTGGGAATTAAGGAAGTATCTTATGATAGTACTTTATCCGACCTCAATAATTTGGTACAAAAATCCGTGTCCTTCGGATACCGTATTACAATCGTTTTCAATGTGGACGCTATTGCATCACCGATTGATATTTTTGAAGATTTGAACAATCAATTTGGTGGTTTTATAAGTGCGTGGGAAATAAAGGGGAACTATACATCTGAGCAACTCCGGACTTTTTTTGAACGGGTCCGGAAAACAAAAGGAATTGCGGTATTTCGTGCTTCTGTTTCCAATATTGAGACCTTACCAAAGATTCTCACTTCTGTTCCTGAAGGAATAATCCATGAAATTTCCTGGAGTGGAGATTCCGGTACGCCAGAAGATTTGAAGCAATTGAAAGATACCATTATCTTATATAAAGGAGAGGGCATGCCTTTTTCGTATTGTCTTCATACAGAGCGTGTCTCTTCCGACCCCGTGGAACAGATACAACAAATATGGATTGCAAAATGTGCAGGTGCCCGAACTTTGACCATACCTTATTCTTTGTTGGTAAATGATGGCAAAATCTCCCAATTGTTATCGTTTTTATGTGGAACTACCCGTGTATGGACAGAAGAGGCAGAACCCTTAGGTTGGTATAGCCGTTCGGAAACAGTAAATGCTTTTGTTTTTCAGGCTCTTACTCATTGGATTGTAGTTTTCTGGGGTACAGAACCTCTTAAACTTTCTGGCGAAGGTCTGGCAACTACTCAATTTTTTGATAGTTGTGGGAATCCTTCAACTCTTCCACAGGTGAATGAGAATATGATTGTTCTGGATGACAAACCTTCTCCCCAGTATTTAATAGGGAATGCTTATGAAGTTCTATATGTTACTGCGGTCAATGAGTTAAAGAATATAGCAGGGGAAATGAATCTTGATGATTTTTCTTTTCTTAGGAATCCTGTGATGACAGATGCATTAAAATCAATTACACAGGACCCGAAGAATAGTCAGAATCGTGTGCATATATTAAATCTATTTCGTGAATTGCCTCGTATCGAAGAACAAAAGGTAGATACCTATGTGGCTCAGGCACAGAAAAGACTTTTTGTTGCTAAACTCGCTCATTTATTGCGCTATATCTGTATTACAGAACAGTACCGAGGCGAACCTTTCCGAGAACCCCTACTGGATATTATCGCCCGAAGTGAAGAAAAACTTACAGAATACCTTACCGGTTCTTCATCTTCTTCAGAAAAGGATTTTCGAGCCAATTGGATACTGGAAGAGGTCCATCGATTGATTGACCGAGCAGGAAAATTGACATCCAGCGGGAAGCGGATTGAATCGGTAGGATTAGCCTATCTGGCGGAGAGTCGGGCCCAGGCCTTAGAATATCTGAGACAAAATCCCATAACAAAAACGGATACCAATAAAACCGACATCCCTACCCCAACTATAATGGCAAAAAAAGAAGATAGGAAAACCTCTTTATCCCCTGTTGCAGCAAGTCCTTCGGGAACGGTGGAACAAGAATCGACAAAAGTTCCCACAGAAAAAGAAAAGGCGTCAAAACCTGCAGGTCCCCTGGAACATACTGTGAAACGAGGAGAGACCATAGCTTCTATATGTAAACTATATGGCATTACTGAAGATGAATTTTGTTCGTGGAATAATGTTCGTAAGGGTGCGACTCTGAAAGCGGGGAAAATATATAAAATTCAGATAGTTCGAACGCAAAAATCAGAGGAAACAAAACCTACCTCTGAACCTACTCCGAAATGGGAAGGAGCAGAGTATACCGTTCAACCGGGGGACTACCCGGGGTTGATTGCAAAAAAAGTAGGTGTTTCTACATCGGAATTACTTAAAGCAAATAACTTAACGGAAAAGTCTGTGCTTAGAATAGGGCAAAAATTAAAGGTTCCCGGAGCCAAACCGATTGAGGAGGAAAAAGTAGCGGAAACTCCTACGCCTGCAAAGGATACCGTCGCCGAAAAACCATCCGAGCCACAACCAGTAGTTTCACCTCTCGAAGCAGCAGAGAAAGAGACAGAAAAGAAAACGACTGTAGAGGAGGTTATCACCTACAAATTAAATCCGGGAGATACACCCGCAGTTGTAGCCAATAAATTTGGGATCCCTGTGCAATTGCTGATGGAATATAACAATATAAAAGACCCGACGAAACTACGGGCTGGTCAGGAATTAAAAATACCATCCCCGAGAATGGAAGGGGACCGTAAACAGTTGAAAGAAACCCAAGAGCAGAAAGAAGAGAAACCCAAGGAGATTCCTTCTGAAGAGCAAAAAACTGCAGAATCGATAACTCATATTGTCGCTAAGGGTGATAATCCCTATAACATCAGCAAAAAATACGGTATCCCATTAGAGACTTTACTGGAAGCCAACCAATTAACTTCAAAATCAACCCTTCAAATAGGTCAGAAACTGATTATTCCCCCAGTCCAAAAGAAGGATTAATGGGAAATTTTTATTCAATATTACATGGTCTGCCTGTATACGAGAATGGTTAGGTTGTTACTGTGTAGTGTAGTGATGTAATAGAAGAGTATATTAGGACTTTTCCTTTATATAAGTTATACTACTTATTTAGCAGTTGAAATATCATATAATGGACTATAATAAATGAAGATTATTGTTCGTTTTGATAAAGGTAAAGGATAATTTATCATAATGGTATGATTTTTTTTGATTAAATAGAGGGTATTATTTATGAACATGAAAGAATATAGTCCTTTTACTCCGGGGTATCCTGTTCCCGTTGAACTTTTTGTGGGAAGGGCTAAACAAATAGAAGAAATTATAAAATATGTTAGACAGACCTCTACTACGGGCAAACCGGAAAATGTATTTCTTATAGGGAGAAGAGGAATTGGTAAAAGTTCGTTAGCATCGTTTCTCCGCTATTATGTAAGTAGTAAAACAGATTTTTTGGGAGTTCATGTTTTTTTAGGAAGGGTCTCCACATTGGAGGAGATGGTTCAGCTTATTTTTGATAAAATTTTAAAAGAAGTAAATGAGCAGGCAAGTCTTCAGTCTCTAATAAAACTTTTTGGGAAGTATATTAAAGAAGTAGGACTCTTTGGTATCTCTATAACTTTTGCACCGCCCCAGGAAGACTTAAAAGAGTTAGTAAAAAAGTTTCCTGAGGCAATAAATAATTTGCTTACGAAGATAAAGGAGCAAAGAAAAGGTTTATTTATTGTTTTAGATGATATAAATGGTTTGACGGAAAAAATAGATTTTGCGAATTGGTATAAAAGTTTTGTAGATGAAGTTGCAACGCATTTCAAACATTTTCCTGTTTTTATTATGTTGATAGGACTTCCTGAAAAGAGAGACGCTCTTTTATCCCTTCAGAGTTCTTTGATGAGAATTTTTAGAGTTGTCGAAATTGCAAAACTATCTGATGAAGAAGTCGAAAAGTTTTTATTAAATGCATTCACAAAAGTATCTATGGAGGTTGAAAATAAGGCTATGAGGATAATGGTTCATTTTTCGGGGGGACTTCCTCTCCTTATGCATGAAATAGGTGATGCGGTATTCTGGGTGGATGATGACAATATAATTACCGAAGAGGATGCAAAAAAAGGTGTTATAATCGCGGCACAAAAGGTCGGTGAAAAATACCTTGACCCTAAAGTTTATAGAGCACTCCGTAGTGAACGATATAGGTCGATTTTAAGAAAACTGGGAGAAACGAATTCGACAAAGTTTAATAAAAAGGAGATTGAGGACCGTCTAAATTCAAATGAGAAAAAGGTTTTCCATAATTTTCTTCAAAAGATGAAAGAATTGGAAGTAATTGAAATAGATAAAGAAAGTGGACCGGGCTCTTACAGGTATGTTAATGAAATATATCCTGTTTATGTTTGGATTCAGAGTGAAAATTATAAGCGATATTCCAAGTAGAGTAGATATATATAGAGAAAAAAGACTTCTTATCTAAAGCCGAGGACATTCATCATATCATAGAGACCGGGGGGGCGATTGTAAATAAATCGTGCTGCACGAACAGCACCGCGAGCGAAGTTGTCTCGATTATGTGCGATATGGGTTAATTGTATTCGTTCACCATGTCCAATAAAATAGACGGTATGTTCGCCGACAACATCTCCTCCACGCACTGCAAGCACGCCAATCTCATCTTTCTTACGCGGTCCGATAACTCCTTCTCTTCCATATACAGCCTGTGTCTGGAGGTTGAGGTTCAGCCCTTCCGCCGCTTCTTTTGCCAGCCTTAAAGCAGTTCCACTGGGACTGTCTTTCTTCTGATTATGATGTATCTCTACAATTTCAACATTATAGTCCAGCCCCAGGCACTCGGATACCTCTTTGACTAAACGGAATAGTAAATTTACTCCTACACTCATATTGGGAGCATATACAATGGGTATTTCTTGTGTATATTTTTGGAGGGTTTGTTCCTGCTCTCTGGATAGACCTGTGGTACCGATTACGATACCTTTCTTTAATTCATATGCAATTTCTGCATGCTGAATCGAAGAGGAGGGTTGAGTAAAGTCTATCAACACATCTGCTTTCTCCAACTCAGTCTTTGCGTCTGTTCCTAATGAAATCTCCTTCGAGGAGGATTTTTCTCCGCCATAGGAAATAACCTTTCCTGCAAATTCGGGTAAATCGAAGGCTCCGCATACTTGAATATCATCTTCCCAGCCGGAGACTTCTAAAATTCTTCGACCCATCTTACCTAACGCACCAGCGACACAAATACGCATGCTTTTTCTCCTCTATACATTTTCTTTGATGTTATGTTGATTAATTGGCCCAAATAGGGGTAGATGCTAAGAATACTTGACCTATAAAATATAAAGGACCACCGATAAGAAAATTCCATTTATCTGCAGTTTTAAATCGGTCGCGAGCGACGAATATATCGGATACATAAAATATAAGTGCTCCTACGGATAGATTCCATAACCCGCCGTAGGCCCACGCTCCTATCGCTAATGATACCATACAACTGATAATAATCATGTATGTATATACAGGGATTCGCATTGAGCCAAGGTTTGGATTGAGCCAGAAGGAAATGGCTACCGCGGGGACAATCGATATACCCATTGCAGAAATTGTTAAATACCAATCCACCTGTGCAAAGACGAAGGCAATGATATAACATACATGGGCGAGAAAGAAGGAAACCAGTCCTAATAAAAAGATTATGTTCATTCGTGACAGTAAAAATAAATCTCCCCACCAGGAACATACAAGGCCTATAATAATCCATATCATTGTGGAATTAAGATAATTAGGCAAATCATAGTAGAAGTATGAATAAAGGGCGATGTACAAAAAACAGTTCGATGACATCATTTTACCAATGGCTCGTAAGAGGGGTTTTTTCTTGTATTCACCATATAAACATACCAACAGGAAGCACGCCATTATGATAACTGCGATAATGAAATTCTGCATTTACAGGCTCTCCTTCTTTTTCGACAATTACAATCGATTGATTGTAAAACAAAAATATCGTGAATAACAAAAAAATAGAGAGTATCGTAAGTTCTATGTATTTGGCAATATGATATTTTAATTTTTATCCACGAATTTTAACAATAATGATAACAAGGATAATAGGTACTAAAACCGCGATGGTCCACTTATGCTCAATAATGAACTGAATAATTTGTCCAATATCCATGAATAATTCCTTATCTTAAACCGAAGAAAAATCCTACTACGATTGCAATCAAAGATAGTAAAATCCCTGCAATATGCATGAGACGACCGAAAGAAGTTGTTTCCGATTGAAAAAAACCATATCCATTCCAGAAGATAGAACCTCCTCCTAACAAGAGAATAGAATAGGCAAAGAGCGGGGGAAAAGAAATATTTTTTAATAAGGGAATAGAAAGTATAAATGCAAGTAGAGCGCTGACCAATCCACTTATCCACATGGGTGTTGGTTTTGGTGTACTTGCGGTAAGTATGCGGAATTCATTGGGGTCATCACTGGGTTTTCGCTTTAAGTGTTTATATCCAACCGCAGGGAGTTCTTCTTGATTTTGCGGTTCTCTACTTATGGCAAAGGGATTTTCTACGGTTTCATTTCCTATTTCTTCTATAGTTTTTTGTATCTCTTTTTTCTCTTCCCTTTCTGTTTCTGTTCTATCCGAAACTTTAATGCGAATATCCCCTAATTCAGATGCTAAATCTTCAAAACTTAAAGAAATTTTTTCTCTTTTTGTGTCAGGGACTGGAGTTGTGTTCGGAGCTTTTGTCGGTTCTACTCTTTTTGGAATCGTTGCATTTTGTCTTGGAACTGCACATAAGCGACACGCAATCTTCCCATCGGGCAATCGGGTCAAGTGCGTCCTGCATATTGGCTTCTGACAGGATGGACATAACACTCCACAAGTTTTGCATATTACTACACTGCAAAATGAACATTTTGCCACAGCCGGATTTTTTTTACATACAGAACATTCCATAATTTTCCTTTTGCAAGTTTTTTATCTGAAAAACAATACTTTAAATTATTGTAATACTATAGTCGTCTGATATTACAATTAATAGATGGGACCTCTGTATAAGTATTCAGGGTTTATTCTGTGAGGAGGAAAAGAAGGACAGTAAAATGGGGAAGAGTTATGTGAGCGGTTGGAGATGAGGCGTACGGAATTGAGGTATATAAGCCTTATGTAGGGTAAAAAGAGTATATTTACCAATCAAAATTTCATTAATAACTATTTTTCAGATATTTTGTGTTTCTTTACATCTCAGGGAGAATAGGGTTCTTTGTATAGCCTTTTCTTGTTCCTTTTATTATATAAAGATTTGTCTATTCATTTTCATTGTCTCTTTACATGATTTTGCTTCATTTTTTTTCTACTAAAAAAGTTCAAAGGTAGTTGAAATTTCATCGGTTGCTCTTATAAGGACCTCTTTAATTCATTTTATATAGCATATTTTAAAAATACTTATTGAAAAATTTTTTAATTATGAATAAGTGAAGATTAGATTCAGAAAGAATCCTGTCTTCCAACAAATTGTCTGAACAAATAGTGTTTGTTTACAACAAAAGAAAATAAATAATATCGTTATGTCTTCACTGAGTTTCGGTGAAATTATCTATATCAAAAAGGAGGTTTTGATGGGTTGTATTATTACTCCGGGTTTGTTTCATTTCAGAGATTCTGCCATTTAATCTTTTGAGAATTATGTCATAGTACTTTTTTGAAATTTCAATAGTGATGTATTTTCGTCCCAATTTCTTGGCGATAGCGGAGGTTGTTCCTGTCCCTCCAAATGGGTCTAATACAATATCACCTATATTGGAACTGGTTCTTATTATTCGATCTAATAAATCTTCGGGCATTTGACAGGGATGATGTCCTATCCGCTCCTTAAATGTGCCACATACCCTTGAAAACTCCCAGACATCATCCGGAATTTTCCCTATCGGGTTTGCTCTTTTATCTCTGTAAACGGTCTGTCTTGCAGAAGGAATTCTTATATCTTTATCATTAAATACAAAATGTTCTTTATCCTTTGTGAAGTAGAGAATATGGGTATGAGCTCTGTTAAATTTTTTCCTCTGATTCTGTCCAAAGGTGTAATACCAGATAATCCAATTACGAAAATAGAAGCCGGTTTTCTTCAGTATGATACTGATTTCACCAGCGAACTCGTCGCCGATAGCAATATAGATACTACCCCTCCTTTTTAATATTCGGTAGCATTCTTTTATCCAGCGATTTGACCATTCATAGTATTCCTCATAAGACATATTATCATTATAAATATCATATTTAATTCCTATATTAAAAGGTGGGTCCGCAAAGATCAAATCCATCGTCTCATCAGGAAATCCCTTCATGACTTCGATACAATCACCCAGGTATACTTTATTAATTTCCATAGGAACTCTCCGCAGAAAACAATTCACACGGTTTTATTTTGAATTGCAACTTTGTTGGGTCTGGTGTTCCACCTTTCCGTTGCATTGTAATTCTACCTATATAAAGACTTCCTCTGGGCGAGATGGAGATTTTTCCATTACCAAAAAAATTCATTACAAAATTAATATTTTTAAGAGTCCATGTCGTTGTATCATTACTCTTATTATACCTTTGTGTATGTAAAATTAGATAGAATATAATCACACAAATTAAAAAACTATCAAAAACTTTCCATTATGAAAACATATATAAGAATAATCTTTTTGGTGATTTTTTTATCTTTCTGTTCTGCCTGTCCCAGAAGTATTATTGTCCCTGATGTAATCGGCTATACAGAGGAGAATGCACTGAATGAACTTCGGTCTGCGGGGTTCTATACAGTTTCGGTCTCTTATATATATTCAGATGAAGTCCCTGAAAATCGTGTGGTCAGGCAGGACCCTCCAGCCGGGTCAAAAGTTGACGAGAGGACAAACATTACCCTTTTTATTTCAAGGGGATCAGACAAGGTTAGCGTTCCGTATCTCATTGGAATATCGTTAAAGGATGGAACTGAAATACTTCGCCAGTATTGTCTAGTAGTAGGGGACATCTCAAGGGAATATTCTGCTGTTTATCCACAAGGTTACATTGTTTCGCAGGAACCCAAATATGGGACAAAAGTAGTATGCGGAAGTAAGGTTAACATTACTGTTTCCAGAGGGAAGGAACCTTCGACAGACCCTTATGGACTCCGCCCGATTACGCGTGAGAAAGCCACTCAAATTTCAAGATATGTAAGGGAAGCAAAAATTCGTTCCGATGATGGGACACTTGTCCCAATCGCCTGGTCAATGATTAATCAAGCCTGCCAGGATAGAAGTCTTCTCTTACAGTATCTAATCGCGTCAATACCAGACCCTATCCCCGATACAGAGATTGTTCTTGACTCAAACCAACTGACCGAAAAGGATATTGAGCAGGTTGTTTCCCATCCTTCCGTTGATGTGGCTTCCATCAATATTACAGGTCCTCTTATTGTGTTTCAGAATCTTGTATCAACAAATGAGATCATTTTTCCCGATGAGCCTTTGCGTGTTTATTGGCCGTACCATCACGCTGTAGTTGTAAACATTGAGGGCACGGTTTGTGTAATAGATCTTTCCATACAGGATACCCCTATTCCAATTGGAGAATGGACTGCGAAATTTAGTCGGGAGACTACCTGTAAGGAGGTTAGCGAAGAAGAATACTCTGTGATATGGTTTTACTGGCTATCTTTGATGAGCAACTGGAATACAGAAGAAACATCTGAAACGCTCTGCGGTTATACCATTACGCCCATGCTTACATTCCGCTCGGACCAGGAACCACAAATTCAGGGGGTTATCGATGCGTTCTTTACCCTTGTAGTGCAGACCTATGCATTCCAAACTATTGTCATGGATACTTATGGTATGGATGTGCCTTTTGAAATCATACCTCACATCGTATCATTATATACACCCGGAACACTCAACGATTTATGCTCGTGGGTTTCATTTCTCTTCTGTCAGCAAGAATAGATAAAACGGTTCGTATTAATTAAATCGACAATCAAATCGAATGTAGAAGGAGTATCTTTGTGAGTTATCGTTGGATTGTAAGTGATATTGATGGTTGTCTTACGCCGGAGACTTCCAAAGCATGGGATTGGGATACCTTTAAAAGATTGACAGAATTTTTTAAGAATAGAAAGGGACAGGGAGCCTATCCTGTTCCCCTTATTTTGTGCACGGGACGTCCCCAACCTTATGTAGAAGTGTGGGCAAAGATTTTTGACTTGCGAGCCCCTCTCGTTTGTGAAAATGGGGCGGTAATTTATACCTTAGAAGATAATACTTCACGGTTTGGTCCAGGTGTAACACCCGATAAAATTAAAGGGTTACGCAATCTTCGATTGTTCATAGAAAAGGAACTATTGCCCAACCAGCCTGAAATCATCTACCAATTTGGGAAAGAGGCTCAACTTTCCCTTTTTAGCCAGAAGCCGGAGTTATTTAACAGGATGATAGACGCTATTGATGAATTTATTAAACAACAAGGGGGACCCGAACTGGTGATACAACCCAGTCATTACTATTTAAATATCTCACTGGCCGGAGTGAACAAGGGCGAAGCCATAAAAATGATATTGAACCAATTGGGTTCATCCTGTGTTGAAGCAGTAGGAATTGGGGATACCTTGGGAGATAAGGCCATTCGTGAACAGGTCGCCTTTTTCGCATGCCCGGCAAATGCCCATAAAGAAATAAAAGAATATGCGGACTATATCTCTCCTTACCCCGATATTTTGGGGGTGCTGGATATTCTCCAACAACCTCCGTTTGTATCCGTATGGGAAGGAATAAACGCCTAATTGGTGAACATTCCGCGAAACATAAAATACACGGCGCCTACCAAACACATAGACGCCCAGACAAAATCCATACGGATTTGCTCCTTCATATATACGACTGAAAAAAAGGCAAACACAACCATCGTTATCACTTCCTGAATTACCTTTAATTGGCTTAAACTCAGGAATTGGAATCCAATACGGTTTGCAGGCACTTGAAGACAATACTCAAAAAACGCCACGCTCCAACTAAATACAATGGCCATGAATATGGGCTTACTTTTCATATCCTTCAAGTGTCCATACCATGCGTAAGTCATAAATATATTCGATAAAACCAACAAAAAGATGGGAACAAAACGATACCACATACAAAACACCTAAATTATTTATCCAACGGGGAGAA
>CAKZKR010000116.1 GCA_937124615.1 uncultured bacterium
AGGAAAGGTTGTTGCGGAGGTATTCCATGATTGTTTTGGGTTTGAGGAATTGGCCTTGGATTACGGGGGAAAGCCATTGAAGGAAGAGGAGGTTTTTGTCAATCTCGTGGTCTATGGTGAAAGGGGGTAGAGGGAGGGAGGAAGTTTTGTCTTTTTCTTCTACGATTGTCTTTAGTTGGAACTGGATGAAGTCGGATAAATTTTGGAGTTCGGTTGTGGGGAAGGGATTTTCAGGTTCAATGATGAGGGCATAGTGGAGGCCGGCGACACGTCCCATAAGGGAAGGATAATTCAAAGGGAGGGGTTCTATGGAGTGGAGCAGGAAGCCGTGGGGCAAGGAAGCGGTGAGTTGTTTTTGAACTTTGTTTAGATCGTCTACTTCGGATTGTAGCCAGATTTCTAAATACTCTTCCAGCAGGGTTTCGCCTACGGGAGCGGGTAGGGCCATGCTAAGTCGAGCATGGGCATGATAGCCATGGGTATAGGCTAAGGGGAGTTGAGTTCGTCGGAGGGATCGTATCCATGCAGTTTGGAATTCCAGATGGCTTAGGAAGCGGGCCGGTCCGGTTTTGCCTATTTTCAACAGTAATCGTTGGGAAGGCGGGAGGGGGACAAGAGAGGGATTGTCGCCAGAAGAGTGTATTTCGATGATGGGTTCGTGCTTTTCTTTTCTCCAATGGAGGCAGGTAAGATCTTTGCGTCGGTGGATTCCACAAAGGTGGCAACTGGTTTCTCTGCAATCTTCGGTTATGTTGTAGTTTTGGGCGCTTTGCCATTCATTCCAAACCCATTGTTTGCTTATTCCGGCATCGATGAAGTCCCAGGGGAAGATTTCGTCATGGGAACGGGGTCGGAGGAAGAAGTCTTCGGAGAGGTGATGTTTCTGTAAGGCGTGGAGCCAGTGTTGGAAGGAAATTAGGTCGGCGGAGGTTTCCAGACGGGCGCCTTGTTGCCATGTGGAGAATATCACATTGCTTATTTGTCGGTCTGCCCGGCTTATGAGCCCTTCAATGAGCGAGGATTCGGGGGTGTGGAAGTTAATTTTTATTGCTTTGTGTTTTCGTAGGGCGTGGAGGATTTTTTTCTGTTTTTCTATGGTTTCGCTTAATGAGATTTGTCGTTCCCATTGGAAAGGTGTCCAGGGTTTAGGGACAAAGGTAGAGATTCCGAGATGGATGCGAGCGGAAGGTCTTATCTTTTTTGCTTTGTCCCGGCTTTGTAGGGCGAGTTGGATAATAGAGGCTATGTCTTCGTCGGTTTCGGTGGGTAAGCCTATCATAAAGTAAAGTTTGACATGGGTCCAGCCTTTTTGGAAGGCAATTTGAATGATTTCCATTAAATCGTCATCGGTAACAGATTTGTTAATCAATTTTCGAAGTCTTTCGGAGCCTGCTTCAGGAGCGAAGGTAAGCCCACTTCTACGGATAGAGGAGATGGTGTCGGCTAATATCACGGAGAATGAGTCCAGACGAAGGGAGGGCAGAGAAATTCCGGTCATGGCGGGTTGCGTAATTAGGCGGGTTTTTTGCAGCAATTGTTGAATTTGCGAATGGTCGCAAGTGGAGAGGGACACTAAACTTACTGTTTCCAGTCCGGTATTGGGGAGTAGAGAGGCGAGTATCGTAGAAACATCATCCGGGGTGCGTTCGCGGATGGGGCGGAAAGCACAGCCTGCGAGGCAAAATCGGCAACCGCGAGTACAGCCTCGCATTACTTCAATGGATAGTCCATCGTGAACGAGGGGAGTAAAAGGAACAATGTATTCTTGAATGTAGTTATTGGGGGTCAACTTTTTTGAGATGGCTCGGCGAATTCTTTTTTGGGATGGGTCCGGAACGAGAATACCTTGTTGGTTGGAGACAAGGGGAATTCTCCCGGGAACATAAATCCCGTCCAGTTCTGAAAGGAGTTCTAACTTTTTTTGTCGACTAGCCTGTAAATGGGAGAGCAATATTTCTGCAATTTCTTGGATAATTTCTTCCCCTTCGCCAATGACGAAGAAGTCTATGAACGGAGCCATTGGTTCCGGGTTAAGGCAACAGGGACCACCGGCACAGATAAGTGGGTCTGCCTCGGTGCGGTCTTTCGCAAAGATAGGGATTTGGGCAAGGTCTAAGATGTTCAGCACAGTGGTGTAGGTTAGTTCGGACTGGAGCGTAAAACCTACGAGATGGCTTGCTTTAACAGGGTCTTTGGATTCCCATAGGAATAGGGGCTGATTCTTCTGCCGTAGGATTTGTTCTAAATCGGGTGCGGGCGCATATACACGCTCTGCCCAAATTTGAGAATGTTGGTTTAGGATTGAGTATAGAATCTGAAGACCTAAATTACCCAGCCCTAATTCATATAAGTCAGGGAAAACCAGTGCCACACGAAGGAGAATTTTATCGGAGTCTTTGCAAATAGCGTTCCATTCCGTTCCTAAGTACCGGGAAGGACGCTCTACCAGAGGGAGTATTTCAGTCCAGAATGAGTTATTTGGGTTGTGTAATTTCGGATTCATACTTTTATTTTGGGAAAGAAGGTAGATAAGGGATAACCTGTTGATTAGGTTTGGACCAAATAATTCTTCCTACAAGGACACAGCCTTTAGCACCGCGTTCTCTTGCACCTTTGTTGAACATTCCTTCACCCACGGTTACCCATGTTTCTTCTGGAGAGACTGCGGTTACTCCAAAATTGCCCATAGTCGCCCCTCTTTCGGGAAAAACAATTCGTTCTGTTTTCCGAATCACACATATTTTCTCCGCTTTGGTATCCACTTGGGCTATGAATAGAGGGGCACGATGGCGAATAATGTGGTCGTTGTTCGCTCCTCGTCGGGTATAGACAAGGAAGAGTCCGTCGCTGTGAACAGCCCAATGTTGTTGGGTGTTATAACTTCCTAATTCGGTGCCGTCATCAAATACCCAGGGCTGTATCGGTTCATAATGCAAGCCGTCACGACTGCATGTTACAAAGCCTCTTTCATCATTTCGTATTGTGAGGTAGTATTTGTCCTTATATTTCGCCAATGAGGGCTCACACATTCCACGCGGTACATCGTGGGTGATCATATCTCCCTGCTCTATGAATGTGAATTGTTCACCATCAAATTTAAGTCGGAATACAGTTACGGAGTAGTTTTTGTTATTGTCGTCTATTGTTTTAGCAAAATAGATTGGCACTAGAACCGTTCCATCTGGTTCTATAAGCCACTGCACACAACCGGGCATGATAGCAAAGGTCTCTTTAAGTTGTTCCCCTAAATCGAGAGGTTGCCATGCGGTCCATTGATTTTTTTCCGGGTCATATATTGCGTAAACCCCTTCCAAACACCCGTTTTGGTCTCGGACTTGATGTCCTGAGTCGTCATACCGAAGTCGGATACCTATAGCGATGTATTTTTTTGTGGGTGCATGCCAGCCCGGGGTCACATCGCATACACTTTCCTTATGCCCTCTTTCATTCGTAACCCAGTCCAATTCAGGAATGGATTGTGGTTCTGTCCAAGTCTTACCTCCGTCGTCTGTGTAAGAGGTGTAAATGCCTGAATAATAGTCGGATACCATCAGATGTTTTTGGAGGGTCATAAGCACACGCGGGTAGCCGTTTTTATGAATCACCGGGATAGTAGCCACGCGTGGATGGAACCAGCAAAAATCGTCCCCAGCATAACTAAAAGCACAAGTCCTCTCTACCTCAAACGAAAAATTTTTTTCCTCCGAATTACCTTCAATAGTCATCATAAGAAAAATAAAACAAAATAGTAGCATCATTCTTTGTCTCATTGAATCACCTCCATAATTTATGATTAAAGTCATCGTCTTTGTATTATATTACAAAATATTTATCCATATCTTATAGTATAGAAGTGTTATAAAATACAGTGAGCAAAAAAATAAATTATTCTTTATAAGTATCAACATATTATGATATAATGTTTATGTAAAAAAATACATAACATACTCTAAGGAATTGCATAATATGTTTACATCAAAGATTAGCATTAATAAATACAAGTTCCTACTTACATTTTTATTGTTGCTAAATATATCTTTTATTATTTACTCCGATATACCGAGAATACTGTATGTTGGGGACAGTTGGACCTATTATCCCTGGGCTTTACAAAATCCACCGGCCCTGCGTGCTGTGTTACTCCGTCCAGAAATTGTACAGGAATTGGGGGGTAGATATATTGAAATCGGCGACCTTGCATTACGAGGCGCCACCGCTGCAGACTGGGATACAGATAGTCTGAAAGCAGAGATAACCCAAAAACTTATCGAGTATCCTACCATAGACATTGTTCACATTAGTTTAGGTGGAAACGATATCAATGTGAATTGGAAATATCATTATTCCTGGGAGCAAACGAATGCTATCATAGACACGGCTATCCATCATCTAAGAAATGTTATTCAACATTGTTTAAGTGTTCGACCCAATATCCGCGTGGCAATATGTGGATATGATTACTTGAATATATCCGAAGGATACACATGGGGTACCTATACCAATCCGTATAACCCATTCGATGTAGTTATTTATGTTAAACAAATAGAACAACCTACTCAATTAGTATTATGGATTTGGGAAGTTCCTGTAATAATTTTTAATCCACAATATCCCTGGTTAGGCTGGACAACGATACAACAAATCGGAGAATATCAGCGACATGTAAATAATGTTTTCATAGAGTTGGAACGGAGAAAAAAAGACCTTGCGTTAAGCATGGACCGTGTTGCATATATTCATAGTTTTGGAACTATGCAAGCACGAATGGGAATACCGAGTTTAGGGATTGGACAAAATTATACCGTTCTACCCAAAGGACCCCATGAAAACTACTCAAATTTTCCCGGGGGTTATCGCGATTTATTTAGTCCTCGAGAAGCAATGGGGGCAAATAATAAAAATGAATTAGACCCGATACATCTTAATTCCACCGGTTATTTATATCTTATGGACAATGCTGTGGCTCAAGTTTACGGTGCATGGCTAAAAGATTCCGATCCTCCTTTTGTAGATTCAATACAGATTGCATCAAACAATCCTCCTACGGGGAATACAGTCGTGTTTTCAATAAAATTTTCAGAAGCGGTAAGGGGAGTCGATATTGGAGACTTTCGGTTAGATGTCCGGGGAAATGTTACGGGTGCAGAAATCCTTAGTGTAGAGGGACAAGGAAATACTTATAGTGTAACGGTTTCTACCCCGACGGGAAATGGCTCATTAAGTCTGGATTTAATAGATAACGATACGATATACGATGCGGTATGGAATCCATTAGCAGGCATAGCCGATGGCTCCTTTATTTATGGTGAATATTACATTATTGGTTCAGGTGCGGGTGGAGGTGGAGATGTCCCCAATAATTGTCCGTTATTACCTATAATTGATGAGCAGGGATTTACTTTATACCCATTATTAGGTATGTTCTGGGAATTTGGTGACTTTGACAACAATGGAATGGTAGATGCGTGGGAAGTTGGTCCTCTGGCGGAAGTGTATTGCAATCCTTCCCATCCACTCCATGCAGAATTGTTTAATGCATATCAGGGAACACTACGAGGTATCCGTTCCGAACCCGCATACGCAAGTTTATTACAACCTGTTGAACATCTGATTACCTCTCTTTTGCTTTTGGACTCCTCAATGTGTTCTGCCATAAAAAATGGATTGAGTGCTGTTTTAACCAAACCCTATATTCCTTTTGTGATCAACCGGTTTGGTGCATGGATTGAACCTTTCAATCCCGATACCGATATCGATATGGATGGTTTAAATAATCGTCAAGAATATCAAGAAGTAATGAATGCAGGACTGCCATTTGCTACCCGTGAAAATTACATTATCGCCGTCTTAAACCCGAAATGCCCTGAAGGGATTAAATCAGAATTTGCAGAATCTTTGAAGTATCTTTACGAATTGAGTATTAACATTCCTTTAATGGACCCTATTTGTCTCGTCTGTAAAGACCCTTACACCACAGATCTGGATGAAAATAAAATTATTGATTACGCACAAGCATTGTTAGAAGACTTGATATTGGCCTGCCAAACCACACTTAATTACGACATCGGGGCTTCCGCTTATATCCATAATAACTTTGTTATTAAAGTATATTTAAACATGCTCTGGAACGGATTATCACGGAAATATTGGGGACTCCCTGTGGAACAAGGGATAGGATTGGTAGTTAATTTAGATAAGGTAGAAAAAGCCCTCACAGGATTATTGACCTTAGGAGAACCCTCCAGTCTGGCCGCCGTAAAGGCAATCTTTGATGAGGCCAATCAGTATCTATATCCTGAAGACCAAATACAAGTAGATGTATCCCACTTTAATACAAGTGCGGTTGTTGTTTTAGGTGCATCCGGCGATGCAGATAACGATGGTGTCTGCAATCTATCGGAATACAATGCCTTACCTCACGATCTGGCTGGTCTGGCTCAATTTGTTGCAAATGCCATAAATCCATCTATCAGGGAAAATGGCGGTGGATGCGACGGTATTGAAACCAATAATGGGGAAGAACCCTCCTCGTGTCCATTCCAGGACATTATTGATATAGAAGGGCAAAACCTATATCGAATATTCCCAAGCTTAGGCTCATGGTCCGCAGGAGACTGGGATGGGAATGGAATGTTGGATAACTGGGAATGTGCCTTGTTAGCAGATATATTATGTGATTCAAATTATTACTTGAACCACCCCGCCCGTCAGAAATATACAGGAAATTTGTATCGTCTTAGAAGAGATGCACAATACTCCCTTATTCGTGACTATGAACATGTCTTAGCAGGGCTCATGACAGTTAGTCAGAGCCTTGCAGATAAAATTACAAAAGATTTAGGTCTCTCGGGCTTCTACTATTCATTCAAAAACCCGCCCCTTACAGGAGAGGAATCCTGCGGTCCCGGAGGAGACCCCGATAACGACCAACTTTCAAATAAAATTGAATACAATTATGTAAAAGATAAGGGAGGAACAAGAGAAGACTATATTTATATGGCCAAAACACCAATCGGAGGTGCCAATGTAGACCGTTGTCCAGGCATGTGCGAACCCGAACAAGCTCCATGTAATCCTGTGGATTTTGACGCCTTAATGAAGGCTCTCCAAAAACGAATCAAAGATTTAGGTTTTGAATCACAATTAGGTGGTTACTCCTTTGACCCCGGTAGCACCGATATTAACGGCGGATATGATGAACAATTACTCGTAATATATCCCAACGGGATTCTGGATAGCGACGAATTTGCACTTATCAATTACTACATGACACATGGAAATCTTAGTTCCTTATCTCAACAAGTATGTAATGGCTGGAATCATAATGTTTCGCAAATGTATACCGATCTGGGAGGACCCTCCGGTCTGGTAAATACATTAGCCCCCGAATTACATAAGGTTCTTTCCGCTTATATGTTATTGGGAGATACCAACTCTGTGGCAGTCCCTATTAAAGCAATGACATCTGCTGCAAATGCACAGGGCATCAATTTAGGTGTTCGCATTCCCAATCTATCAGACTATGTCCAATTACCACAAATTCTTGCTTACAATGCAGACCCCGATGGAGATGGATATTCAAATTTGCAGGAGTATCAATGTTTCCGCTTACGGAGTCGGTGTTGCTACTTATTAGGGGCCACTCAACAAGACCGTTTCCCGTCATTGGGACAATGTATTGAGTTAGATGAAGAAGGTGATGTAGAAGGAATCATAGAGGGTGAAGGAACAACAGAAGGATATCCAGAGGGGAACATAGAAGGTGAAGGAATTCCCGAAGGAGAAGGAATAGAAGAAGGCGAACCTATCGACCCCTGTGCCATAGAACCCTGTAACATTACTTGTGATTCAGAGGACCCGATTTTAGCAGGTTTCGAAAACGCTCTTGTAACAATTTATCAAAATCCACTGGTAAATCAAAACCCTGATATTGCTGATTTGGACCGGAACGGGATTATTGACCGAATTCACGCACGATTGGTAGATTCTGTCCTTGAAAACACAGGGAGTCTACCAATTCACTGCTGTGTCCGTACCGCATACGAAACCAATCTAATCCTTGCAGAAGAATGGGCCGACGAAGTACAACAAGTGCAACCGCTTCTATATATTTTAATCCCAAGAAATGTTGTCGTTCGTGCCATTGCCGGACTTATGACACTCGGAGAGGAAGCAACCATACGAATTATTACAGACCAACTTGAAAATACTACAATTTATATTCCGGTGCCGGACATAGAAGCCTTTGACCGTTCCTCCGAAAGATTCCTTGCATATAACGGAGATGCAGACCGTGACGGAGTCTGTAATTTAGGAGAATACAACGCAGTTAACATAGAAACTGACGGTGCAGATTCCTTCATTGCCAACACATTAAATCCCGAAGTAACTCTTGATGGGGGTTCTTGCCCTCCATGTATTGAAGGAGAAGGAACTCATGAAGGAACCAACGAAGGAACAATAGAAGGAATTGTAGAAGGGATTCAGGAAGGGATAACAGAAGGAATACAAGAAGGAACCATAGAGGGTGAAGGCTTATCCGAAGGAAACATAGAAGGTGAAGGGACAACAGAAGGCGAAGGGGAATGCCTTCAATACAATCCTTTCGATACTCCTTTAACAATAACCGATGCAGAAAAAATAACTTCACATATATATGTAGATAAAAACTTCATTATTAATAAAGTCGAGGTAGGTCTGAATCTAACGCATGAAGAATTGGGTCAGATAACAATCTGGTTAGAATCTCCTAAAGGAGATAGAATCTATCTCGCTTCACGATTGGGAGGCTCTGCCAATAGCCGTTATGACAGAGTCGTGTTTGATGATACCGCTGATAAAGCCATCAAAGAAGAAACACCTCCATACACAGGGATATATAGACCTTTTCAACCCCTCTCTCAATTAATTGGGAATAATAGCATGGGAACATGGAAATTAGTCATTTTCGATTGGGTAACAGGAAAAACAGGGAAACTTATTGAATGGCGATTGGTCTTCAATAACACATGCGAATTTCAATGGAACATTAACAATACGGATAATCGAATATGGCATTCCGCAGATACCAACCACGACTGGAAAATCCAATTAACAGAATTATTGAGATTAATCCAATTCTTTAACTCTGAAGGATACCATATCGAAGAAGGAACAGAAGATGGTTATGCTCCGGGTCCAAACGGACTCAAAGAAGGTTCGTTCCATCATAGCGATTACAATCCACAAAACTGGAAAATAGAACTTACAGAACTACTCCGACTCATCCAATTTTTCAACTACACCGACGGTTACTCACAAATGCCAAACAGTGAAGACGGCTTTATCCCGGGCCCAGGTGGCCTCCGTCCTAACCCATAAAAAACTTCACGACATATTACAACCACAACATCCACCCGAATCTTTCAAGGAACATTTATAACCCGGGTCCTCCACACAACCCATATTTATCCTCTTATGTGAAGAAGTACCCAGCGGAGCAAAATGGCTCAACATCCGTTCCACTTTTTTAGAGCCACATTCAGGGCAAACGACTGCTTCATCGGCACTTTTTACAAGCAACTCAAAGATCTTCTTACACATTTTACATTCATACTCAAATAAAGGCATTTTTATTCCTCCTTCGTGTATGAAAATTATATCAAAATAATAACGCACCTCGCAGTACGAAAGGTTCATACCTATCATACACATTTCCCTGAATACGATTGGATTCCAACAAAATCCTTCGAACAATAACCATTAGTAAAGAATAAAACATACACTGATAACAAGATTTACAGAACTCAAAACCCAGTAATATAAGAACATATATCCTGTTATTGGCAACATTGTTCAAATTAATGCAAGGTAGTTAAATCCAATAAATATAAATCTCTTATACAGTCCCTTATCAATTAACTAATTGATTTTTATAAACGAGCCCACTCTAAAGAAAATCATATACACTTTCTAAAATTATGAGAATTAATTATAAATAAACTAAAAGCAAATTTTTAAACTTTCAATCCTCGATTTTACAGATTTAAAAAGTCGAATTTCTTGTTTTGGGGTGGTGTGTATAAATAGATACTTTGTCAAGAAATAAAAACACGAATTTTTGTAAACAATTTTCTTTGTTTGTTTCTATCTTATTGACATATAGTTATTTACATAACGAAATTGCTCTTCTATATTTTGTTGAAATTATATGTGCATAAGTTGTGGAAAAGTAAATAAAGCCCTTATAAATTGAGGGGAAAATGAGTGTGGAAATATGAATTGAATCAACTTATTTTCATACAGAAATAGACGAAGAGATTTCCAATGCAGACGCATATTTCTTAAGTATGGGTTCAATAACTTCGGTTGTAAATTCAACTACTTGTTCAGGAGCCCTTCCAACAAACTCCCTTTCATCGAGACAGGCATTAATTTCCTCTTCATTCAACGGAAATTCCGAGTCATTTGCAAGTCGTTGCAATAAGTCGTTCTCCTTTCCTTCCATTTTCACTCGTTCACCAGCAGATTGTGCATGCTTTCGAATTATTTCATGAAGTTTTTGACGGTCTCCCCCTTTCTTAACACCTGCCATCAGCAAAGTCTCCGTTGCCATAAAAGGCAACTCTTCCCTCACATGTTTTCCGATAACTTGCGGGTAAACAACAGGATTTTCCATAATATTCAGGTATAGGTTAAGTATACCATCGGTTGCCATAAAAGATTCCGGAATAATAATTCGCCGTATTGCCGAATCATCCAAAGTGCGTTCCATCCATTGGACAGCCGTTGTGAATTCACTGTATATGGGAATACCCATCACAAACCGTGCAAGAGAACATGCACGTTCTGCACGCATAGGATTACGCTTATATGGCATAGCAGAACTACCTACCTGAGATTTCTCAAAAGGTTCTTCCATTTCTTTCATATTTTGTAGCAACCTCAAATCTGTAGCAAACTTATGCACAGATTCTCCAAGGCCCGCCAGAATTTGCAAAATTTGTGTATCTATTTTTCGGGTATAGGTCTGCCCTGTAACAGGAATCGTTTCCGTAAATCCTAATTTTTCTGCAACTCGCCGGTCTAATTGTTTTACCTTTTCATGATCTCCATTGAAAAGAACTAAAAAAGATGCTTGCGTTCCAGTGGCCCCCTTCACACCCCGACATTTAATATTTGATAAAAAATGTTCAATCTGCTGTAAATCCATTACAAGGTCCTGAGCCCAGAGACATGCACGTTTGCCTACCGTTACCAATTGTGCAGGCTGAAAATGTGTAAATCCCAAACATGGTAAATCTTTATATTTAACAGCAAAATCTCTTAGTTTCTTTAACACTGCAACAATCTTATTTCGAACCATAATAAGTGCTTCACGACACAAAATAAGGTCGGTATTATCCGTGACGAAACAACTCGTAGCCCCTAAATGAATTATCGGTTTTGCTTTTGGTGCCACATCTCCGTAGGTAAGAATGTGGGCCATAACATCATGTCTTGTTTTTTCTTCATACTTCCGGGCCTGTTCAAAATCAATATCATCAAGATGATTTCTCAAATCATCAATTTGTTCCTCTGTTATTTCCAATCCCAATTCTTTTTCTGCTTCCGCAAGAGCAAGCCAACATCTCCTCCATGTAGAAAACTTTTTCTGTGGACTCCAGAGTGCAATCATTTCTTTTGTAGCAAACCGTTCCACGAATGGACTTACATATTTATCGTAATCTGTCATAATGAGAACCTTCTATTAATAACTATAAAAAAGATTTTTTTCGAAACAGGGTTTCTATTTCGCAAAGACAGGACTATTCTGAATAGTAATATCAAACCCTTCTTTTGTTGCCATTGCAGTAACAGCGGTAATGGGATGTGTTCGCTCCGAAAAGACCCCTCCACCTAAAATAAAAGCACAGGCTTCATCGGCTGACATAGCAGGGAAAACACCGCTATGGCATGAACTAATAAAGTTCTCTTCATAAGTCGCCACATAAAAGAATCGCCCCGGCTTCAAATCCATACGCCGAACTTCTAACCCATCTGAACGAACAACTCCTAACCAACCCGAACCTTCTGCTTTATCAACAACGGCAACAATACGCGGAGTCGCATAATCATCTTTCTCAAAATCCAGTGCCATCAATGTCAAAGCAATAGCATCTCTTGTAGGCATACCGTTAATAATCTTTTCAGCAATTGGGTCTGTATGGCTTCCATTACTTAACACAGCCACCTCACCATCTAAAATATTCCTCAAGCAATTGTAGGAAATATAAGGATTCTTTTGAATATCTGTTTCATAACCCGGTAAAGGGACAATTGATACTTTGTTGGCATTCATCACCGCTTGACGGTTGGGAAAAGAACGACTGGATACACGATACATGGCACAGAGCCTACCGTCTTCCGTTTGGGCCACAGAAACAATTCTTCCTATATACATAGGCAAAAACCTTCCATCAAATATGTAATAGAGTTCAAAGTAAATTGTAAAAATCTATAGTGAGACTTTCTATTATACAAAGTATGAAACTAATTTACAACCTTAATACATTAATTATTTAAATAACAAGAAAATTTTCGTCGTCGTAATATTATGAAATATAAAGGGAAAAGTTTTATTTTAATAGAAATAAAACTTTTTTGAGTGATATAATAAACAAAAAAGAAAAGAAAAAATGAACATTCAATACGAAAATATCGTCCCTTATAAACCCGTAACGCCGGAGCAAAGGTCTGCACTTCGGCTTCGGGAGAAATCCGTCCCCCTCTCAAAATGGAACGATGAAGATTTAATGATTATCTTTGGAGAAGGGAATGAAGAGGCTTTCGGCGAATTGGTCCGACGATATGAACGAAGCATATTTAATTATATGTTCCGCATGGTTCACAACTGGCACATTGCAGAAGAATTAACTCAGGAAGTTTTCATGGCCATCGTATCCAGTGCGGAACGATACCAACCAACAGCAAAATTCAGCACCTATATATACACTATTGCAAGCAATATTGTATCAAAAGAATGGAGCAGACAGAATCGAAAACCTCGATTTTTCAGTCTATCACAATGGTGGAATTCTTCTAATACATCAAATGATGAAAGCGACTGGAATCCTATAGAACATCATCCCGACCCTCATTTAAATGTGTGGCGGGAAACAAAATGTACAGAAATCTCCGAAGCGATTAACAAAGCATTAAAAAAAATTCCAGAACAGCAAAGAGAAGCCTTTGTACTCCGCCGTTTCCTGGAACTATCTTATGAAGAAATTGCTAACATTTTAGATGTACCCTTAGGCACAGCGAAAACACGAGTTCTCCGTGCAGAAAGGGCTTTAAGGCCTTATCTGGAACAATTTCGCGAATATATGAATGAACATTAATTTTGAAACTTTGGACGCAGGTTTTGGATTAATAATAGTGCTGGAATAAAGAGAATATCTTCAGCTTCAGAGTTTGAAAATTTTGAGAAAAGAAAAAAATGTTTCTAAAACACCCAACAAGAACACAGTTAATAACCTATGCTGAGGCTTTAGTCGACGGAAGAGGTCCTATTTTCTCCGGAATAGCCCGACACTTAACACAATGTCCACAATGTTCTGCAGAGGTAGATGCGATTTGCGCTTCATTACGGTTTTTAAATTCTGCACCCAAAATTGAGCCGCCCAAAGAGTTAACTTTAGAAATTCTGAAAAGGGCCCGAGAACAAAAAAATAAAATAAAACAGACGAAAATACCCATAAAAAAACATTCACATATGCTCATTGCGGTTTGTGTATCTATTTGGTTAATAATAGGATATGTCCTTTTTGGAGTTTCCTACAAACCTTTATTACATGAAAACAGTATGAGTAGACCAGATATCCCCATCCAAATAGCATCACCCAAAATACAAGAACCTTCAAATAAAACGGAAGAAAAAGATGTCTGGAATGAAATCGAATTGTTAGGTTCTGCTTTATCCCCTATATTCCGTAATAATACAGGTTATCTTTCCCGCCAATTACGGTCTGTATCCATCATCGACCGGGAACTTGAATCAGCACATACAGCACTCCGGAAAAACCCAACCTGTTCCCGTGCTAACGAAATTCTCCAGAAAGGGGTTCGTCAAAAAGCAGAATTATTACGACAAATTTATCTCGAAAGAGTACTTTAATAATTTGCAATAAAAACAAGAGAGAGAAAGCCAATACTCCTTCCATAAACCTAAAAATAAATTAAATGTTTTTGTAGTCTATTTATCTTTTTATAACAAAATTTACTTGATTTTTAAAAAATTTCCACGAACCCAACCCCAGTTAAGAATTAGATGCACCAAAGATATTCCGACTAATATAATCCCACCTCCTTCATGTACAATCTCAAACATCTTATGAGATAAGGAATGGTGAAACAGCCCCGAACAGGCCTGACTGATAAAAAGAATCAAAAGAATTGGATTTATTATTTTCAACAACAAATTTTTATTCATCTATTTCTCTCCTTTTTCAATAATGCTTTTTACATGAACTCCTTTTAAAAACATAAACACCCATTACACCATAAAGTTCCATAGATAAATATAATAATTATTTCAACAAAAGACTATTATTTACAAAACTTGAGTTTTATCTTAAAAAAATAGTATAATACTCTACCTGTTTTTACAACAGGATATTTTTTTCCGAAAGGAGTTTTTTACTCATGGGTTACAAGTATTCAGAACTTAATGCAAAAGTAGATGAAATGGCAACTCAGGCATTGTCTCAACCGTTAAAGGAAGAACTAAATTCTTTCTTGTCGGCGCCTGATGTGGACCAATTTCTCCAGGGGGGGATGTTACGCTTTCAGGAAGGTGAGGTCGTTAAAGGGATGGTGGTGGCCATATTGGAGGACCGCGTCCTGGTAGACATCGGTTACAAAAGTGAGGGAGTTGTAAAAATTACAGATTTCCCGAACCGTTCTGAATTGAAGGAAGGGACCTCTTTCGATTTTTATATCGAAATTCCCGAGAATGAGGAAGGAATGCCAGTTTTATCCAAAACCAAGGCCGACCGTATCAAGAATTGGGAATATGTCCAGAAAGTCTTTGAAGAAAACGGTGTCATCGAGGGGACTATAATTCGTAAAGTAAAGGGTGGTCTAAAAGTCGATATAGGCGTTGATGCTTTCATGCCGGGAAGTCAAGTCAGCACACGGCCTATTGCAGACCTCGATGATTTCGTTGGGAAAAGATTAGAATTGCGTATCTTAAGCCTCAATCCGAAACGTCGAAATGTGGTGGTCAGCCATCGCAAACTTTTAGAAGAACGCAGAGAAGAAGAACGCAAACAATTGTTAGAAACCATTAAAGTGGGCTCCATTGTTCAGGGCGAAGTAAAGAATATCACTGATTTCGGTGCCTTTATTGATTTAGGCGGTCTGGATGGATTGCTCCATGTTTCTGATATGACATGGGGAAGACCCAAAAATCCACATCAAATGTTGAAGATTGGTCAAAAAATTGATGTAATGATCCTTACTTATGACCCCGATACACATCGTGTTAGTCTCGGCTTAAAACAGAAAACACCCAATCCATGGTTAACGGCCCAAGAGAAATATCCTGTGGGATCCATTGTTATAGGGAAAGTAATAAGCATTGCAGATTATGGGGCCTTTGTTCAGATGGAAGATGGCATCGAAGGAATGATCCATATCAGCGAAATGAGTTGGACTCGGAGAGTTCGACATCCATCTGAAATCATGAACATTGGAGATGAAGTTCATGTAATGGTACTCCATGTAGATCCAGACGAACAAAAAATATCTTTAGGGTTAAAACAAACACAACCCAATCCATGGAAACTCATGGCAGAAAAATATTCAGAAGGGTCTGTGGTAAAAGGCCGTGTGCGAGCCCTCATGGATTACGGAGCCTTCATTGAGATCGAAGAAGGAATTGACGGGCTTTTACATATCGGAGATATTTCATGGACAAAGAAAGTTACCAATCCAGTAGAAGTTTTGACAAAAGATCAGGAAATAGAAGTAAAAATACTAAGTATTGACCCAGAAATGGAAAAAATCAGTGTTGGATTAAAACAATTAGAGCCCGACCCATGGCAAGAATTAGTCGAAGAAATGCCAATAGGCAAACATGTCGAAGTTGAAATAACAAAACTGGTAAGTTTCGGAGCGTTTGCCAAACTGGACAATGGTATCGAAGGACTTATCCACTTAAGCGAAATGTCCATTGAAAAAGTTCATCGCCCCGAAGACATCCTGCATATTGGACAAAGAGTAATGGCAAAAATTATTAGCATAAGCCCGGTTGAACGCAAGGTCGGCTTGAGTATTCGTGAATATCAAAAAGACCTCGAAGGTGAAATTATGCAAACACACACAGGCGGGGAACCTATAGATGTAGGTTCTATGCTAAAAGATGTTTTACCCACAGAACTTCTCCAACAAGGAAAATCTATTGAAGAAGTTGCAGAAGAACTAATCAATCCTGAGAATAAATCTTCCGAAGAAAAACCGTCAAGAACAATACCAGAGGAGAACCCAAAGGTAGGTGTAGGTGAGGCGCCCGAATCTGCGGCGCCAGCAGAAGAGCCTCCGCCTGCTGAATAAAATCCTCACAACCATAGTGCGGAGATCTAAATTTCAGCGCCGCAGAAAAGATACATTCTGCGGCGCTTTAACTTTAAATTACACTCACAATCCAAATAAAAAATAGTTTTTAATTGTTATAAATCATTAACCATACAATGAAGGAGATTTACAATGGTTACAAAAAAACATGAATTAGCAGGCATAAAAATGAAAGGAGCCGAAATAATCCTTCAGGTGCTTGCAGATGAAGGGGTAAAAGTTATATTTGGTTATAGTGGCGGAGCCATATTACCTACCTATGATGCGATATTTCGTTGGAACCGTACCCATAAAGAACATCCCATACAACTCATTGTACCGGCAAACGAACAAGGGGCTGGTTTCATGGCATCCGGTTATGCACGAGCCTCCGGTGAAGTTGGTGTACTCTTAGTTACTTCCGGTCCTGGGGCTACCAACGCAACAACACCCATACGAGATGCTATGGCAGACTCCATTCCACTCGTCATGATCAGCGGACAGGTTGCCCGTTCTGCCGTCGGTACAGATGCCTTCCAGGAAGCACCCGTATTCAATCTAATGTCCTCCTGCGCCAAACATGTTTTCCTCGTGGAGGAACCTGAAAAACTTGAAGAAATCGTTCGAACTGCTTTTTATATTGCTCGAACAGGAAGACCCGGACCGGTAGTCATTGATATTCCCAAAGATGTCCAAAACTATGAAGGGATATTTAAGGGGAAAGGCATGCTTCCCCTTCATGGTTACCAAAACCGAATGCAAAACATCAACAATAATGAGATTACCGAAGACGAAGCCAAAGAGTTTTTTACCCTTTTGAAAGCATCAAAAAGACCCCTTCTATATGTGGGCGGTGGAATTATATCCAGCAATTCAACACATATCCTACGTGAATTTGCCCGAACATTTCGCATTCCTATCGTAACCACCGTTATGGGAATTGGAGCAATAGATACCCATGACCTGCTCTGTCTACACATGTTAGGAATGCACGGAACAGCCTATGCCAATTATGCAGTTATGGATTGCGACCTGCTAATTGCGGTTGGTACAAGATTTGACGATCGCGTAGCAGGCTTAGCCAGCGAATTTGCTCCAAACGCAAAAATCCTTCACATTGACATCGACGCCGCAGAGATTGGTAAAGTTAAGCCTGTGGTCTGGTCCCATGTCGGTGATGCAGGAAAAGCACTTAAATCACTCCTTCAATACGGAAAAAATCTGACCCTTAAACACGAGGCATGGATAAAACATGTCCTGCATCTTAAAAAGGAATATCCATTAGCTTATGACCATAACGCCCAGAAAATACAACCTGCGGAAGTTATCGAGAAATTAAACGATATAGTAAAAGGAGATGCCATCTTTACTACTGGCGTAGGTCAACACCAGATGTTTGCCGCACAATATCTTCATATCAAACATCCCAGAACTTTCATTACTTCTGGCAGTATGGGAACAATGGGCTTTGGCTTACCTTCAGCAATAGGAGCTCAATTGGCAAAACCAGACAAAATCATTATTGATATAGATGGAGATGGAAGCCTACGAATGAACATCGGTGAGATGGAAACATGTACAAACTACAACATCCCTGTAAAAATATTATTATTAAATAACCATGGAGACGGAATGGTTGTCCAATGGCAAACACTATATTTCGAAGGGAGATTCTCCGGCTCCGATAAATCTCTTCACAAAAAAGACTTTGTCAAATCTGCAGAAGCAGACGGATTTAAATTTTCAAAACGAGTTGCCCATCGTGAAGAACTACATAAAACACTTGAAGAATTTATCAATTTTGATAAGGGACCCGCATTCCTCGAAGTTGTCGTTGATAAAAAAGCCCTGGTCTTTCCGATGGTCGGTCCCGGCATGGGCTATAAAGATATGGTTACAGGACCCTTCATCAAAGCCCGTGAGATACCAAAAGTCGAAGAAGAACCTCAAGAACCTTCTGACGCCTTTGCTGAAGCGTTCTAACCTATAGTTTCAAAACACACAATATTACCAGGGACGAACACATATCGTCCCTGTTATTTTTTTATTTATCCATCCCTTATTCTTTCCCAACCACTAAACCATCAAAACCATTAACCCTAACCCAATAGCCCACATCATTCTCTATCTTTAATAAAACCTTATCACCATCCATCCTCTAAGATACAAGCATAATTCCCTTAAAATAAAATAACAACAATATCTATAAAAATTTCAGATCCACCCCTATTCCCCATGAGAAAACATCAAATAATATGCTTCTCCTATTTTTAAGAATTTCCCTCTGGGCCCTCTGTGGTGAAAAATAATTTAATCACAGGAAATAAGGAAAAAGACTCTGAAATAAAACATATGAAGGATAAAAGCAAA